>MVRK01000136.1 GCA_002067365.1 Methanosaeta sp. PtaU1.Bin060 | reverse complement strand
GATGTCCATGAGTACGCCGACAAGATTGGGCCAGGCGGTGACCTGAGCGGCGTTCCACCCGGCATGGGCGGCAGTGGCCTGGGAGCCTAGAGGAGCTGTCCGGACTCTTGCTAACTCCCATTTTTTGCCCTTAGATCCAACTTCAAGCCTTCAGTCTCAATCTTTTTCTCCTCCGAAACATGCTTATGATATTCATACTAACATTCAACCATGAAGAAGATCTTCTCCGCCCTGCCACTACTGGCACTTCTGCTGGCAGGCCTGGCCAGCGGTTCCTACTGGTTCAAGGTGATCGACGTCTCGCCCATCAATCTGACACCGAACAGCGAGGCCAACTTCACAGTAGCTGTCAAGGGCCTGGGCAGCCAGGGAGGATACGTCCAGCTCGTCTTCAAAAACATGAGCCAGGGGCTCAATATCTCCTGTCAGAAGATCACCAAGTACGTCTTCCCGACAGGCGTCACGAAGTTCAACTGCACCATCAGTGCAGGGGATGTCGCGCCCGGAAACTACTCCTTCGAGGTGGCTTCTGCCGCCAAGGGATCACGCGCCTCAAAGATGACCGCCTATGTCGAGATCGAAGCCGTAAATCAGAGCATAACTGCGGGATCTCAGTCACCTGACGCGAATGCGGCCGCATCACCCATAGAGACAAAGAATGTGCCTGGGCCTGGGATCGCCGCCTTCCTGGCCCTGCTTCTCGCGGCGAGGAGGCGCTAGCTCTCCTCGTCCAGCTCCCAGCCCAGCCGCTCTTTTATGATCAGGTAGCTCATCTCGGGGGGAATCGCCCCCACCTCTGTGCAGATGAGATCGATGTAGCTGTGAGGCGTCACATCGAAGGCAGGGTTGCGAACGCGCACATTCTTATATCGGGAGATGTCCGGGAGAACCTCCTCAGCCCCGCGCTCCTCGATGGTCACCATCTCGCCCAGGATCGTCCTCGGGCTGAACTTATAGGTCTCAGCAGCTACCATGAAGCTCGTCCTCGCCTCATGGGCACACAGGGCGATCTGGGCTGTGCCGATCTTGTTCACGAGGGAGCCGCCGGCAGTGATCACATCCGCCCCTACTACTACGATGTCAACGTCATTCATGACGCTTCGAACCGCCGAGTCGACGATCAGCTCTGTCTGGATCCCAAGCTCCTCAAGCATCCCGATGGTTGTGATCCCCTGATACCTAGGCCGCGACTCAGTGGCTATGACCCTGATCCCCTTGCCGGATCTGTGAGCTGTGCTGATGACGGAGAGCGCTGCCATGGAGTTGCAGTGCGTGAGGATGGTGTATCCGTCCCTGATCCTGCGGCTGCCGATCCTGCCGATCCTCTCCACAGCTCTTTGGGAGCTGTCTATGAAGCTCTCGGCATTGGAGATGACTGAGCGGCGGGCGGCCTCGACGTCGGTGGAATCGTATTTCGTCACCATCCTGATGGCGTTCGAGAGGGAGACTGCCGTGGGCCTGGTGTCGAGGAGGATCCCTGCTGCTCGCCCGATCTCTGAGTTGAACTGCTCGATGCTTCCTGCATCAAGGGCGAGGGCGAAGTCCCTCATAGATGCGGCAGCAGCGATGGCAATCCTGCCAGCTCCTCTGATCTCCATGCTCCGGATCTTCTGTGCAGTTTCCATTACCTGGTCTGTGGGGTTCATCCGCAATCCTTGTGGGTCGGATCAGATAAAACAGTTTTTGAGGCCTGGGGTCTTATGTGCAATGCTCATCATCGACGTAGCAAGCGACGCCGGCCGAGCTGCTCGAAAAGCTCGCTGGCCTCTTCCCGTCTGGATATAAGACGCCATATAGATCTGCCCCAGCACTCAAACAGGCTATGCCCCCCATGATCATCTGCTTTTTAGCCCGCCATCGCCCTGTAGAGATCCCAGGCTCCAGTGGCCACGAAGTTCACGGCTATGGCTCCCAGGATCAGCCCCATTATCCTGGTCATGACCATGATCCCAGTGATCCCGAGGGCACGGTCGATGTACTCAGAGAACTTGAGGATGAAGTAGGTCGCTGAGAATGTCAGAGTCAGGGCCAAGAGGACCTCTGCCTTCTGATAGAGGTTTGCGGCTGAACCCATCAGCACCACCACAGTGGTGATGGCACCTGGACCAGTGAGCAGCGGCGTCGCCAGGGGGAAGACGGAGATGTCCTCGCGGTAGTTGGCGTCCCTCATCTCAGCCTCGGTCACCTTCCTGTGGGATCTTCCGCCGCGCAGCATATCGATGGCCACGAGGAAGAGAAGCACTCCGCCCGCGACTCGCAATGAGTCCACTGTGATGCCGAAGAACTCGAGCACAAGGTTGCCAGCCACTGCGAAGAGAAGAGCCACGACAAATGCGACAGCTGTGGCCCGCCCGTAGATTCTCCGCTTCTCCTGCTGGTCCATGCCGGAGGTCAGGGAGATGAAGACCATGGTGGCCTCGACTGGATTTACTATCACGAAGAGGGAGGCAAAGGCATAGACGAAATACGTCAGATAGTCGAGGGCCATGGCATCGGATTCCTTTTTGCTCTCTCAAGTCTCAGGCTACGAGATAGGCGTCATCTTTGTTTATAAATCTCCCTGATGACTCATAGGGAAGGAATGGCATTTTATACCGCCTGAGCTATCTAAGGCTCCGTATGCTGGCCATGAAGAAGAAGCTATCTGCCCTAGCAGAAGTGACCCTGGCGATGATCATTCTCCTTTTGCTCTCGATGGGCGCAAGCGCCTCATTCACAGTCGAGGCAGGGGATCGGATCCAGTCGGCCATCAACTCTGCGAGGCCTGGCGATATCATAGACGTCTACAGCGGCACCTACAAGGAGAGAGTGGTGATCGACAGGCAGCTTTACCTCAGAGGGATAGATTCAGGAAAAGGGATTCCAGTTATCGAGACGGACGATGGATCAGCCATCACCATCAAGGCTGACGGGGTTACTGTGGATGGCTTCTGGGCCAGGAGCTCAAGCGGCTGGACAGGGGATGCGGGAATCCTTGTGACCTCCAGCGACAACATCATATGCAACAATACGGTCAGCGGCAGCGGAAACGCTGGCATGATCTTCGATGAGGGCAGCAACAACACTATCGTGAGAAACGTGGCAGAGAGGAACGGCAAGGAAGGCGTCTCACTGAGAAACAGCCACGATAACTTGATCAATGGAAACCTTATAAAGACAAACAGATACGGCCTCAAGCTCTCGAAATCCGAGGGAAATGAGGTGGCGGCCAACACATTCCTCTCAAACAGGTACGAGGCCATCTACCTCGAAAACAGCACAGGAAACACGATCGAAGAGAATTATGCCCGCGACAACTCGGGAGGGCTCACCATGGATACCTGCAGGGACAACGTGGTGCGCCGAAATGATTTTGTTGGAAACGAGAAGGGCATCTACATCTCCTACCACAACAGCGAAGACGTCAAGACGAAGGGAAAGGGCGTGATCATCTCCTATAACAGCATGCCCTCCGAGGAGCTCGTATCCTCCAACAACACCCTTTACCTGAACAACCTCTCCAATACAGAGAACGCTTACGACGACGGCCTTGACTACTGGGACAACGGAAAGGTGGGCAACAACTACAGCGACTTCAACACGCCGGAGAACGGCTGCATCGGCACAAAGATCTGCGATTCAGAGCACAGTATCCAGGGAGGGCCAAGCGTCGACCAGTATCCTCAGGCCATGCTCGGGCAGAAGAGCAGAGGTTTTTCCACCAGCACCACCGGGGCGGTGCTCCGACTCTTCAGGTCGAGCTTCATTCCAGGAAGCAACATGAGCGTCAACTTCACAGCACCACTAGATCGCGATTCCTGGGTCAGCATGATGGAGGGCAACCAGATCCTGGACGAATGGCACCTCGGCCAGAACACCTCAGGCGATGCGGTCATCACTGCTCCGAAGGCTGAGGGATCCTATCAGCTGCAGATGCACGATGAAAAAGGAGCGCAGATCGTCTCGATCCCCTTCAATGTGACCCGCCCCAGCATCTCTGCCACTCCCCTGGAGGCGAGCACATGTGAGAAGATCACAGTGACCTTCAGAGGAGCATCAGGCCAGAAGAACGACTGGATAGGCATGTACGAGGATGGCTCCTCAGAGGCTGTCTCAAAGCAGCTCCTCAATGGAGATGAGAGGGGAAATTTGACATTTCGCAGCAGCAACGGGGGCAGCTTCGATTTCAGGATGTTCGATGGCGGAAAATCCACATCGGTTGCCGGGAGCAACATGGTGAAGATCGATGCCAGGAAGGGCATGAAGGTGATCGCAGAGCCCTCACGCGTCTCGCCTGGTGGCACAGTCACAGTGACCTACTGGGGAGCACCTTCGTCAGGGACAGGAATCATAGGAATGTACGGGGTGAACAGGCCAGATAAGTTCGATCTGGAGACGAGACATATAGGAGCCCAGAGCTGCGGAGTCATCACCTGGCGTCTCCCCTCGACACCGGGCCAGTACGACTTCAGGATGTTCTATTCGGACATCACAAGCTACAACCAAGGAGCCTATCAGCTTCTGGCCCAGAGCAATGTCGTGACTGTGGCTTGAGCTTTCGGCTGGCCGTGTACAAGAGGCGATGGAGCTATAAAGAGATCTCCGATCGAAGCCGTGCGGCGCAGGAATCGCAGAGACGAGAAGGCTTCTCCCTCGCCCTCTCCTCGGTCTGGGAGAGGCTCATGACGCAGGTCTTCTGGCAGTGGCCGAGGCCCAGGAGATGCCCCACCTCGTGCCTCGCCTCCTTGGCCAGGACCTCTGGATCGAGGCGAGAGTCGAGCAGAGCGACGCGATCTGTGCAGCAGCCGAAGACAGCCCCAATCCCAGGGTAGAAAAGCTCGCTAGACAGCAGCCAGAGCACCTTCTCCCTCTCAACTGTTCTGTCCAGGTGCTTGAGGAGCATGGCCGCATTCAGCTTTTGCCCCTGGAAGGGAACATAGAGATAACCGCGCTCCTCCACTCTCAGGCCGAAGGTGCCGTAGCAGTCTTCGAGGGCGGCCTTGAGGCATGCGACATCAGCCATAGAGCGCCTGTCGTGAAAGAGGGCCAGTCTCATTCCTGGAAAGATACTCAAGGCTGGCTTAAGAGCTCTTCCAGCCTCACCGTCGGGGATCATTTCTTTAAGCCTTGAGTCACTAGTTTAGGCCATGGACCTAGCTACCAAGGCGTTCCTGATCTCTGTGGGCACTGTAGATGTGCCCCGGCAGGGCGGCTCACGCGAGATGTCCACAGCGGGACCAGGCGCAGGCGGCCAGTCGGTCTTCTTTCGTTCAGGCGACAGGATCGTGCGCCTAGGCGTCGTCTCAGGCTCGCCTCTTCGGCTGGAGAGGCGAAAGGAGGGCTATGCGATCCTGAAGGGCGATATGGAGATCGCAGAGGGCTTGCTCGTCGAGCCGCTCCTGCACTGCCCGGAGCAGGCGTACATCACTGTCTCGGAGCGCTGCATATACGATTGCAAGTTCTGTGCAGTTCCGAGGCTGAGGGGCAGAGTGAAGTCGGGGCAAGCGATCAGGCGGATGGTAGAGGGCGCGCAAAAGACGGGGAGGCTGCGGGCCATATCCCTCACGAGCGGCGTGGAGGCTTCGCCGGAGCACGAAGGGAGGAGGGTCGCCGAAATCGTGGCTGATCTGAGGAGCTTCGGCGTGCCTGTGGGCGTCTCAGTGAGCCCGTTTCCGGGAGTGAACAGGATGCTCAAGGATGCAGGGGCGGATGAGGTGAAGTACAACCTGGAGAGTGTGGACGGCGACCTCTTCCAGAGGGTATGTCCGGGCATCTCCTTCGAGGGGATCTGGGAAGCCCTGGCTGAGGCGGTGGAGATCTTCGGCAGAGACAGGGTCTTCTCCAATGTGATCGTCGGCCTCGGCGAGTCGGACAGGGTGCTACGCTCTGGAATCGACGAGCTGGCGGAGATGGGCGTCCTGCCAGTCCTGCGCGCAGTCTATCCGCACCCTCTGAGGGCGGGCGAGGTTCAGATGACAAGGCCGAGCGCACAGAGGCTGCTGGACCTGGCAGACTACCTCAAAAGGGCGCTGGAGAAAAACGAATTGAGAGGAGATATGGCGCTGACGGGATGCTATCGCTGCACGGGCTGCGATCTCGCGCCGGGAAGAGACCTTTGAGGGCTATAGGGCGCTCAGAACTCAATATCCTCATCACAGATCAGACAGGCCATATCATCATAGCGCCGGGGACATCTTGAGGAAGAAAGGTAAAAAGGCTGCCGTTTTTTTACAGGCTTTCGCACGAC
>MVRK01000135.1 GCA_002067365.1 Methanosaeta sp. PtaU1.Bin060 | reverse complement strand
TAACGAGAAGTTTATCAAATTTTTCTTATTTCAATTTGTCTTCTATTTTTCAGGGGCCTGAAGACGAAGAAGAAAAAGATCCACCTTAAGATCGATAAGGTGTTTTGTCATCCACAGTTGGCATCTGGGATGGGGGCCACTGGATGATCTCAATCGCCATTCTATTCGCAAAGAGTCACTGGCTCGCCCTTTCCTGCAGCCGCCGAATTTTTATGTTCTCTGGACTGTGAGCTGATTCGAGATCTGGCTTCCAAGCCAATTCAGGGCGTTCTTCGCCTCTTTATTCAGCTCTTCTTCAGCTGACTCTCGGAGCGGGCCAAGCAGATCCTGAAGCTGGCTCTCAGCAGAGCTTGTCGCAGTTCTCTGTCCGGATACCGACCACCAATCCTTGGGATCAAACTCGTTGTCTGTGAAGTTGTCGATCATTGCATGTCCTGAGTCCACCAGCATTCGGTTGAAGCAGGGCGCTGTCAGGGGCTGGCCGTATGCTCCTGAGAGGTACACGACACAGACCAGCCGTCCGTATTCATCGCGGGCAGCCATGTCATCGATGTCCAGGTAAACCCTCTTGCCCACCAGAACCGCATATGTGAAATCCCTTGCGGCAGATCCTCCTGAGGCGCTCAACTCGGGGGAGTTCACATCTGCCAGGCGGATGCTCTCTATGTTGCTGACGATCCTCGGGTCGGCCTTCTGGATGGTGACGTAGATGGTATCACCGTCAACCGCCTTCGTGACCACCCCATATGTCTCATCGACGGCTGCTGCGGCTATGCCATTCAGCAGGATCATCAGAGCCCATGTCAGAATCAATATTGATAGCCTTCTCTCAACGACGACGCCCGTTTTTTCAGACCCCCTCAGCCAGCGATGTCCTGATCAACAAGCCCCTCAAACATATTAAGTTTTATCCTGAGGATGAACCATCACCTTCACCTGCATGGACCTGTTCCTGCTCCCATTCACAGCCGCAAGCTCATATATCGTCGTCTCGGATGGCATGACCCTCTCGAAGCCCTTTAGATCTATCTGGCCGATCCCATGATCCAGGAACACATCGCTTGCTCCAATCACACTCCAGCTCAGGTTGGTGGCCTCGCCCGCCCGGATGACCGCAGGATCGGCATCAAAGGACTCGATGACAGGATATGGGGAGACGAAACGATTGAGCGCCAGCAGTCCACCGCCAAGGATCGCCACCAGCAGCACAAACCAGATCGCCAATCCTGCAGGCGTTTTCCAGAAGGATTTCTGCCTCTCCCAGTAGTTCATTTTCTGCATCTGCATCTCAAGATGGCGCCAGGATAGATAAAATCTCTTGTCCTGACATCATATTCATCCGGCTATAACGCCGCCACAATAAAATTCTTATTCTAAAAGCATCTATGGATGAGATTGAAGGGTTGATGAGATGCGCAAATGGAACCCGGAGGCGTACGCAAGAAGCTCATCGGCGCAGAAGAAGTGGGCTGATGAGCTCATCTCCAAGATACATATCAGAGGAGATGAACGCGTCCTTGATATCGGATGTGGTGACGGGAAAATCACAGCGCAGATCGCCACCCTTTTGCCCCATGGCTCTGTGGTCGGGATCGATAGCTCCCGGGAGATGATAAGCTTTGCCAATGGCAAGTTTCCACCATCTATTTGGCCCAACCTCTCCTTTCAGTTCGGGGACGCGTCGGAGATCGGATATGAGAATGAGTTCGATCTGGTCGTCTCCTTCGCCTGCCTTCACTGGATTCTGGATCATGGGCCGGTTCTTGAGGGAATCAAGCGCAGCCTGAAACCGGGCGGCAGGCTTTTCCTTCAGTTCGGAGGCGCGGGAAATGCGGAGGAGATCCTTGTGGCGGTGGACAAAATGATCTCCGAAGATAGATGGGCTAAATACTTCAAGGGCTTCCCGTTTCCCTATGGGTTCTATGGACCCGAAGAATACAGGCACTGGCTTTCACAGGCTGGATTGAGGGCCGTAAGAGTGGAGCTGATCTTAAAAGATATGGCGCAGCCTGGCAGAAGCGGCTTAGCGTCATGGATAGAGAGCACATGGTTGCCTTATATTGAGAGGGTGCCGGATGAATTTCGGCGCGACTTCGTCGATGAGATAGTGGAAAGATATGCATCGACACATCCCCTGGACGATGATGAGCAGATCCATGTGAATATGGTGAGGCTGGAAGTGGAGGCTGAGAAAGATTTATCCCGAATCTGATGATCCTGGCGCGGTCTTGGATTGGATTCCAACACCTCGCATTCGCATGGTCTGCTCGGCGATCACGCTATTGATGGTACTGATCGCGTTGTTCTCAGGGAATGCCACCTCCATCTACGATCCAGCTGGCAAATCTGCAGACCAGTTGATCAATGAGAGCAGAGGAATATTCGAAGGCACCTATGAGACCCCACAGGAATCAAGAAAGAAGTGGAGCAAGGAATACGGCATCAACTTCACAATGCCAAGCAAGCTATCAGGGAACAGCACGACTCCTGAGGCATCGAGAAGCTCGGCTTCTGCTGGTGGCACGACCCAATTCCAGACGACCAATCTCATAGGCGGAGAAGAGCCTCAGGCAGGTAGGCAACCGGCATCCTCCTCTGGGATCGCCGGGACGTGGTCGTTTGAGCTCAGGGACAGCAAGACAAGGCAGCTCGCCCTGAACCTCTTTCAGTCTGAGGATGCTGTCTTTGGCATAGGCACCATCAATGATGGTGGCGATACCCAGCAGGCTTCTGCTTCCGGCTCTCTTGAAGGGGATAAACTGGACCTGGATGTGACCTCTTCGGGAACTGGCCTTTACAGGCTCACTCTCACGATGAACGGCAACACCCTTTCAGGAGATTACAGGGCATTCTCGACAGATGGAGAGCCCTGGAAAGGGATCGCCAACGGCATTCGAACCGAGGCGCGCACCTGAGAGATGATGCGCATATTGCATATGCACAAGATGGCCATGCTCTCTTAAGATCCTGGCTCGAATGCTCGAATATTCGATGGGCAGGTTCCAATCCTGCTCCAAAACAAAGAAAAAAAATAAGTCCGAAGAGATCAGATAATAAAGAGGTCAGAAAACGAGAAGAGGTCTCTTATGGAGAGCAAGATAACCTATTTCGAGGATGGGGGCGCAAAAAATACAGAGGCCACATTCAATTTGGTTCGGGAGAGATTGAAAAGCAAAGATATAGGGAAGATTGTGCTTGCTTCCACCACAGGCTCCACAGCCAGAAGAGCCATGAACTTCTTCAGGGATCAAGATGTGAGATTGATAGTAGTACCCCATCAGTTCGATTTTCACAGGGAGATGAACGCCTTCCCGCCCGAGCTCGTCAAGGACCTGAGAGATTCGGGCCATGAGGTGCACTTCGGCACAATGCTCTTCCATACAGACGATTTCTATGGTTCAAATAGCGCAACCACCATGGCGAACCTTCTTCGTTGCTTCTGCCAGGGCGTCAAAGTAGCTTTCGAAATAGTTCTCATGTCCGCAGATGCTGGCCTCGTGAAGGGCGGCGAAAAGGTGATAGCAGTCGCAGGCACAGCATCCGGCTCTGATACAGCCTTGGTCATGCAGGCTGCCTCGACACAGCACCTCAGGAGATTGAGGGTCAACGAGATCATCTGCAAGCCCCTCAACCCGTTGAAGATCGATGAGGTGCGAAAGAGTATGACTGGCAATTGAGATGGATTCACGGAGGCGATGGATAATGGATCTTTTCTCACAGTACAGATTGGGTGATATTGAGCTTGCGAACCGCATGGTCATGGCGCCCATGACTCGCTGCCGGGCCATCGAGGATGGGAACATCCCAAGTCCATTGGCTGTTACTTATTATGCACAGAGATCGCAGGCCGGCTTGATCATCACAGAGGGATCGCAGGTCAGCCCTCAAGGAGTCGGTTACATTCGCACGCCAGGGATTTATTCCCCCGGGCAGGTCGCAGGCTGGATGAAGGTGACAGATGCCGTTCACCATGCAGGAAGCAAGATCTTCCTTCAGCTCTGGCATACAGGACGAGTATCCCACCCCACTTTTCTTGAGGGAAAGCTGCCTGTTGCGCCTTCAGCTCTTCCTGTGGCGGGAGAGATCCACACGCCATCGGGCAAAAAGAAGATCGGGGTCCCACGTGCTCTTGGACTCGATGAGATGCCCTGCATCATAGATCAATATAAGAATGCAGCCATGAACGCAAAGGCTGCGGGCTTTGATGGCGTGGAGATCCACGGAGCCAATGGCTATCTGCTGGATCAATTCCTGAGGGACGGCTCAAATAACAGAGCTGATCAATACGGCGGTAATTTGAAGAACCGCGCACGTCTGCCTCTTGAGGTCGCAAGAGCAGTTATAGATGTTTTTGGCGCTGAAAGGGTTGGGTACAGGATCTCGCCCCATTTTCAGATGTATTCGATGTCCGATTCGGATCCCCTGGAGACCTTTTCCTATCTGGCGAAGGAGCTGAATCGGCTCAGGCTCGGATATCTTCACATGATAGAGCGCGTGAGCGAGCCGCAGCTCGTTTTGCCTGAAGAGAGGCTCGCCCCTGCCATCCGCGAGATCTTCGAGGGATCTTTTATTCTGAATGGGGGCTATGACGCCAAGAAGGGAGACGAGGCCATCCGGAAGAAAGAAGCTGATCTCATCTCATATGGCAGCCTGTTCTTGGCGAATCCGGACTTGCCAGAGCGCTTCAAGAAGAATGCGCCTCTGAACTCGCCTGACATTAAGACCTATTATGCAGGGGAAGAGAAGGGATACATCGATTATCCGACGCTGCAGAAAAGCTGAGACTGCCAACAGCCCTAGGGGGATGATCATGATCGAAGCTGGAGAGAATGCTCTGAAGTTCTGTCTGGTTGATGGCGACGAGGAGAAAATCTGTCTTGAATCGTATCGCGGAAGATGGGTGGTGCTCTATTTTTATCCCAAAGACAATACCAGTGGCTGCACTCGTGAGGCAATGGACTTCACCGAGGCGCTAGGTGCCCTGAATGCCCTGGGGGCCGAGGTCCTCGGAATCAGCCGCGACTCGCCTGAAAGCCACAGGAAATTTGCAGAGAAGCACAATCTCAAGATAAAGCTGCTCAGCGATCCGGATCATAAGGTCATGGAAGCATATGGCGTCTGGGCTCTGAAGAAGATGTACGGGCGAGAGGCATATGGCGTCGTGAGATCCACATTCCTGATAGATCCAGATGGACGGATTGCCCAGGTATGGCGCTTTGTCAAGGTCAAGGGACATGTGGACGCCGTGGTGAAGAGCCTGAAAGATCTCCAGAACGCCTCTGATTAGATCCCACAAAAAGCCATCGTGCTGCGGCAGCTCTGTTCTCGATGCCCAGCCATTTTCTGAATCTCAGAGGGTGCGAAGAAGGCTTATGGGAAGCCTTGGCACAAGCCACCGAATGAAGTCTCTGTAGGTTCTCCTGCCTGCTGAGATCTCGATGTATCTGTCCAGAACCTCCTCGTGGCATGTCAGGATCCGAAAGAAGATCTCAGGATAGCTGTGCATGATCCTGGAGAGCAGACGGGCGTACTTAAGCTCGTCTCCAAAGTCCTCTTTGCACAAGGACACATAGCTGCAGGCCACATCAGGATCTGGCTGCTCGGCTACCGCCCTGGCAGCGATCTGGCCCGAGCATATGGAGTAGTAAATCCCCTCCCCTGTGAAGGCATCTACGAAACCCGCCGAGTCTCCTGCCAGAAGCACTCTGATCGTGGCGATCCTGCCATCCCAGCCTCCGAGTGGTATGAGGTGGCCGTGAAGCCTCTGGCCCTCTGGAAGGCCATTGCATCTGATGAAGTTCTCCATCGCCCTTCTGGGATGCCTCAGGCGGGAGGCAAGGCCTCCGATGCCCACAGAGTAGTAGCCCCTGTGGGGAAAAATCCAGCCGTAGCCCAGATCCGCTACGCCGAAATATATGTCAAGAGAGTCATTCAGCCTCTCCTCGATCCTTCTCTCCTCTTCCTCTATCTCGGCCACCATACAGACCCCGTAGCCATCCCTCGCTGCCCTGCCCCGGATCCTCTCCTTGAGGGGGTCCTGGCAGCCCGAGGCGATGACCAGAAACCTGGAACTGTATGAATTCTTCTTTGTCAGGACTTCTATCCGATCGCACTGCTCCCTGTAATCCACGGCCCTCTCGACTGCCAGATCTGCTCCGGCCTCTTTTGCCTTCTGCAGGAGAAGATCGTCGAAAAGGCTTCGGGTCACGAGGGTCGTGAGGCGGTAGCCCTTATGCTTTTCCATGACCCTCTCGCGGAAGTGAACCCTTGCTCCTGTTATGGTCCTCTCGCAAAGGTCTTCTGGCAGGGCGAAATCCAGGAGAGAGAGCGCCCTGTCGGAGATTGCACCGCCGCAGGGCTTGTATCGCGGGAAGGTCTCCTTCTCCAGGATCAGTGTATCAAGGCCCCTTCGGGCCGCTTCCCTGGCAGCCGCGGAACCTGCCGGACCGGCACCTACTACTATCAGGTCGTACATGCCATCCCTCTCGAAGCCGATCTTTCGGCGAACAGCACCTTGGAGTTGGCCCTGTCCAACCGGCTCAATCAGCGTCCCTCAGATATATACTTTTTAGCAGTCGGCGGATGCCAAAAGAAGGATGCCGTGGGCAGAGATCCAGAGGCCGAGCCTCTCAGACATCTTATAAAAAATTTTTAAAGACTGAGATGGCCTGCTTTCAGAGCCCCGTTGCACTCGCAAGGTCGCGGCTCATACCGATATCCCCGTTGCCCTCGACGAGAACCACAATGTTTTTGTTATTCCAGAGATAGAGGTATTTCAGGCTGTCCATCTTGGCCTCTTTCCTTATCTCTGTCGCATTGTGGCCGTTGATGACGGCTGAAGCGAAGCGATCGACGCCCCTGTAGGGCGGCTTCTTGAAATCGGGAAGAGACATGTAGTTCGAGATCGCTGCCTTGGCGTGCTCCTCATCCTTCAGTGCCAGCAGCTTAATTTTGGAGTCATAGCCCTGGCCGAGTGGCGCCCAGGCATAGATTCCAATGGTGGCATTCACAGGGCCGATCTCCTCTGCTCCGTAGAAGTCCTTGATCTCATCGGTCATGTTCACCCCTTTGGTCGAGTCTGTCTGAACCGCCAGCAGAGTGAAGCCCTCGGGAAGGTCCTTCGTGGGGACAGAGGACGAACCTGCTGTGCCCTCTTCAGCCCACGCAGAAGCGGCGATGAGCGCCAAGGATATTAATAGCATGCAGATCATGTTTTTTGATTTCATGGTACCTCCACTCCATTTTGTGCTGCGTCCCTATCTCTTTTCCTGGCCATAAGCTTTGTGAGCCGCATGCAGCTTGATCTATGTCTCTTGGGAGATAGCATAAGGACCAGGGCTCAGATCTCCTGAGACTGCGACAAAGAACTGCTCAAGAGAAAAATCTGCCATGAAAAGATTTATGGTTTTTGCGGCAAAAGGCTGCAGGGTGAGTGGAAATTGCATCTCAGACATCCGGCTCTTTTGATCCTGATCCTCCTTGCCGCCTTGGGTTGTGCCAGGGCGTACGGAAGCAGCGTCGAGGACCTAGCTGGGGTATTTTCGATGGAGAAGACCATCAGGCTTGGGGGCAGCAGCCAGTGCTTCTCATCCCCGACGGAGAGAGATCCACTGCAGCCGCCCTCTGGCAATCTTGCGAGCACCCTGGCTGACAGCCAGGCTCCCGGCCTCGCGGGCTTCGGCTTCGCCCCAGAGGCGGCCTCGCCAGATGAGGCCATCAACTTCACCGCCCACCTCATCGATGACGAGAGCGGCCTTTTTGCCTCAGCTGCCTACTTTGTCAGCCCATCGGGCAGCCAGGAGGCAGAGGTGCTCTTCGCCCAGAAGAATCTCGTCTCGGGCGACCCTAGGGATGGAACCTACAGGAGCCGCCTGCTTCTGCCTGAGAACAGCGAGCTTGGAACCTGGCAGCTGGAAAACCTCACCCTCGTGGACAATGAGGGTAACCGCCGCGTCCTTCAGAGCAGCGAGATCCTGGGCATGGGGCTGCCGACGGAGTTTCAGGTCGTCTGATACTACTCCCCCAGGATCTGGACCATCACCCTGCGGTGCCTGGGCCTTGTGTCCAGCTCCAGGAAGACTATCTGCTGCCAGGTCCCTAAAACTGGGCTCTGCCCCGAGAAGGGCAGGGTGAGGCTCGGACCTATGAGCGAGGCGCGGACGTGAGAGTGGCCGTTGCCATCGTGCCATCTCTCGTTGTGGGCGTACTCAATCTCCTCGGGCACTAGCCGCTCCAGGGCATCCCCCAGGTCCCTCACCAGCCCCTCCTCATGCTCCAGAGTGGTGACTGCCCCTGTGGCACCCGGCACGAAGATGGTCGCTATGCCTTCTTCAAGGCCTGAGCCCAAAACGGCCTCGCAGACATCGCCAGTTATGTCCCTCACACTGCCGACGTCTGTCTCAAACTCCAGCCACCTGGTGACTATAATCGGATCAACTCCTGCAGGATCATTCAAGAAATTATTTATCGCTTGCCATGCATATCTCTTTTGATGGCCTATTACTCGACGGTCAGGCGGGTTCTAATAATAATATTCGTATTAAACTTATCTGTGGGATTGATGAAGGGCGCTTATGGATTATACACCAACTCCTTGAGCATGGCGGCAGACGGGCTCCACTCCATCTTTGACAGCAGCTCGAACATCATCGGCCTCGTTGGCATCGCAATCGCGTCGAGGCCTCCGGACAAGGAGCACCCCTACGGCCACTCCAAGTTCGAGACCTTTGCATCCATAGGCATCGCCGCCCTTCTTTTCGCGAGCTGCATCCAGGTGGTCGAGGCGGCGGTGAACCGCTTTCTCAACCCCTCATTTCCCGAGATAACCTACTGGAGCTTCGCGATCATGGGCGCGACTCTGGCAGTGAATGTGGGAGTTGCAGCCTATGAGTACATCATCGGCAGAAGGCTGAAGAGCAGCATCCTTGTCGCGGATTCCATGCACACCCGCAGCGACGTCTATGCCTCCGTCGGGGTTATCCTCGGCTTCTTCGCCGTCAGGATGGGCTACCCTCTGGCAGACCCGATCATCGCCCTGATCATAACCGGCCTCATCATCCTCACCGGCATCGAGATCATCAAGGAAAGCTCGCGAGTGCTGCTGGACCACGCCCTGATAGAGGAGAGGGTGATAAGAGATCTGGCAGAATCCGTGGATGGGGTTTGCAACTGCCACAGAATCAGGACAAGAGGGACGCCAGGAGAGATGTACATCGATCTTCACATCGGCGTGGACCCCTCGCTCTCCATCGAGGCTGCCCATAAATTAGGCCTCGCAGTGGAGAACAAGATCGAGGAGACCATCGACGGGGTCAGAGATGTGGTGGTGCATATGGAGCCAAAGGAGTACTGCGAGATTGATGGAAGTGACAGGGCTATCTGACGGAACTGCTTTCGGGTATGTGGTGGATGGGATGCCAGCAGAGAATCTTCGGTGTGCAGGTGGTTAAGATACAATGAGGGAAAAGATAATTCTATCGATAGTCGAGGCTGGAACTCCCGCTGCCAGGGCATTTGCCTTGCGGGTTTTCGGCAGGTCCAGGTGCATCGCCGAGCAGGCGCTCACTCCCGTCGAGTCCCAGGAGGTCAGGGAGATCGCCGGACAGTATGTCTCCCTCCTCGGGAAGGGTTGCAGCACCGATGCCCGGGATTATCTCGATATCCTTGGAGCCGGGATATTTCGCCTCTTTATCGAGAGGATCTGGCAGCAGTTAAAATCGGATGTCTCAGAGGGAGCCGACATTGTGGTGGCCTCACAGATTCCCGAGGTGCTTCAGCTTCCCTGGGAGCGGCTCAAGCTGCCCGGGTCATCAGCAGAAATGGGATTTGATGAGAGGTTCAGCCTGCGACGCATGCCCTCGGCCAGCGAGAGCCTCCAGGCCGCCTCGGGTGAACCAAGGCCGGGACCGCTGCGCATTCTTTTCATGGCCTGTGAGCCCCTCGACTACGAGACAGAAGAGATCGGGATGCTGCAAGCGGCTGAAGGCCTCCAGGCGGCACTTGAGATCTGCGATGCAGGCTCCTTCGAGGAGCTCAGAAGGCGCATTCAAGCCTTCAGGCCGCATCTCGTCCATTTGGTATGTCAGGGGAAGCGTAGCAATGGCCAGGCGCGCATCTCTTTCCAGGGCGAGGGATTCGGAGAGGATCTGAGGTCCCCTGAGGAGCTGACGGCTGCCCTTGCGGGTGGCCAGGTCCAGTCTCTTCTCATAGGAGGCTGCCAGGTGGAGGATCCGTCAGCTCTGGACGAGATATGCCAGGCTGCAGCTCACCACCTGCCCCTGGCAGTGGGATGGAATGGCCCGACCAAGATGGTGCGCTCCTTCTACAGCGCCCTCGCCAGTGGCTCGGATATCGACAGAGCCCTCTATACAGCCCGCAGGGATGCCAAGAGCGCCTGCGAGCCTGGGAGGATCTGCGCGCTGCCGGTCCTTTATGCTCTCACAGATAAGTCTCTAATCTTCGATCAAAAGAGGCAGGAGGAATATCTCTATATGCCTGCAGGGCAGCAGCCGCTGCCCGGGATGACTGAGGGATATGCCGAAAACCTCATAGGCCGCAGAGCGGACCTCAAGCGCCTCAGAGTTGCCCTCCGAGAGGGGGCCATGAGGTCTCTGATCATCACAGGGCCCAAGGGCTGCGGCAAGTCAGCCCTTGCCACAAGGCTCGTCCTTGATCTCGCCACTCAAGGGTACATTCCTCTGTACCTCTACAGCTCCGAGAGCAACTCACTGAGTGCGGTGCGCCTTCTGGAGGCGTTCGCAGGAGCCCTTGCAGGGGCTGATCAGGCAGATGAGGCCGCAGGGCTGAGGGACGCAGGCGTTGCCTTGAAAGCGCGGCTGAAGAGGATGCTGGATATAATCCGGCAGAGCCGTTTTTTGCTTCTTTTGGACGGCCTGGCGCTGGATGAGAGGTCCGGCAGGATCAAGGACGCGGATCTGGCCGGGTTCTATCATGAGATGCTGAGGGAGGCAGATACATGCAGGATGATAGCTACATGCCCGTCTCTGCCTGAGGACGTCCCGACGCTGCCCTCGAAGGCATGGGAGTGGCGGCTCACTGGGCTATCTGAGGCGGCCTTCGTGAGGTTTCTGCTGCAGGATGAGGGCGTCGCTGAGAGGTACCGCAGAGGTGAGATCGCCTACAAGGATCTGCATGAGCAGCACTCTTCAGTTGCAGGGCTGCCCGCCTGTCTCGCCCAGACGCGCAGGGCTCTTGGTTCGGGATTCAAGCCCCGAGTATGCGATGATGCCCTCTCAGGGCTTTATGCCACTTTAGGCCAGCAGTCGCGCCTTGCCCTCTCCAGGACGGCAGTCTATGGGATCGCAGTGAGCCCCGCAGGGCTGGCTGGAGCGACAGGGCTTGATGAGAAGCGGTCTCTTGATCTTGCCAGGGAGTGGCAGAAGCTCTCCCTGGCCTATGCCGCAGGGGACCTCTGGGCGATTCCATCTTCTATCAGGCCCTGGCTCAGGGGGAATCTGAAGCCTGAGGAGCTGATGAATGCTCACAGGGCGGCAGCCGACTTCCTGGGCTCTCTCGCAGGAATGGGACGCTCAGGCGAGCTGGGGATCACCAGGCTTGACTGTCTTCTCGAGGCGAGAGGAGGGTATCTTGAAGCTGGAGAGCTTGAGGCGGCTGGGGATGTGACGTCGAGCATCAGCGGCTTCCTCGAGAGGCACGGCTACTACCAGGAGATCATCAGGCTGAACGAGGAGATTCTCTCTAAAGAGATGCACTCCGTGCCCATGATATGGATGGCGCGCTCTCTCCTTGGTCAGGGGAGGAGCAAAGAGGCAGAGGAGTGGTACTCGAAGGCTGTGGACGCTGGCCCAGAGGCTGCCGCCTGCCACGGTCTTGGCACAGCATATTTCCGGCAGGGCGAGTACGACTTGGCGCGAAGCAGCTTCGAGAGGGCCGCAGAGATCAGCAGCGCAGCCTCAGACCCTGTAGGCGAGGCCGCGGCCCTGCATGGCCTCGCAGCCATCGATATGGAGAAGAATGAGAACAGTTCAGCCCAGAAGAGGCTGCAGCAGGTCCTTGAGATCGAAGAGACATTGGGCGATCTGCAGGGCGTGAGCGATCTCCTGCAGGAGATGGCCAGCATCGACCTTCGGCTTAAAGACCACAAGGCAGCACGCGAAAAGCTTCAGAGGTCCCTCGAGATCCTGAAGAGGTCCGGCAACCATCGGGCGGAAGCGTCGGCGCTCTTCAACCTGGCCCTGATCGACATCGAACTGGGCGATCTGGAGCTGGCAGCGGGGGGGTTCAGGGAATCCCTGGCGCACAGGCGCATCCTGGGAGACAGGAGGGGTGAGGCTGCTGTCCTGCACAATCTTGGGCAGATCGAGGCGCAGGCTGGCGAGATCGAGAAGGCGAGGGTGGACTTTAGGGATGCCCTGCGAGCTTACCAGGAGCTGGAGGATAAATCAGGTGAGGCAGGGGCCTTCTTCCAGCTCGGGGCTCTGGAAGTCCAGCAGAACAGGATTACAGAAGGCCTGATGCTCATGGCCCTCTCGGCGATGATCCTGCGGTCCATAGGCAGCCCCGATCTAGGCCAGGTTGAGCCGGTGGTTGAGCGGCTGGCTGCGTGGCTCCATTATAGCCCGGAGCAGTTCCAGGAGATGATTCGAAGAGCGACTCAGGAATACCGCAAGGACGGCGGCTGGGGTCTGGTGAAGGCAGGAGAAAAAAAGAATGGCTAGCGAGAATTGGGCCGGAGTCCCATGATCCCTGAAGAGAATGCCAGCGCCCTGGAGAGGACAGCGTCCAGAGCAGTGAAGACGATGGAGGATTTCATCACCACTATGAGGCACGCTGCAGATGAGGTTGCCCTGGGACGCGACCTGAAGGAGATCGAAGTGGGCGAACGTCAGATCTACCTGGCCACGAGCGAGGAGAGCCAGGAGAGGGCTGTGATCTTGGCCATGGATTTCGATGAGTACTTTCTTCTCCTCGCTGATGCCGCCTTGAGGGAGGGCCTCGATCTCGAAGAGGCTGAAGAGCTCGATGTGATGATGCCCGAGGCGGAGTTCGGCGAGGATATGATCACCGGCGGCTTCGGGAATTTCAAGGGATTCTCCGTGGAGCTGAGAAACGATCTGCTGGAGGAGCTGCTTGAGGCTGTTCGAAGCAGACTGCAAGATCGCGGCCTCGTCGTGGCCTGTGTTCCAGACGAGGAAGTGGTCTTCTGTCTGCCCCTTGGAAGGCGCTGCAGGCAGTTGGTCGACCCATGATCTCAGCCATCCCTTTAGCTCTGACGACGTACTTCATCCTCTTCGCGGCTCTCCACAGCCTCCTGGCCGACCCCAGTTTCAAGCGATGGTTCAGTCAACGCTTTTTTGGAGCGGAGCGCTGGTATCGCCTGGCCTTCGTGATCCTGGCGCTGGCGATGATGCTGCCCTTCATTTACCTTCTCTTCATATCCCCAAGCAGGGTGCTCTACATCGTTCCAGCGCCCTGGAGCTGGCTGATGATGGCTGGACAGTCCATAAGCATACTGGCTCTCTTCGGCGCTCTGCGCCAGACTGGCATCTCCAGCTTCTTTGGAGCGGCTCAGATGCGGGGCGAGGCGAAGGCTGGCAATCTTGTGAAAGATGGCTATTACTGCCATCTGAGAAATCCGCTCTTCCTCTTCGCGGCTGCAATTCTCTGGCTCTCGCCCATAATGACCCAGAGCCTACTGATATTCAATCTGCTGACAACAGCCTACTTTTATGCAGGGGCCAGGCACGAGGAGAGGTCGCTGCAGGAGGAGTTCGGGCGGGAGTACGAGGAGTACAAAAAAAGAGTGCCGATGTTCTTCCCGCGAAGGAGATGTGCAGGCGAGAGAGCAAGAGCCAGTTAAGATCCCCCGGGCGACCTCTGATGCTTATCTCTGCATATTGCATCACTCAATTTTCCTGAACATGCTCCCCTTCACGCCGCAGACGGGGCACTTCTCAGGAGCCTCTCGCGCCACAGTCATCCCGCAGACTGGGCAGACATAGTATGGATAGCTCTCCTTCTTCTCCAGGCCATCCAGCATCTCGTGATAGAGCCTGGCATGGTACTCCTCGACTGCATTGGCATAACTGAGAGTGCGCTGCGCCTCCTTTTCTCCCTCGGCCTTCGCCGTCTCAATCATCGCAGGGTACATCTCCTTGAACTCATGCGTCTCGCCGACGATCGCCTCGCGCAGGTTCTCCTTCGTCGTCTTGATAGCCTTAAGGGCTTTCAGGTGGTTTGCGGCGTGTATCGCCTCTGCCTCTGCAGCAGCCCGAAAGAGCTTTGCGGCCTGCGAGAATCCTTCCTTATCCGCCTGCAGGGCAAAGGCTGTGTACTTCCTGTTCGCCTGCGACTCTCCCTCGAAGGCGGCCTTGAGAGCATCCTCTGTCTTTGTCATGGCTTGAACACTCCTTTCTAGGTCATCTGATCGATTTTTACTCAAATGAGATGGACTTCAGGCCATAAACTCTTTTCGGGAGATGCCCATGAATCACGAGAGATATTCCTGTGATGATTGAGCAGCGAGAGGCTCATCAGGCGCGCAGGGATCGCTTCAAGGCCCTGGTGAAGATGCACGATGATGACTCAGGTGCACGGTTACGAGCATTGGAACAGGCTCAACTGACTGTGAGGATATGCTGGGAGATGGAGTTCACATTCGCACTGCCACTCACGCAACTTTTAATATCTTTCCAGACGATTAATCTCTATGCTGACTCTGGAGGAGGGCAAGCTGGCGGTCAGGCTGGCCAGAGAGGCCCTCACTGACTACATCGAGAAGAAGAAGGTCTCCGAGCCGAGTGGCCTTCCCCCCATCTTCGACGAGAAGCGGGGCGTCTTCGTGACCATCCACGAGGAGGGCGAGCTGAGGGGCTGCATAGGCTACCCACAGCCCATCATGCCATTGGGCCGGGCGATTGTGGACTCTGCGATCAATGCCTGCTCCAGGGACCCGCGCTTCCCATGTGTGCGTCCAAGCGAGCTTCAGAGGGTTGAGATAGAAGTGACCATCCTGACGAAGCCCGAGCCCTACGATGTGCCTAAGCAGAGGCTGCCGGAGGTAGTCAGGATAGGAACCGACGGGCTGATAGTCTCCAAGGGCCCGTACTCCGGCCTCCTGCTCCCCCAGGTCGCGCCCGAGTGGGGCTTTGATCCCTGGACCTTCCTCTCCCAGACCTGCCTGAAGGCTGGCCTGCCACCTGACGCCTGGATCGACGAGGAGACTGAGGTGCTTCACTTCGAGGCCCAGATCTTCGCAGAGGTGGCTCCTGGGCGCGAGGTGATAGAGAAGAATTATGCAAACACGGCCTGCGGGACCTGAGGCGTCCAAGCCATTTGACTTTTAAATGGGATACCCCGCATCAATCTGCGGGGTACTCGCCTAAAATTATGTCATGGATTCTCTTCAGCAGGCTCTCCCTTTGCCGAATCCATATCGAGCTTTGATTCGCTTGGTTTTCAGGAGCATCTTCTCCTCAGAAGCCTCGCCTGGAAGCCGTGGTACTTCGCGAAGCCCTCGGCGTCGCGCTGGCTCAGCGTCTGGGAATCGAAGGAGACCATCTCCTGTGAATATAGGGCATCTGGCGACTGGCGGCCCACTGGGATCGCACACCCTGCGTAGAGCTTCATCCTGACTGAGCCGTTCACCCGCTCCTGCGACTTATCCACGAAGGAGTTCAGGTCGGCATAGAGCGGGTCCTCGACCAATCCCATGTAGGCCAGCTCAGACCAAGCATCGTCCACGATGGCCTTGAAGCGCAGCTCTGCTCTCGATAGCACGAGGTGCTCAAGATCTTCATGTGCGGTGAGGAGGATCGTTGCCGCAGGGTGCTCGTAGTTCTCGCGCGCTTTCAAGCCCAGCACCCTGTCCTCGACCATATCCGTCCTGCCGACGCCGTGCTCTCCTCCCATCTGGTTCAGCCTTGCTATGAGATCTATGCCGCCCATCCGAACGCCATCCAGGGAGACCGGCACGCCCCTCTCAAAGCCGATCTCGACCACCTGCGCAGGCCTGCTCGCGTCTGGGCTCTTCGTCCAGCCGTAGATCTCCTCCGGCGGCTCGAAGAATGGGTCCTCCAGGCGTCCGCCCTCGATGGACCTGGACCACAGGTTCTCGTCTATCGACCAGGGCCGCTCCTTCGTCACAGGGACGTCGATGCCGTGCTCCCGCGCATACTCGATCTCCCACTCGCGCGCAAGGTCCAGATCCCTCATGGGCGCAATGACCCGACAGCTTGTGCACCTGAAGACGGCCTCGAACCTGAGCTGGTCGTTTCCTCTGCCAGTGCAGCCGTGAGCCAGTGTATCGATCCCCTTCTTCATCGCGACCTCGACCGCCTTGGCCGCTATCAGCGGGCGGGCGATGGCAGTTCCAAGAACATATCCCTCGTAGGAGCCGTTGGCCTTGATAAGGGGGAAGAGATAATCCCTCACGAACTCCTCCCGGGCGTCTATGGCATAGTGCTCATCAGCAAGCTGCTTTGCGCGCAGGTTTCCGCGCTCGATATCCGACCTCGGCTGGCCGACGTCCACAAGAACTGTCACAACCCTGTTGAATCCGTAGCGCTCCCGGAGAAGCGGAATGCAGACAGATGTATCGAGGCCTCCAGAATAGGCCAGTACGACTTCAGACACTGGGTTCATTGGTTCACTAGAGGCGTGCAGGTCGATTTAACACTATCTCTTGCCCCATCCCCCTTCTTTTTGCTGCCTTTCCCGGCACATGTTCTCACTCGCGTCTTTCTTATCTCTTTGCGGTCCTGTTTTCAGATCCCGCCGGAAAGCTCGCTTCGCCTCTCCTCTGGGCGATAACTCTATAACGCTCCCGAAAAAAAGGAGGTCCGATGACCCAGCTAATCAAAACTGCCGCCCTCAGCGTGGACTTCGACAGCGACAAAAGGGTGCTGGAGGCCCACGGAGCCCTGGCACTGATGGTCCAACCTGTCCTGAATACGATCAATCAGAGGCTCGCAGAGGAGAAGCCTGCCATGGTTCGGGAGAAGGACATCGTAGCCACAACCTGGCTTCCTCCAGTGCCGAGCGGCCCCTTCAAGAGGCTTCTTCTCAACGAGGCGAAGCTTGCCATAGGTCGGCCCGTGCCCCAGACGGTCTCCATCGAGGTCACGAGATCCTGCGGAGCAAAATGCGACCACTGTCTGATCAAAGACGGCGCTGGAGAGCTGGGCAAAGAGGATATCCTGCGGGTCATCGACGAGGCCCTGGCGATGGGGACCTGCATCATAACCTTTACCGAAGGGGATCCCCTTCTGAGAGATGACATCTTCGACCTGATAGCGCACGTCGATCCCGAGAAGGCAGTGGTCAATCTCTTCACCCCCGGCCTGGAGATGACTGAGGAGAAAGCTGCCAAGCTCAGAGAGGCCGGCCTCTACAACCTGATCGTCGGAGTCTACAGCACGAAACCCGAGGAGCACGATCTGGTGCGCGGCCTTGAGGGTGCCTATGCCAAAGCCATCGAGGCCATCGAGATGGCCCTGGAGGCGGGCCTTATGGTGACCATCTCGGCCCACATAAAGTCAGGCCAGGTGGAGAGGATACAGGAGCTTTATGATCTTGCAGCTGAGCTCGGAGTGCAAGAGCTTTCCATCTGGGAGGGAATTCCGAAGACGCCCGAGGAGAAGCTGACTCAGATAGAGCGCGAGAAGATAATCGATATTTACAGGAGGATCAACTCAACGCCGGGTGGGCCTCGCATCTTCGCCAGCACCTATTTCGAGGGCCAGATGATGGGATGCATGGCTGGACGGCGGTGGCTGCACGTGGGCGTGGACGGCAGCGTCAGGGCCTGCCCCTACCTTCAGGAGAGCTATGGCAATGTCCTGGAGAGCTCGCTGAAGGATATTTGGAAGGCTGTAAGGGGATCAGGAAAGTTCGAGGGCTTTGTCGGCCTCTGCCCTGCAGAGGATCTATTCGCCTGAATAGGACATCGCCTATCGCCTTTTTCTGGCATCTTTTTCAGCCATTATTCCCATCCATTTCTAGAGCCTTTCGCGCCATCTTTGTCAGATTCGCCCTGCAGCCCGGTCCTCTTTTTTCCAAAGGATGCTTGCAGAAGGCTTAACTAGGTAAACATTATTAATAATATTACCTAGAGGGCGAATCGATCATTGGACAGAGGGATAGCTAACGCATAATAAAAGTTATGGAAAATTATTAGTACAGACATGCCAGTATCTCGCCGAGAGGTAGGATATGGGTTTCATCGACAGCCTCAAGATCAGCTTCGAAGTCTGGATCAGCAGGATATTCAAAAAGAAGAGGGCGAAGATAGGAATCTACGGCCCCCCGAATGCTGGCAAGACGACTCTCGCCAACAGGATAGTCAAGGATTGGACGGGGGTCGCAAGCTTCGGGACGGTCTCGCCCGTTCCCCACGAGACCAGAAGGGCCATGAGGAATGAGGGGGTACAGATCAAAGCCAATGGCTCCAGCATAGAGCTGGACATAGTTGATACTCCTGGAATGGCCACCAAGATCGACTTCAAGGAGTTCATGGCCTTCGGGATGAACGAGGTCGAGGCCAAGAAGAGGGCCAAGGAGGCCACTGAGGGCGTGATAGAGGCCATCAAGTGGCTCGACGATCTGGACGGAGTACTGCTGGTGATGGACTCGACTGAGGACCCATATACACAGGTCAATGTGACTGTCATCGGGAATATGGAGGCAAGGCGGCTTCCACTGCTCATCGTGGCCAATAAGATGGATCTGCCTGAGGCGTCACCCGGGCGCATCAAGGCTGCGTTCCCTCAGCATGCACTTGTGTCGGTCTCGGCCCTGGAAGGATCGAACATCGATGAGCTTTATAAGGCGATAGCTACTCATTTCGGGTGATCTTGATGCGAGAAGTGCAAATGGACCTCATCTCTGGAGAGAAGCTGGAGAACCTGACCTCCATGGAGAAGATCAGGCTCATCCTGGATAAGGTCAAGACGGGCAGGATTGTGGTCTTGGAGAGCGGCCTTACGCCTGCTGAAGAGGTGCGCCTGATTGAGATGACAATGACTGAGATCAGGGTGGACGAGTTCTCAGGGATAGAGATCGAGAGCTATCCCTCAAAGAAGGAAGGGTCGTTCTTTGATAAGCTTCTCGGAAGGGGCATCAAGGGTAGGATGACTGTCATAGGGCCTGCCAACCAGCTCAGGACGATCGAGAAGGATCAGTTCCAGATCAGCACCAAGGTATCAGTGGGGGATTGAATGCCCCATATATGTACTCGCTGCAACAGTGTCTTTGAGTCGGGAGAGGATATACTCCGCGGCTGCCCCGTCTGCGGCTGGAAGAAGTTCATGTTCGTGCGCACGCCGCCTGCAGGAGGGCCTGCACCAGAGGAGAGGATCATCACGAGGGCCATGGGCGTGAGGATCCCCCCGAAAGCAGGGGCTGCGAGGGATGAGAAGAGGATGGCAGTGGGGGATGCGGCGATGAGTCAGAAGGCGGTCTCTTTTGCAGAGGCTCCCCGCTCGGCAGCCCTTCGGCCGGAGAAAGAAATCGAAATGGGCAATACGGCAAAGGGCGAAAAGCTTGAGAGCATAAAGATAACTGCGCCTGGAACCTATGAGCTGAACCTGCCGACGCTCTTTGAGCGAGAAGAGCTTATAATGGCCGTAAAAGAAGGGACCTATTTCATAGATCTCACATCGGCCTTTAGAAAGGGAAAAAAGGATTGAAGATCACTTAAATGGGAGATCACTTAGTGACTCTGATCTCCATCTCCTTCCAACTCTGGCCCACGCCATGCAGGGATTCCGCCATGGCGACAGCCACTTTTCCGATGATCTCCTGAGTGAAGGCGTTTAAGGAAACCGGCTCGCCTTCAACTATAAGCTCGACCTTCATCATCGGGCCCTCGTTTTGCACATGTCTCTTGAAATCCGCCCAAAAAAGGCGCTCAAGCTCCGCCGAATATCGCGATCGGTGGTGTGTACACGCTATTCGATCCTACTGCCTGGGGCAGAGTGAAGACAGTGTTCGCCTCAGTGGTGATATTCGTATTTCTGATGGAGAACATGGGGGTGACTGTCACAGCGTTCGAGCCCTTGATCAATGTCGAATTAACCGATGACGTGAACTTCTTTCCGAGGGTGCTGAGATCAATCACATCAGTCTTCGCATCGCCTCCAAGGGTCACCGCTGCCGTTGTCGGCATTGCAGGCGATAGCTGGGGCAGAGTCTGCGCTGTGCTCTTGCCCAATGTGCTCAGATCCAGGACGTCCTCAGCGCTGGCGGTGGCGAGGACGCCCGCCAGGATAGCCAAAACAACAAAGACTGTGAGAATCAACTTCATTCTTGAACCTCCTTCTCTCTAAAGGTTATTCACCGTAACCCATTTCTCGTGAGAATTGCGCTTTAACCATTTATTCCTTTTGCTGAATACAGTCGGCCGAGAAGGAGAATTGGGGCTGCTCGCGAGCGGCAAATCTTTCGCCTGTTGGCCGACATATCATGGATCGCGTTCCGGTTTGAGCCAATCTCATGCCTTATGCAAACCTACACCTTATAAAGGGGAAGCCTCCATGAATCCATTCTCACATGCTTCATGCAGATTCCGGCATCGACATCTACGAGACCGGAACCAATAGGAGGATGTTTGGCAACCATCGAGGAACAGATCAAGGCTCTGGAAGAGGAGATCCTCAACACACAGAAGAACAAGGCCACGGAGCATCATCTGGGCAAGATCAAGGCCAAGATCGCAAAGCTGAGGGCTCAGCAGGAGCTCCAGAAGATCAAGGGAGGCGGCCAGGGCAAAAGGTACTACATCAAGAAGTCAGGCGACGCTACTGTGGCACTCGTCGGCTTCCCCTCTGTCGGCAAGTCAAGCCTTCTCAACTACCTCACCGGCTCGAGGTCAGAGGTTGCCGCGTATCAGTTCACCACCCTCGAGGTCATTCCGGGTGTGATGAAGCACAAGAGTGCTGAGATTCAGATCCTCGATATGCCCGGCATCATCAAGGGTGCTGCGAGGGGCAAGGGCAGGGGGCGCGAGGTCATAACGGCAGCGCGCGCCGCGGACATAATACTGCTCTTGGGAGATGTCTTCAACTACCGGCTGGACATCCTTGAGCGCGAGCTGTATGATGCAGGGATAAGGCTTGACAAGCAGCCGCCCAATATTCACATCACACAGGAGCACAAGGGCGGGATCATCGTGCGCGGCACTGTACAGCTCACGAAGATGACTGAGTTCGAGATCGCTGAGATCATCCGGGCCTATGGGATAGTGAATGCCAACGTCACAGTACGCGAGGACATAGACACAGACAGCCTTGTGGATTTCCTGGCTGGAAACAGGGTCTACATCCCCTCTATCGTGGCGATCAACAAGTTCGACCTCAAATACGCGGGCGTTGAGGAGAAGATCAATGAGACCCTTGGCGGCAGGGAGTACCTGCCCCTCTCGGTGACCACCGGCCAGGGCCTGGAGGAGATCAAGGACCTGATATACGAACGGCTGGGATTCATTCGAGTCTACCTCAAGCCAAAAGGAGGAAAGGCTGATATGGAGGAGCCCCTGGTTCTCCTGGACGGATGCACTGTCAAATCAGTCTGCGAGCACCTCCATCGCGACTTCGTGAACCTTTTCCGCTATGCTCTTGTCTGGGGAAAGAGCGCCAAGTTCCCTGGCCAGTCCGTGGGGCTGGAGCATGAACTCAGGGATTGCGATGTGCTCTCGATAATAACCAAAAGAAGGTAGCGAAAGAGGTGCGTTCGCGGATCGATCGGCCGCTCCCGACAAAAGTGATTCAGAGATGATCGCATCCTCATTTTGGTGGCGGGCGGAAGCACCCCCTCTCTTTTCTCCCGCCCAGCGGTAAGGATGAGCCCACTCTCCTATCCGCCAAATAGCCAATTCTCGCCAAAGTTTAAAGCTCTTTTTTTCATGTAGGGCTAATGTAGGTTTGATCTAGACCCTTTGGGGGAGATGGAAGTTGCCTGTCTAGACGTTGGGACCGAATAGTTTTTGTTGGATCTTAACATAAATCAGTACATGAAGTACCTGCCATCTCATCTTCTTTGGGGGCTTCTATTGATGCTGGTCATGGAGAGTGCATCGCTGACCGACCTCGAGTATCGTCTGGGCAAGTCGAAGTACGGAGATGTGGATCTCTCAGAGGAGGTGAGCTTTCACGGCACCACAAGCGCAGAGCTCTATCTCTCGGATAAAGGAACATACATCAGGATCACAGTCTATATGGATCAGCCTCTTTTTATGGAGGATCTGGACAGCCTCAGCATGTGGATCGATCCTGAATCCGGCAATGGAGAGATCCAGCTGGATCTCTTCCTGGATGGAGATGGGGATGGCTCCTACAAGAGCAAAAGCCCCAAGGACACGCGGATTCGCTCGCTCAAGGAGTCTTGGTCCGATCGAGGGATGCTCTTCGATGAGTGGAATGAGCTGGATGGGTTCGACCTCACATACGAAAAATATGGCGACAAGGGCCAGCCTGTCGGAGGCCTCGAGAGCTGGCGCGAAAGGCTCTCAGGCCAGAAGATAGTCAAGCTCTACATCACACTTTACAAGGACAAGAGCGTCTCAAAGACCTCAGCCTTCATAGATTATATAACAATAGCAGGGCAGATCATAAGCTTCGAGCCGCTGGAGAAGGAGGCGATCAAGGATGCTCCTGCCACCGTCAGCCCAGGCAAAACCATCACCTACACAATAACCTACGGGAACAACCTCCCGGAATCAGTGGACCTCGTCGTACTGGAGTCCTATGATCCCGCGACATATTTTGTCATGGCATATCCCGAGCCGGACCCCGGCACAAATAACATCTGGACGATTCGCAGCCTCCCACCTGGAGAGCATGGTCAGATAGTGGTGAAGCTCGCAACTGCCAAGCCATCCTGCAAAGCCGAGATCAGGGGGAGGGTCTCAGGCAGTGGTTTCACCTCTGTTCACGAGGATCTTTCCACAAATGTGCAGGGCTATGATGTGACAAACAGAGTAACCCTCACGTGCAAAAAGTTCAATATCACCTCCTCGGCCACCACCGCAGTGCGCCCGATAAAAGGCTCAATCCTCAGCTACGAGGCGCACGGATCAGGGATCTACCATTCTCAGGAGCTGCTAGGATACTCGCCGACGAAGATCTTCGCCTATCGCGAGATCGCGGGCAGCAGCGCCCCTGAGTGGCTGAATATCTCGCTTTCACCCCTCGTGTTTCAGGGAAGCTGGTCTGCCAGGCAGAGCTGGGAGAACAAGGCCAGAGACCTCAGCTGGTGTGAGAGCTACCATCAGACGAGGCTTCTGAACCTCAGCTCTCGCACCCAGCTCACAAAGAGCCTGACCTACCAGGAGACAGCATCCCAGTTCATCGGCCTCGCAGATCGGCAATCATTGCTGAATGGAGCGGCCACGGTCCAGATGTTCGCAGGAAACTACACCCTGAAGAGCAAGGCCACAGCCGCGTGGCGCAACAAACGCCCCCGCAAAAGCAAAGCATGGCTTGATTTTTGCCCTGATCCCGATCTACCAGAGGTGGAGGAGGAGGAAAACGAGAGCGATGACGAGGATTGATGCACAAGGATGGCTTCACGGGAGCCCTTCAGGGGCGATGTCCCCTCATTCATCAGCCCAGATGATCATCAAAACCGTAAGCCTATTATTCTCGTAGCTGGCCTTTCGTCTATGGCCATGAACGCACAACGTTTTATCGAGGACGCGATTGCTGAGATCAGGCGCGATGTGCAGGGGCGCGCCATCATAGGTCTATCTGGCGGCGTGGACAGCTCTGTGTGTGCCATGTTGGCTCACAGGGCGCTGGGCGACAGACTTGTGCCCGTTTATGTCGACTCGGGGCTGATGAGGCAGTCTGAGTCTGAGAGGATTGAGCAGCTCTTCCAGGGGATTGGCCTCGTAAGGGTCGACGCCCAAGAGAGGTTCCTGGATGCCTTGAAGGGCGTGACAGACCCGGAGAGGAAGCGAAAGATCGTGGGCGAGACATTCATCCGGGTCTTCGAGGAGGAGGCTCGCAAGATCGGGGGCAACAGCCTGATCCAGGGCACCATCTACCCCGATCGGATCGAGTCGGAGGGAGGCATAAAGTCTCACCACAATGTCGGCGGGCTGCCCAGCTCTATGGAGTTCGAGCACCTGATAGAGCCACTGCGCGACCTCTACAAGGATGAGGTGCGCGAGGTGGCGAGGGCTCTCGGACTGCCGCAGGAGATCAGCGAGAGGATGCCCTATCCAGGGCCAGGGCTCTCTGTGCGGATCGTGGGAGAGGTGACAGGGGAAAAGCTGGAGGTCGTCAGAAAGGCCAATGCCATTGTGGAGGAGGAGGTCATGAGGTTCGAGCCCTGGCAGGCGTTCGCTGCCCTCCTCGGAAAGGCTACCGGCGTGAAGGGCGACAACCGCGTTTACGGCTGGGTCGTGGCTGTGCGCGCAGTGACGTCGAGGGACGCCATGACAGCAGATGTGATGGAGCTTCCCTGGGAGGTTCTGCGCTCTGTCTCCAGCCGCATTACTGGTGAGATACCCACAGTTGCGCGGGTGGTCTACGATGTGACACCCAAGCCTCCTGGGACAATAGAGTTCGAATAGATCGTACAGCGATGATCAGCGATGGCCGTCCATAGAGGAATCATGGACTATTGAATCGAGGCCAGGTCCAGGAGCAATAATGATAAGGTTAAATCTCAAGCGGTCTTGAAGGATGGTCTATGATGAAGAGATCTACAGCCTGCCTTTTATGCCTTCTGGCCTTGCTGACCCTGGCGGTGCCCGAGGCGCTCTCACAGGATGTGCAAAATTCCTCGCAGGGAAAGCAAGTCCTCATGCTTGGCGAGATGAACACAAGGTCCGCAAATGATTTGGGCGCATCGGGAGCGCGCACTGCTGCGCCAGTGGGAAGCATGAGCCTGCCAGCCCTCTCGGGCCAGAGATCGCCCTTCGACCTCGGCCAGCGGCTGGGCAAAGTCGGCAATTTCAGCTTCAACAGCACCTTCAGGCCCACTTACAATGTGAGTGCTTACTCCAGGATCAAGCCCATTTATGAGATACCAGACTTCCTGAAGCCCAAGTCACTCTATGATATCGAGGCGTACTCCAGGATCAAGGCTCCAAATGCCATCCCATGAGGGCCCGTATCCCATTTAATTTTCAGGTTCATTAGCGGAGAAATGTTAATTTGGCCAACGTCTAGCGGATGCTGAGCCCTTGAGCAAGAGATGGTCCGCCATGCTCCGGGCGGTCCAGCCGGCGTCTGTGAGGCTGGATTTGGGCAGCTCACAAGATGGAGCACCCACGTTGGCAATTGGTGACTGCCTGCTTTCATCGCAAAAATAAAAGATGAGGCGGTCTTCTCAGACGAAGACCTCGCCCGTCCTCACCTTGCCGGACTTCTCCACTGGAGAGATGAAGATCCTGCCATCACCGAACTTCCCTGTCCTGCCAGCCTCGCAGATCGTCTTCATGACAGGGTCCACGTCCTCGTCCTGGACAAAAAGCTCCAGCTTGAGCTTCGGGAGAAGGTCCACGTCCAATGTCCCACCCCTATACTGAAGCTTAATTCCCTTTTGTTCGCCCCTGCCAAGGACCTCTGTCACTGTCAGGGCCACGAAGTTCTTCTCCTCCAGGGCCTTCTTCACCTGTTCGAGCCGCTCGGGCCGAATTATCGCTTCTACCTTCTTCAATGCCATCACCTAAGCGTAGGCCTTCTCGCCGTGCTGTGATATGTCCAGGCCCACATACTCCTCGTCCTCAGAGACGCGCAGCCCCATCGTCGCATCCACGATCCTGGCGAGGACGTAGGAGACCACGAAGGCGTAGATCATCGCAGCCACTGCGGCCACCACCTGCACCTCGAACTGATAGAAGTTACCGTATATCAGACCTGTGTAGCTGTTGACAGCTGTGGTCGCGAAGATTCCCGTGGCAATGGCTCCCCAGAGGCCGCCCATGCCGTGCACCGCCCAGGCGTCACAGCTCTCATCAAGCCCGTGGCTGACGCGGAAGAGAAGCGCAGTGTAGCAGAGCACTCCCGCGACCGCCCCTATCACTAAGGCAGACATGGCGTCGACGTAGCCCGAGGCCGGTGTGATGGCCACCAGTCCTGCAATCGAGCCGCTGACCATTCCAAGAGCGCTAGGCTTGCCCTTGATCCAGCTCGCCACGAGCCAGGAGAGAGCACCGGCGGCTGCCGCGGTGTTTGTGACCACGAAGGCTGAGGCCGCCAGGCCGTTCGCTGCCAGGGCAGAGCCCGAGTTGAACCCGAACCATCCGAACCAGAGCATCGCCGCGCCGATCATGGCCATGGGTATGTTATGGGGCTCCATGACGTATGAGCCGTATCCGATCCTCTTGCCGATCACAAGAGCAATGGCCAGCGCCGAGAAGCCTGAGCTGATGTGAACCACTGTCCCTCCGGCGAAGTCGAGAGCGCCCATCTGGGCCAGCCAGCCGCCTGCCCAGACCCAGTGGGCCAGGGGGTCATAGACCAGTGTCGTCCAGAGCAGCCCGAGGACTATGAAGGAGCTGAGCTTGACGCGCTCTGCGACGCATGAGGTAAGGATGGCCAGCGCCACGGCAGCGAAGACGAGCTGGAAGGCCATATAGACCAGATGAGGTATGCTGCTCGCCAGGGGCGCTTCGCCCATGCCGACGCCGCTCAAGCCGAGGAAGTTCAGGCCTCCTAGAAAGCCGGATATGTCCGACCCGAAGGCCAGGCTGTAGCCGAAGAGAACCCACTGAACCGATGCCAAAGCAAAGGCCAGGAAGGAGAGGCCTATCATCGAGACCACTGTCTTGCTGCGCACAAGGCCGCCGTAGAAGAACCCAACGCCCGGCGACATGAACATAACCATAGCCGTTGCCGCCAGGACCCATGCCGTGTCACCGCTATTTAATACCAAATGACTCACCCTTGAAGAGATAAGCGAAGCTCAACATATACAATTTTTTGCACCAACAGCCAGTCCTCTGATGCAAAGAAATATCGCCCCGCTTCGCCAAACGACTCCTAGGGATGTCAATTTAAAAGGATATTTGATATATTTTCGGAAAAGCTATGAAATGCTATGACCGATTCATACTATTTAGGAACTTCATCCTGCAGCAAGATCCATATCATGGTTTGCAGAATGCCGATTTGAGAATCAACCCCTGTGGTGAATCCATTCACATGTTGGAATTTCAATCCACAATGAAGTTAATGTCTCACAGGGAGAATGGAGTTGGCCAGGGCCCTAAGCCCGCACCTGATGCGCTATTTGGCCAGCGATTTATTATAATGAGTATTTTCGATCGAATTTTGCTACTTTCCGCGGCGATTCCTGTTCATCATCCCGTTGATCGACGTCCCGGCGAAGGCCACGCCCACAACGATGTTGAGGAAGTAGGTTATAACCCTCCAGATCGCCACAAGGGGGCCCAGCAGCCGCACTGGCACGAAGATGGAGTATAGGTAGCTCATGCTCAGCTCTGCGACGCCGCTGCCTCCAGGCGTCAGCGGAAGGATCCCGATGATGGCGAGGATGATCTGGGCTGTGATGGAGTAAAGGAAGCTGGGCTCTGATCCCATGCCCACCAAGAGGGCGGACGGCACCAGGAAATCGCTCATCCAGATCAGCGTCGTCAGGGCCAGCATCAGAGGTATTCTATGAAGGGCCTCCTTTGCAAGCTGAATTCCCGCCTCCCTGAAGAGCCAAATCTCCTTCTCGATGATGGCGATGACCCGCGTCTTCCCAGTTTTCCTCTCGGCCCATCTCATGAGCCTCTCTATCCTGTCGGGCCTCCTCATAAGCTCCCAGAGGAATGTCAGGAGAAGCATGAGAAGAACCAGAAAGACTGCTCCTATCTTCAGGCCGAAGCCCCTCAGGAAGCCCGAGAGCATGAGGAAGATGGCCAGGGCAGCGACGAAGAATATGCTGTCAAGCAGCCTCTCTCCCACTGCCACTGCAGTCGCGCTCCCGTAGCTCATGCCGTCATCCGCCAGGATCTTTATCCTGAGGGGCTCCCCGCCCGCGGAGGAGGGCGTGATGCATGCCATGAAGTTCGAGGCGAGAGTGGATTTGAGGGAGAGCTCGAAGCTGATATCGTGGCCTGCCAGAGCCGCAAGATATCGCAGCCTTATGGAATAGAAGATCCAGGACAGAACATGGAGCACCACGCCGAGAAGAAGAAATTTTCCGTCTATCTGAGTGATGATGCTCCAGCTGATGCTGGTATTTGTAAATTTTATTACAATTATTATAGCAATAAAGCTAATCAAAGTGGCGAAAAGCGCCGTCTTTGCCCTTTCCCTTCTTATGCTGAAGACCAAGCCCTCCTCCACGGCCATCAGAGATCTCTGATCTCACGGCTGATGGGAAGCAATGCGGATAACCGCCCAATCAACCTTTCGGGGATCAGCTCTCGAATGGGCAGGATAACGCCTAAAATTGGTCGAGATTCGAGGATCATCGAGAAGACCACAGGGATAGAGTGACGAGTTCCAATTCCGGTGACTCCCGTCAAATCGATCTCGCACGAATCTCCTCAAGCGGAATTCTCCCGGCATGAACTGCTGTCGCCACCAGTGCACCCTGGAATCCCAGCTCATCCAGCGCCCGGAGATCCTCCATGCCCCTGACGCCGCCGCCCAGGATCAGAGGATGGTCGCAGATGGATGCTGCCTCAGCCAATAGCTCTTCGTCGAGGCCCGATGATGTGCCGACGCGGTCGAGATCCAGAAGGATGACGGCCTCCAAAGGAATCTCGTTTAGCAGGGGCAGGATCTTCTGGGGCGAAAGCATCTCCAGCTCAGGATCGCGGGCGATGACCTTCCTATTCCTCATATCGATGCTCACCACGGCCCCGCTGCGCTCGGATGCCTCCCTCATAAGCCGAAGAGACGCCGTCTCTGTGCCAAGAACAGGGACGACCCCGCAGGGCAGGCGATCAAGGTCGCTTCTCTTGAACATACCTATATCCGCCATCGTTTTCGCAATGCTCGAAATCTCCGAGATGACCTCCAGGTTATCCCCCGCGCCCGTCAGAATGTTCAGGTCGGCAAGATAGACCTCCCTCGGCCTGATCTCCCGCATCACTGAGATAGGATCAGATGACGAGACGGCTCTGCTGAACCGCTCAATGGGCTCGTACCTTCTCCTCTCCCCGCGCACGGCATGCACTACCGCACCATTAAATATGTCTAGGACGAAGATGCATCGCACTTGCTCATTTCGGGAATGGTGAAATATGAGATTGTTGGTTAGCCCCATGAATATCGTTGAAGCACAGGCTGCGCTGGATGGAGGCGCAGATATCATCGACGTCAAGAACCCCAGGGAGGGCTCTCTGGGAGCGAATTTTCCGTGGGCCATCCGGGCCATCGCAGACCTGGCAGCGGGCAGGGTGCCCGTGAGCGCCACCATCGGCGACCTGGATTTCAAGCCCGGCACCGCCAGCCTCGCTGCCCTGGGCGCTGCCATATCAGGCGCGGATTACATCAAGGCAGGGCTGCTTGGCGCGCGAACCCCGGATGAAGCCCTGGAGATGATGACGGGGATCGTCAGGGCGGTCAAGGACTTAGATGCGCAAAAAAAGGTCGTGGCTGCCGGCTACTCGGACTATGCCCGGGCAGGCTCCATCCCCCCGATGCTCCTGCCCGCCGTAGCCTCTGAAGCAGGCGCTGATCTCGTCATGGTGGACACAGCAGTGAAGGACGGCAGGCCCACATTTGATTTCATGAGCGAGCAGGTCCTCTCGGATTTCATCTCTGCAGGCCATGCCCACGGCCTGGAGGTCGCCCTCGCGGGATCCATCGGCTTTGGGCATCTTGAGGCCCTGAAGCGCCTCGACCCGGACATCATAGGCGTCAGAGGCATCGTCTGCGGTGGAGACCGAAGGGCTGCTGTGCAGGTGGAACTTGTTGAGCGGGTGAAAAGGGAGCTTGTGTAGCTCTCTAGTTCACCATACCCCTCCTACAGCTCCACCATCTTGGCGCTCATCACTCCTGGAATGGCTCTGATCCTATTCATAGTCTCCTCGGGCGCGATCTGATCAGTCGAGAGAACCATCAGCTGTGGCTTTCCCTCTGAGATGCGGCCTACGTGCATACCGCCGATGTTGATCTTGCTCTCGCCGAGAACGACGCAGCACGGGCCGATGATATTTGGCTTGTCCTCGATAACTGCCAAGACCATGTCGCCCTCAGAGGGTATGTATGTCCTGTACTCGTTGAGCTGAACGATGCGCTTCTCCTTGCTTCCTGAGACGGTCCCCTGCAACACAGTCGTCTCGCCCTTCTTGGCGACCCTCAAGGTTACTGAATTGCTGTATCCATTGGCCGATTCGGTCTTGCTCTCCAGAAGCTTGACCCCCATCTCGCCAAGCAAGCTCCGCGCGTTGACGAAGTTGACGCTGCCCTCGCCCATCAGGCATCCCAGCAGCCCCTTGATCGCAGAGATGGTCACAGCTCGCGTGTCCCTATCAGCCACTGATCCTCCGTAGATCAGCTCCACGCTCTCAAAGCCGCTTCCTGTGATCTGTCCCGCAAGGCTTCCCATCTTCTCGGCCAGGCGCATGTAGGGCTCCATGACCGCCAGGGTCTCAGGCGAGATGGCCGGCATGTTGATGGCGTTGGAGGGAATCCCGCCCTTGGAGACTGTGAGGATCTGGTCTGCGACGGCGAGGGCGACGTTCACCTGCGCCTCGGCTGTGGATGCTCCAAGGTGAGGCGTGGTGATTATTTTGTCCGATCCGAGCAGCGGGTTTCCTGTGGGCGGCTCCTTGGTGAAGACGTCCACCGCGGCTCCCGCCACATCCCCTTCGGCCACCGCCTTGGCGAGGGCTGCCTCGTTGATGATCCCGCCCCGCGCACAGTTCACGATGCGCACGCAATTCTTCATGATCTTGAACTCGTCCTCATCGATCAGGTTTCTGGTATCATTCGTGAGGGGCGTGTGAACTGTGATGAAATCGCCCTCCCGCAGCACAGTCTCCAATGGAGCTAGCTTGAGGCCCATCTGCTTGGCTTTCTCCTCGGAGACGAAGGGGTCGTAGGCGATGATCTGCATCCCGAAGGCCTTCATCCTCGATGCCACCTCAGCGCCCACCCTTCCGAGGCCGACGATGCCAAGCGTCTTATTGAAGAACTCGACGCCCGTGTACTTCTTCCTATTCCACTCGCCCTTGTGCAGGGCCGCGTTGGCCTGGGGAATGTTCCGGGCGAGGGCGAGCATCATGGCGATGGTGTGCTCGGCTGCGGATATTGTGTTTCCTCCGGGGGTGTTGAGCACTATCACGCCCTTCTTGGTCGCAGCCTCGACGTCGACGTTGTCGATGCCGACGCCAGCCCTTCCGATCACCTTCAGCCGGTCTGCTGCGGCGATGACATCGGCTGTCACCTTGGTACCGCTGCGGATGACGAGTGCGTCGTAGTCCTTTATCTTTTTGACAAGCTCCTCAGGCGAGAGGTTGGTGATGACGTCCACATCGGCTCCCGACTGCAGCCTTTTCACTCCTTCCTCAGCCAAGGAATCGCTGACAAGAACCTTCATGAGATCTCCTTCCCTTACGATCAAAGATGTACAAGGATTTTATCCTTTCGTACGCCGGAGAATTGGCAGCAGGATTTTGGATTGCAGGAAGACCGCTTTTGACCAGCGTCTTTGGCTTTCGCGATTCTCCATTGAATTATGAACGCCAGCGCCAACCGAAACCTAGTACTACCCCAATGTTGCAGATGCGTCTGTGACTTCGTCTGCCTCCAAGCCCAGCAGAAACATAGTGCTGCTCGGATTCGTCAGCCTGCTGAACGACATCAGCAGCGAGATAATCCAGCCCATCCTGCCGCTCTTCATAGCGTCTTTGGGGGGCGGCTCGCTGGCTATCGGGCTCATCGGCGGGATCAGCGACGGCATACCGAGCCTTCTTCAGGTCTTCGCAGGATTCTGGTCCGACATGAAGGGAAAACGCAAGCCTGCTGTGGTGGGCGGCTACGGCCTCTCGGCCATCGGCAAGCTCCTGCTCTCGTTCTCCGTGAGCTGGCAGCAGGTCTTCGTTCTTCGCGTCCTTGAGAGGTCCGGGAAGGGCATCCGCACAGCTCCCAGGGATGCGATGATTTCAGAGTCTGCGGATGCGAACAACCGAGGAAGGGGCTTCGGGCTGCACAGGGCCATGGACTCCTCGGGCGCAGTCATAGGCTCCGTAATCGCCTATTTCCTCTGGAAGGGCGGCCTCGACTTCAGCAGCATCTTCCTCATCGCAGGGCTGCTCGCCCTGGTCGCATTGATACCATTCGCCAAGGTGCGAGAGACCTATCGGCTGCGCCAGGATACCGCCGGCTCTGCTGCGGCACATGCGGATGGACATCTGAGCTTGAGCATCTCATCTCTTTCACCGGAGCTTCGCAGTTTCATGGCCATAGCATCGCTCTTCGCCCTCGGGAACATCAGCTATATGTTCTTCATCCTCAAGGCGCAGCAGCTCTTCACAGGAAGCATGGCCACTGCCGCACCTCTGCTGCTTTATGTTCTCTTCAACTTCGTCTACGCTGCCCTCTCCATCCCAATAGGCATATGGTCCGATAAGGTCGGCAGGAAGAAGGTCCTGGCCATTGGCTATGTCCTCTTCTCAGTCACAGCCTTCGGCTTTTCAGCGATCTCTTCCCTTGCCGGGATGATAATCCTCTTCGCCCTTTACGGCCTTGTGTACGCCATAGTCGACGCCTCGCAGAGCGCCTTTGTCGCCGATCTGAGTCACTCAAGATTGAGGGGCACATCACTGGGCCTATACTACAGCGTCGTGGGCATCGCTGCCATCATCTCGGGGGTTGTGGCAGGATGGCTGTGGTCTTGGCAGGGCCCAAGCAGCGTCTTTTTGTTGGGCTCAGCAGCCTCGCTCCTCGCGGCCCTGGCGCTCTGGCGGATGAAGGTACCAGGAGCCGTCGAATCATAGTTAATTGTTTTCGGGAGAGAAAAAGGATTCAAAAAAAGAACGTGCAGGATAATCCATCAGTTTCGCGCGTTAATTCGAATCTAACCGAATATAGCGCCCATCCCCGCCTCTGCGGCCTCGGCCTCATCCCTGAAGGCTTTCAGCAGCTTATTTGCATCCTCACCCGTTAGCTCTTTTGCAGGAGTGCCTTCGAGGTGCTTCCTGGCCTCTGCGACCATCTCCTCCGTGGCCTTGATGTAGATGCAGGAACCTGCTTTGTCCAGGCCCATCGTCTTGCAATCCCTGACAGTAGGCCCCAGCCTCTTCCAGAACTCCTCATCAAGCAGCTTCTTCATCGCCTTCTCATCCTCGGTCCCGTAGGTGTAAATCAGTTCCATCTTATTGTCTCCTAGAGATCTTGCATCGCTTTTTTGAGCATCTCTGTGCACTTGTCCATCAGCTCAGCAGCCTCATCGACGTCTTGTGCTGCCTGCCTGCTTATCTCCCTTATCTGCTTTGCTCGATCACGAAAAGACTGACTGTGGCTATCGTTGTGCTCTATCCAGTGATTCAGCAGCGATTTCACCGAATTTTTATCTAGCGGTTTGCTTTCGACCATTTCCTACACCATCTCTCAATAGATATAACAGCATTCGCCTTGTGGTTAATACTAATATTACGTTGCTTACTTTTTGGGGCCAGCGATGACTTCCATCGTTTGCGTGCTCCATCTCAGCCATGAAAATTCTAAAGCTGTTTGAACTCATCGAGCTCTTCGGGCGTGAAGTACTCTTGCCACTCCTTCGGCGCGACCAGGAGCACAGAGCGCCCGCCCCGCATGGACCTCTCCGTCCTCACCAGCCCCTTCTCCACCAGCCTCATCACAGCACCGTGGACGCGGCCCGGTGTCCATCCAGTCAGCTTCGCCAGTCCGTAGACGCTCTGACCCGGGTTATCGTCGATCTTCTCATAAAGCTCCCAGTCGGTCTCGCCACTCTGCTCGCGCCTTCTGTGAGTTGCTCTGGCCGTGAGCGACATGCTCTGCCCTTAGCCGCCATAACTTATAAGCGTTTTGGTATATTCCATACACAAAGGAATATTCCAATTCGATTAATCGAAGAACTTATATCGTTGTGGAATATTCCATTATCTATGCTGAGGAGATTCGAGGCGGCAGTTCTACAGAGCGTGTGCCGGGCCACGAAGATGAGCAAAGCCTCACATGTACCTGAGCAGGCATTCCTGAGAAGATTTCCCGGGGCGGAGCGCGAGGCCCGAAAGGCCCTGAAGAAGCTCATCGGCCTTGGCCATGTGAAGATGCACCCAACCAGCGACGGGATGACTTATGATCTGACAAATGAGGGATGGAATCTGTGCATAGAGATGAATGATGCGGCCATGAGATGAGCGAACCACTCCAGGGCATCGCAGATATCATTTGGATATTCATTATAGCTGGATATATAGCGGAAAAAAAGTCCCACATAGAAGGAGGACGGATAGTATCCTCCTCAGATTGACCCCTTTATGGACGGCTACTGCAGCCACCTGAAGCCAGGCTTATTGATGCTATTCAGGTTCTTCATTATGCCGACAGCATCTTCTTTGTTAATCTGCGTCTTCATGATCTTTGAGGCTATGCACCTCAAGGCCTTTTTCTCTCCTTTGAGGGCGTCACTGTCATCGCTTTTCTCGACCATCCCGTAAGACGTGAAGAGGTGCTCTTTGTCAGTCTCAGCCCATGTATCATGCGCCTGCAAGCCCCACTTCTCGAACATCGCTGCAGCAGTATCCAGAAGACGCTGATCAAAAGTCATGCTGGAAACCTTGCAGTCTTCTATCAGCTTAAGAAACTCTTCCTTCTTCAATTTCATTCACCAATCTAGTTATTCTAATCGATAGGATTTTAGATTTTTGGTTGAAGAGGCGGCCAGGTTCCCGATGAATCAAGACTGTACAACGCCCTTTTAGCATCTTCCGCCCTCAAGCAGATGCGACTATTAACATCTCGGATAAAAAGAATTGATGCCGGCGATGCTTTGGATGGAGGGCCAAATGCTGCCGCCAGCATCAACGAGTCATCTTACCATAGTGAAAGTCTGCTCAGTACACCCTCGGAAACTCCGCCTGCTTTGGTGCCTTGCTGCAGGTGCAGTCGAAGACGCCCTTCACATTGGAGCCGAATCCGCCCGAGCCCTTCTGGTAATATGTGGGCATGGTCATGTAGCCGCCGAAGCAGCAGGGCAGCCAGTCATCCCCGCTCTCGATCCTCTTGTAAGGCACATCAAGGGTCATGTTCTTCTCGATGTGGTAGGTTCCCCAGTAGTCCTCATCGATCTCTATGGCGGGGTGCTTCCAGGCGGTGTATGTCAAGGGGCTCTTCGTGATAATCTTGGTTGCACCATTCTTTACAGCATCCTTAGTGACCCACTGCTGGTCTCCCTGCAGTACGCCCAGGTGGACCTTGCCGTCTGTTACATCCTCATTGATCTTCATCTGGGTCACTGCATCGCCCTCATATATCGGGTCATATGTGTAGTTGAACTTCTCCTTAGCCAGGAGGCTCAGCTCCTTATCGAGGGCGTGAGCATACTCTACCTCATGGTGCATTGAAGTTGAGGCACGATAGTTCTTGACCCAGGTCTTCTCCTTCAGGAGAGAGCTGTAATCCACTGGGTTGGCTGCATAGTATCCAGTGCCAACAGCGATCTTCATGGGCGCATAGACCATGGAGTTGTCCTCATCAAACTGTATGCAGCTCAGGTTGTAGTCATTCCAGTCCTCGGCAATCGGATGTCTGGCCCTCTCCATGTGATATGCAGCGAGGGTGGCCTGGTTATCGATCGAGCCGCTCCCGTGAGCGTAGTTCTTCATCTCCAGGTTTCCTTCCTTGGCGTACATGTAGGTCATGAAGTAGCCATTGCCCTGCACGCTCTGCTCGAAGGTGAAGCTTGTATTCTTCTCCTCTGAAAGAGCTCCGCTCTTCAGGCCATCGGTGCGCACTGCGGCCGCAGATAGACCTATGAGAGCAAAAAGCATCAGCGCCGCCAGGGTGATCTTCTTCAGATCGATCCATCGGCAAGACGAATGTATCTCTCCTCTAATCCCTCTTAACATCCTACATCACCTCAATCCATTGCTATCCCCCACCCACCACCTTGAGATATAAATAAACTATCTTTATAGAAAATGAGATATATTGTCAGTACGAATCGATTTGGGCTGTAAACACAGATATGAATGGTAAGAAAAACTATGTGATGAAAAGACCAACCTATAGCTATCCATAAACACATCTATTCTATGCAGAGGAACTTTACAGATATTGATAAATAGCGATGATCGCAGAAAACACTGTTCCTACAAGAATACTCGAAGCTGAGATGATTGAGGTGGCTATCAATCTGCAGGGACAACAGCTCGATGATAATGGTGCGGGCCGATAGGCTTAAGATTTCTCCGGCGCATAATTTATTCCATGTCTCCCCAGGTTCTCGCCACTGTTGGCGGCTCGGGCACGAGGCTCTATCCCCTCACTCTGGAGCAGCCCAAGCCGATGGTGGAGCTTTGCGATACGGCCATCATCGCCAATCTCTTCAGGGTCCTAGCCATTCAAGGCTGTCGCAGATTCATCCTTGGCAGCAAGGGCGCGAACAACACCCTGAACCTCAGCAACTATTTCAAAGCAGGCGAGGGCTTCTTCAAGCGCCTGGACATCAGCGACCACGATGATTTCTGCTACCAGCCCCTCTACGAGGACAAGGGAAGCGCTGACTCCCTTCGCTACTGCATGAATTATTTCGACATAAATGATGACCTGCTGGTGGTCTCTGGTGACAACCTCATCGACATCGATCTGAAGAGCTTCGTGGAGTTCCATCACAGGCATAATCCCATGCTCACAGTCGCCCTGAAGGAGATGGGCCCAGAGGAGAATATCTCCCAGTATGGCGTGGCAGACGTGGAGAGGGATCTGCGCATCCGCGGGTTCGTCGAGAAGCCCAAGGCGGGAACTGAGCCAAGCCGCATGATAAACACTGCATTCTATCTCTTCTCCCCGGAGATTCGGGAGGTTCTGCAGGAGATGGGGGACAAGGCGAGGGACATCGGAGGAGACCTGATCCCCTATCTAACTGAGAGCGGCTATAGCGTTTACGGCTATCCCATCGAAGGCTACTGGATAGATATCGGTACGCCTGAGAGGCTTCATCAGGCTGCCATGGACTGCCTCTCGGGAAAGGTGAAGAACTTCGACAGGAAGTACGAGTATCGCCCGGGCCAGTGGATTCATCCTGCCACCCTTCAGAGGATAGAGAAGTATCTGGAGTCGGGTGAGATCGAGCTGAGAGGCCAGGTATCCATCGGCAGGAACTGCCAGATAGAGAAGGACGTGGTCATCGAGAACTCGCACATAGGCCACACCAGCCTGATCGAGCGCGACGTCGAGATAAAGGACAGCATGATCATGAGCTTCGCCAACATACAGCACAAGGTCTCCATCAACTCTGCAATCGTTGGCCGCCACTCAGTCATCGAGGAGCACAGCGTCCTTAACGTCAGCGGGTCCAACAACGGCCGGATCCCCATAGTCGGGGAGAATGTTGTCCTGCCTGCAGAGTCTGTCGTCTCCGCAGGAACAAGGGTCGCCCCGCTCAAGCACAGCCACTGTGTCCTGGCCACAGGCAGGTTCGTGGAGCTTGGGACCGACGAGCGAAATATCTACTTCACAGAAAAAGCACGATGAGGAGCTACCAACAGCGCTCCCATGCCTCGTCGGTCTGGCGGATCTTGTACTTCCTCCCGTTCTCCAGCAGGTACCTGTTCAGCTCTGGGACATCTTGGAAGAAGCGCTTATCCCGCAGATTATTATAGATATCCTCGGTAGTGAAGCCTTTCAATTCACCTTTGCCGTAAACGATCCTCTCTATGGTGTAGTAGATGTCGTCGAACTTCCTAAGGGGATATGTCCACTCTACGAACTTCATTTACACCCTCCTTTTTATCGCCAAACGCTTTGAGCAGATAAGAACCTTTCGTCTTCGATTTAGAAAGATACGAGGTCGCAGTCTCGACAGCAACATTTTCATCCGAGAGCGACAGACAGCATTTCATGGACATCGCCACCCTTCACAAGAAGATCTGCGTCTGCCAGCTCTGTGATCTCGCGCTAAGCCGGAGGGTGGCGGTACCGGGAGAAGGACCCTGCCCATCGAGGATCATGCTCATCGGCGAGGCTCCCGGCAAGTACGAGGACGAGAGCGGAAGACCCTTTGTCGGCAGAGCCGGAAAGCTGCTGGACGAGGCTCTGATAAAAGCCGGCATAAAGAGGAATGATGTCTTCATAACCAGCGTGATTAAGTGCCGCCCCCCGGAGAACCGAAAGCCAAAGCGTTGCGAGATAGATGCATGCAATCCATACCTGATGGCTCAGATGGAGATTCTGAGCCCGAATGTCGTTTGCCTGATGGGAAATGTCGCAGCCCAGACGGTGCTCGGCAGCCAGGGCATCGCAGCTCTTCGCGGAAAGATCTTTTCAGGCCGGTTTCTAGTGACATTTCATCCAGCAGCTGTCCTGAGGAACAGGAACCTCATGGACGCCTTCATATCGGACCTCAAAATGGCAAACGCCAGCGCCCTACCCGTCCTCAGCAGCGCTCATTAAATAGGCGAAGGATCCACATTGCGGGAAAGGAGGAAGCGAAAGGAGGTCGTATTGGTTCCAAGAGAGATCATCTTAAGAAAGCACAAAAAGGCCAGATCGAAGATCGGCCATGAACCAAATGAGGACCATGCAGAGAGATCGAACTCTGCGAGACGGATCAAACTCCATGAGATTTATCGTTTAAGAGGTGGCAGCCATCTCAGAAGCCATGCCCTTGCCGGGGCTAACCTATGATATTTGGAATGAGATCATCGAGGAGGTCATCGATTGCCATGCTCCTCTCCTCGATGCCATGCATCGGGCAGCGGAATGCATCAGGCTCTCTAAAGAGCTCGTCGAGGAGCTGAAGATTGCAGGAGCAATGGAGTTCGAGATGGATTCGTGGAGCTTCACCCTCGCCCTCGATCTGTATGCGGATGAGATTGGAGGATTTTGCATCTCCCTCGTCTCATCCGAGGGTCTGGAGGCTTTCTGGCTGATCGAGGCTGAGGCGGCCGCGGATCGAGGCTTCGCCTCTGAGGATATCGAGGGCTTCGAGATCGAGCATGGCCTGAAGCTGGACGAGGAGATCTTCGACGCAATAAGAGAACGCTTTGGGATCACTGCAGAGGCGAAGGACGACGAGGTCATCTTCGAGCTGCTGCTATTCGACAGCCAGGACATCGACAACAGCATAGAAAATGAAGGGGCCTGGGACGAGGAGGTTTAAACTGATCAGGGGGTCTCGGAGATCTGGGCCTCCTCTCAGCCTCTCTAGTAATCTATGTCAGAGCACTGACCTTCCCTGAACCTGTAGATCAGGTATTTCCCGAAGGGGTTCTCCTTGCCATCCAGCGCCAGGAACTCGCCCCGATCCACCTCTGCCACGGCAGCGTCGATCAGGCTTTTGATGTCTCCGCACTTCTTGACTATGCCGAAGATAGCCTCGTTGAGGATATCAGTCTCGATATCTTCATCCAGGATCTCGCAGAGCCTGTCCACCACCTGTGCATCCCCGACAGAGAGCTGGGCGGTCTTGCCGATGAAGGCTGCATCGAGATCCCCCATGTTGTGCTCGAAGTATCCTCGAATGCCCGCCTCGACCTCATCCTCGGTACCCACCAGGTAGAGCATTCTATGCGTCTGAAGAGTGGCGATGTCGTTCACGCGAGTCGAGCAGATTGATATCTCCTTGGGGTCGATCTCAAGGTAATCTGCAAGAGCCTGCTTGCGCCTCTCCAGGTCTATGATCATCATCTTCTCCATCTCTTCTCCATCGTCCATTTAAATCACCACAGCCAGGCGGTCTTGGTAAATTGCCTTCCTGCATTCTCTCCCTGAATAACTACTCTCGGAAGGCATTTGTAATTAACGATCAGAAATTGATGGGCCGGGGCCCCGGGAAGCGCACCGAAGCGAAAAATACGCCTGCGAAGGGCCATCCCAGGCTGCAAGGAGTGCAGAATCGATTTTGAACAGATAAAATGGCAAAGATGGGCTTAAGCCTCTCTGTCTGGCTCTGATTGAGCCGTCTAGACTCCCTCGTAAATCTCTCTTATGATTTTGTTGTTGCGATCCCAGAACCTGTAGTCCTCGTCCCTCAGCCGCTCGGGCTCGCGCTCAATGTTTTCAAGTACAGCCTCTCGCAGACCACTGCTCTTTACGATCTTCAGGTTCTTTCTCTCTTCTTCCTGGGTCACTCCGGAGGCCACTACGATCTTTCCGAGTGATAGATACTCATTCAGTTTCCAGACGCTTCTGTCTGTGGCAAAGGGGGTCAGCAGCGTCTCGCTGTGGGGAATGAGGCAAAGCCTGGCCTTTCGAATCAGCCCTGCCACCCTGTCATGCGGCTGCCACCCGAAAAATCTGAGGTTTTCGGGGAGATCTCTCAGATACCACCACGAGAAGGGTCCGTCGCCTATGATCCAGAACTTCTCCCTCGGAATCTCCCGGATGAGCCTCATCAGGTTTCCTATACCCTCCTGACGGCTGACTCTGCCCATAAATAGAACAGCCTTCTCATCCGGCATCTCTGAACCATTTTCAAAAGAGATATCGCGCCTCTCCAGGAAGTCCCGAGCGGGATAGTTGGGCACTATGAACAGGGGCTTTCCTTCGGCCTCACCGTAGGATGCTACCTTCTCCGCAAGTGGCCTGTTGACAGCTGTGATCATATCCGCCCCTCTGGCAAGCTCTCTCTCGAAGTGCTCGCCAATGACCCTGGCAGCCGGACCAAAGGCCATCTGCAGCTCGACTCCCCATGGAGAGCGATAGTCATAGATGAGCTTTCCGAAGTGTCTGCCCTTCAGCTTCGATATGCCGTGGTAGAGGATATCCGGCACATTGAAGAGATGAACCACATCCGGCCTCTCCCTCTTGATCGCCGCCCGAGCCTGCCGGGCCACTCCAGGCCAGCTCCTGGTGCTGAACCTGGGGACGATCACCTCGAAGCCGAGGCCATCCAGGGTGCCCTTGAACATCATCAGCCTTGTGGTCCTCTCAGGCTGGTTGGAGAGCAGCAGCACCCTCATAGCGTCCGACCACACCCTCCCTGCATCTTCCGAACGGCCTTGGTTTCATCGTTCATCTGAGACGCAGGGTGCTCTATCCCTTGATCTCCTTGGCCCTTCGAGGAGGCTTTCACCTCATCTCCCCGCGTTGCATGCAACTCGAAGCTCAGAGCAAAGGGATCGAAGATCAAGTCGGCATCTGCGGGCTCTATGTACCTGAATCCCTTCTCCTCGATCTCAGAGCGGCTCAACAGGGTATCATAAACGCGCGCATCCAGCCCTTTCTTTGTAAGGAGCCTGACCAGGGCCATGTTCCTGCTGTGATAGAACTCCTTGACGCAGCTTCGAAATGTGATGCCTTTGACGCAGATCTTGACCCGGCCCAGGGGCTTCTCGATCTTCATGCACTCGATCAGGATCCGCTCTGCCCAGTACTGGATCATCTCGTCGTTGATCTCCCGCGATGTCCGAAGCAGCCTGGTGCGATCGAACAACTCCTGCTCCTCCATTATCTTGATGAGGAACCAGGGATAAACCGGGATGCAGTGCCCGCCAACGCCCGTGGATGGAAGGTGGATGTGGCAGTACTCGTGGTTCGCATATTTCCTGGCCTCGAAGAAGTCGAGGCCCAGCTCCTCGGAGATCTTGAAGAGTTCATTGGCAAGAGATATGTTCACATCCCTGTAGCAGCCCTCCATGACCTTGATCATCTCTGCGACCCTCGCCGAAGAGACTAGATGCAGGTTCGGGATGAACCTCTCATAGACTCTGTAGGCCAATAGACCGCTCTTTTCATCGCATCCGCCAATCACCTTTGGAAATTCCCTGAGCCGCGAGATGCTGTAGCCTGTCATGATCCTCTCAGGGGAGTAGGCCAGGTGGAAATCATGAGGCTCAAGGCCACTGGACTCCAGCAGCCACGGCCTGATCAGGCCCTCAGTGGTTCCCGGCGGGACTGTCGTCTCCATCACCACGAGGTCGCCTTTCTGCAGGATCTTTCCAAGAGAGAGCGCAGCTTGCTTCATTATCTTGAAATCCGGGTTGAAACCCTGATCGACGAAGAGTGGTACTATTATTATGAAGGTCCCGCAGCCCTTCGCATCCTCAAACCTCGGCGTGGCGACGAGCGACTTGCCGCCATGCTGCCGGATAAGCCCCTCAAGGCCCGGCTCCTGGGGGATTGGGTTCTCGCCCCGGTTTATGAGACGGCAGCGCTCTTCGTTTATGTCCACGCCCACGACCTCAAGGCCAGCCTCAGCGGCTACAGCCGCCAGAGGCAGCCCGGCGTTGCCAAGGCCGATGACAGCGATCCTTGCTTTCTCCTCAGACATCTCGATTTTCCTTCCTGATCTCTTTCATTATCTCCACCCTCTTCCCGCAGGCCGCACATCTGTAGACGGCCCTGGCCGCATCCTCCTCTTCAGGCCTCTGAAGCCTCCTGCCGCAATAGCAGACCCATCCCTTCTGCTCAGCTGGATTTCCGAGGACGAGGGAGAAGGGCAGGACGTCCCTTGCCACAACGCTGCCTGCCCCGATCATTGCATACTCGCCGATGGTCACGCCGCAGACGACTGTGGCGTTAGCCCCGATGCTTGCGCCTTTTCGCACACAAGTTCGGGAGAGATGCTCCTCGTCCCAGATGAAGGCGCGCGGGTAGAGGTCGTTGGTGAATGTGGCCGAAGGGCCGATGAAAACATCATCCTCGATGGCCACGCCCTTATAAACCGAGACGAAGTTCTGGATCTTGACGTTGTCGCCGATCACAGCATCCGTATCGATGTATGTGCTCTTTCCGATGTTGCAGTTCCTGCCGATCCTAGAGCCGTGGCGCACATGGGCAAAGTGCCAGATCCTGGTCTCTTCACCGATCTCATCGCTCTCGATAACGGCTGTCGGATGAGCGTAGTAGCCTCTCTTATCTGTCATCTCTTCTCAGCTCAGCCTCTCAAAAGAGAATTCTCATCCTCTGAGACCTTTCTTTATCTCCTCGCAGATCCTCAGGTTCTTCAGGGCCTGCTCAGGGCTCACAGGGAAGCCCTTGCCGCCCCTGACAGAGTCGAGGAAGGTCTTCAGCTCCACCGTCAGGGGCTCCACCTTGTTTACCAGAACCTTCTCGATGATGTTCTCCTGCATGTACCGCTCGTTCTCGACCCCATACTTTCCGGGCTTCCTGTAAACATAGACCTCCTGGGTCATGAAGTCGCCTTCAGTGGTGAAATCCTCGTCCTCGACATAGAATGTCCGAAACTTCTTGGAGGCGAGACGGCTGGCCGAGATCGCTGCTACAGAGTCCCTGAAGACCACCATCGCCTCGCAGACATTCCTGTTTCCTGCGCTGAAGATGCTGAAGTTCTCCTCATCTTTGAATAGGACATTGAAGACGATATCGACGTCGTGGATCATCAGGTCCTCGACGACAGATGCATCAGTGATGCGGTTGGATGTGGGATTGTGCCTCTTGATCGAGACATAGTCAGGCCGCTCTGCGATCTTCTTGATCTCATCCACGATGGGGTTGAACCTCTCTATATGGCCCACTCCAGCCACTACACCGCTGCCGTCCAGGAGCCTCAGAAGCTCCTCTCCCTCCTCCACCTTCAAGGTTATGGGCTTCTCTATCAGGCAGTGGACGCCCGCATCGATGACTTTTTTGGCAGTCTCGAAATGGTATTTAGTGGGCACGCAGATGCTGACGGCTTCCGCCTTTTGAAGAAGCTCCTCCACTGAGCCGCATATGGTGGCGACCTCCCTGGTGCGCGCTGCATTCTCAGCAAGAGGGTCGAAGACATAGAGGTTCTCCACGCCCTTCATCTCTGAGTAAACACGCACGTGGTTGCGGCCCATCGATCCGACGCCGATGACTCCAACGTCCATGCTCAGGCCTCGAAGCTGTTGACAGTCTCTGCGATGTACTCGAGATCCTCTTGCCTCAAGGAGGGATGGACCGGCAGGCTCAGGACCCTTCGCGAGACCTCCTCGGATATGGGACACCTGACATTATCATATCCCAGCTCTCTGTAAAGGGGCTGCTCATAAACAGGCCGTGGGTAGTGAACCGCCGCGCCTATTCCCTTTGCCTGGAGATACTCCATGAGGCGCTCTCTCTTTGCATGGAGATCATCCTCCACCCTGACGACATACTGGTTATAGACGTGCCTCACACCAGATGCTCTGAAGGGCGTGGTGAGCCCATCGACGCTGATATGTCCCGTCAGGAACTCGGCGTTCTTGATCCTTCTGGCATTGAAATCCTCCAGCCGCCTGAGCTGCACCAGGCCGATGGCCCCCTGGATGTTGGTCATCCTGTAGTTGTAGCCGAGCATCACATGGTTGTACTTTCCAGTGTCTCCGTGATTTCGCAGCAGGCGCAGGCGCGCGGCAAGAGCATCGTCATCTGTGGTGATCGTGCCCCCTTCGCCTGTGGTCATATTCTTTGTGGGATAAAAGGAGAAGCAGCCCGTCCCAAATGATCCGACCTTCCTGCCCTCGAACTCCGCCCCGTGGGCCTGGGCACAGTCCTCGATCAGGGCGAGGCTGTGATCCTCACAGATCTGCTGCACCGCCTTCAGGTCGAAGGGCTGGCCGTAAAGGTGCACTCCAATGACGGCCCTGGTCCTAGTGGTTATCCTCTCCTTCAGGTCTTCAGGGTCGATGTTGAAGGTCTTCGGGTCCACGTCTGCGAAGACCGGCTTTTGGCCCTGGTAGAGGGCGCAATTGGCAGTGGCGATGAATGTGAAGGCTGGTGTGATCACCTCGTCTCCGGCTTGCAGGCCCAGCGCCTTCAGGGCCAGGTCGAGAGCCGTGGTGCCATTGCTCACTGCTATGCAGTTCTTTGTGCCGATGTAGCTGGAAAAGGCATCCTCGAACTTCCTGACAGACTCGCCCTGGGTGAGCATCCCCGACCTCAGAACATCTTCCACGGCGGCGATCTCCTCGTCGCCTATCACCGGCTTGGCAATGGGAATGAAATCTCGCATCAAGATCACCTTAAGCCCTTTTTATTCGCACCCGATCGGTTCGTCTTTTGTATCTTTTGCATCTGATCCACCTCGTCACCCTCTGCATTGAAAAACCTTATTGTGGCCTTGGGCAGCATGATGTCCGACATAAAAATACTAGCAATATTTAGAATATATTAATATCTAAATCAGGAAGTCCTCTCCAGGAATCTGATCCATGATGCTCTACATATTGACCACATCCAGCACAGTCTTTGATATGGTCAGGATTATCAGCCCCTGCAAGATCAATCCCAGCCATTTCTCTACATCATAAGCGATCGCAGCCTGCCGTTCCTTCGGCTTCGATACATTTTCGAATCCCAGTAACTTTGTCCCCGAAATAAAGACTGCCAAGCTGAAAGATATGTAGCCGAGGAGAGGACCTGACTCATTTATGTAACGCCTATAAATAAATCCGAAGATCAGGACGACCAGAAGGGAGAGCATCAGAGGGTAAAGAGGTTTCATGCCGTATCCATATGCCTTCTCTGCAGCGAAATCGATTGTCTTTGTGGCATAACCCAGTGGCTGCTTATTTCTAATCTGCACGCGATAATCATAGAAACAATCGCTGGCATCGTCAAACCAAGAGATATTTTTATAATTCTTAATGAAATGAGGATAATTGCTCAGATCATCGAGAGGATAAATGTTATCCCATTTTATCAGCAATTTCGTGAATCGCGCATCATTGAAATCGATCATATGGTCGATCGTCGATCCCTGAAAATCCGCTTTTCCACCGAAGATCGCCTTTCCGAAACTTGCGCTTCTAAAGGGTTGCCCGAATAACGACATGCCTATTACATTCAGGCACTTGTTAAGACGAGAGCCCAATGATGCCAATGCATTTGATCTCTCCTCACAGGATCTGTCGTCATGAAATGTGCAATATGCAAAATTGGCATCTCCGCCGAACTTTGCCATACAAAAATTCGCCATCTTGTTAAATGTTGTTCCCTGAAAGTTTGTGGGAGCTATATCGCTTGGTCCCCTCATTTCAAAGCTGGCATTCGTGAAATCAGCCACGCCCATAAAGCTGGATCCAGTGAAATCTGCATGTCTGCGAAAAACTGAGTCGATAAAGCGCGCAGTTCCTTCAAATCTTGAATTTTTAAATGTGGCATCATCCTGGAAGATCGATCTTGCATAGTTCGCTTCTTGATTGAATTTGGATTCTCTGAAATTGGACATCTTCTCGAAGTTGCAGGATTCAAATTCTGCAGTATCATTAAAAAGCGAGTCGCCGAAGTTGACATCTCCTGTGAACCTGGAGCCTCTGAAGTATGCTTTCGAGAGGAATACCGTGCGGTCGAATCCAATCCATTGGCGATAGTCACTGAGATTTGAATCGCTCAAGAAATCAGAAGGTGAGAAAACTGCATTGCTACAAAATTTGGTGTTGCTGAATTGGCAATTATTCAGGATAGATCCCTGAAAATATGCGAAATTCGCGAAATTGCACGCGGTGAAATCAGCGCTTTTTGCAAATACATCCTTTATGAAATTGGCAGGTCCGCCAAAACCAGATCCATGAAAGCTCGCTGATCCCTCAAAGATCGAATAACTGAAATCCACGGATTTATTGAATCTCGAGTTGATGAAGGCTGCGGAGCTCTTGAACTTCGAATTCCTGGAGGTGACTGCCTTCTCGAAAGTTGTATTCAAGAAGGTGACTCGGCGCAGGAAGGTGATATTGTCCAGGTTCACGCTGCCCTCAACAGCCGAGTCGAGAATGGATATCGAAGAGTTGACGGAAGGATCCCGGGATTGCGCCCCATAATATTGTTTATTCAGGTCAAGATCGCCCTTGACGATGATGTGATCATAAACCACGAGGGGCGTACCCCTCTCTATCATGGCCATTATCTCGCTTGCCTGAACCACGCTCATATTTTTATCTGAGACTTGCGCGGCTGCAGTGACAAGAAATATTAAAAGGAGCATACCCGCCGATATCGTCCTAACGCTCGCTTTCACGGGGGGAATACAGATTTATGACTACAAAAATTTTACTATTATCTCCTAAATTATATGGATAGAATAAGCCCCTTTGTTCGGATGCCTGGCGAAGACGGCGTCGAAGCGAGGCTAAGGCGTGCGCGATCTGCTCACTTCACCCATCTCGCCATCTCCTCCAGATCTCGCCGCGGCGGTGCTGATGGCGTCTCAGCGGGCCAGCCAACTGAGACTACGGCGACTGGCAGAACGCGCTCCACCAGGCCCAGGGCCTCGCGCACCAGCGCATCGTCGAAGGCCCCTGTCCAGCATGCCCCTAGGCCCAAGGCATGAGCAGCCAGCAGAAGGCACATAGTTGCTGCGCTCGCATCCTGGATGGCGTAAAGGCTGCCTCGATCGCCGTACATTGCACTGGACCTGTCCACGTCAGCGCATACTACTATCGCCACAGGCGCAGCCTTCACATGCTCCTGAGAGAAGGAGGCCAAGGCGAGAACCCTCTTCATCTCGGTCCCGACTACTATGATGTACTTCCTCGCCCTCAGGTTGCCTGCGGAGGGTGCGGCTTCTGCTGCCTCGATGAGGCGAGCGATCATATCCCCCGCAACCCGCCTCTGCTCATACCGCCTCACAGATCTCCTGCCGAAGAGGGCTTCATCGAAGTTCATTGAATATTAAAGGGAACCCATGAGATAAGAAATTTTTTGATTTTCCGGACTCAGAGCAGCTCGCACCTGAAGAGGGGCTCTTGAGCACCCAGCTTCCTTAAGGATAGACCATCATCATTCACGAGAAGATATGTGTCCCGGCCTGAACTCACTGCTCCGTCTTTTGTGAAGCTTCCCGAATTTATGGCCAGAGGCCCGCCCTTCTTCTGGTAGATATCGGCCCTGTGGGTATCTCCGTAAACGAAACAATCCACCCTTCCTAGGTTCTGATCACGAAGGAACTTGAGGATGGCCCCATAGTGCCTCTCCACAGGCGTAAAGCTGAGGGTGCTGAGGACGCCCTCCCTGAATCTGCGAAAGAGACCTGATGCCTTCCATAGGCCCTCCTCGAACCTGACCACATCACCCATGCTGCTGGATCTGTAGATGCTCTCATAGGCGTATGTCAGCATCCTCTCAAGATCTGCGGGAGTGATCTCTTCTCCCGAGAGCTGCCTCAGGTAATCCACCAGCCGCAAGGATATTGCCTGGATTCCGTCCAGATGATGGCCGTGGGTGAAGAGAAAGGTCCTCTGGCTGCACCTCGCCTGATAGGTCGGGTAGAGCATCTCGATCCTCATTCCGTCGATGGTCTGGCTCCAGTGGAGGGTTGGAATGTAAATGGGATAAAGATCGCCCCGCGCCATCCTCTCTCTGAACTCGTCCTCCTGGTTCATCACCACTAGATGATGATCATGATTCCCCACGACGTAGCGCATCTTCAGGCCGACCTCAGAGATCTTTTTCAGAAAATATCTGGAGTCTCGCACGGCCTTCTCAGGAGGGGCCCTCCAGAAGTCCAGGATATCTCCCAGCAGTATCGCCTCGTTGCATCCGTTCCCTGTTTCTGTTATCTCTCCGATCAGCTGATCGACCTTCATCGGGTCGGTCAGGGTCGATGATTCTGTGCCGAAGTGCGTATCCGATATCACTACTGCGTCCATGCGCTCCCCTTCATTGCAGTCTGCGTCTATGACAGTTATTATTTATAAATATTACCGGTCATAAGGGGCTCGGAGAAAGGCCTTTTCGAATCAGAATATAAGCCGCATCTACGCGCAAAGCTTGAGACTCGTGCGTAAAATCATAATTATGTTATACGATTAAAATAATTAGTAATTATTATCAATCATCTGCCATTCGATTATCTGCTACGGCAAAGCTATAAAATATCCTAATAACCTGGCGAATTCCGTCAGCCTTTATGCATTTATGAGGTTGCAGCCAAAATCGGAGGTTATTAGGAGCGCTCTCGTGCATTTATATTACATTGAACTCGACGATATCGCTATACTCTCCACCGCTCACGTTGTATCTCATCTGGTGAGTTCCCGGCGAATCTGCATAGAACCAAATCCCATAAGTATGGTATGGCTCGACAGCGCCCATGTTATAAGTCCTGAGCTGGTCTTCGGGGTTAAGCTGTTCGACAACTAAGTTGCCAGCCTGGATTGGAGTGACGAACACCCTCGCGTAGCTGTTAAGAGGCACGCTCAGGGTATCATTCATATCTCCGGCACCGTCTACCACCCACAGGGCATTGAAGCTGCCTGAAGGCATCTGTGAGCTACCACCAGCTGAGCTGATCCCTTCACTGAATTCTGGCATCTCCAACATCTGGCCATAATCGCTTGGTTGGAGATCAACGATGAGGGATTGATTCGCGGAGCCACCGGCATCGCTTGTCGCGAGATCGTTTGATATGGCCGTGCCATCCGATGCACCTGTAATAATCGGCACCAGCAAACAGATGGCAATAAATAAATATTTAAATGGGTTCATATATTACTTTAGCGCCTCCATACATGGTTGTGCGGTTCCCACCACCAAGGCTGCAGCCAAGGCATTCGCTTCTCTGGAGTGTAGCGGTACCACCATGGATCATGCGACCCGTCATCCCACGTATCCCACGTATCCCACTTGTCGTCCTTCTTGGGGGAATTCTTCTTGGCATCCTTCTCGGGAGGATTCTTCTTGGCGCCATCCTGAAGGCGATTCCATTGATTCAACATATCCTCCTTCTTGGTGCGATTCCATTGGGGGTTCAACTTATCGCCGTTATTTGGAGTCCACGTGCTCTCGCCCCCATTGAAATCCCCGATGTGATTATCGTTCATCTGATGATTCGCTGCAGGAGCATCCATTGCAGGACCTGGGCTGCTATCTCCACCATGTCCAGGAGGCTGTGCCGCACAAACGGGTACTGCTATCGATATTGCAACCAACAATAGCAGGATTGCTTTCGATTTTTCGTTCATTCACTTTCACCTGGTTCTCTTTTATCCCTCAGATATCCCGACCCACCTAGTTCCCTCCATGCGATTCTTATAAGAGACTTGTCTTGATGTGAGATTCACATAATGCCTATATGGCCAATCATGGAAGAATCCAGCAGGCCATCCGTACGTGCGCATTCCTGACGAGCCTATGCGATGGTTGGAACTCACCAAAGTGACGAGATCAAACAAACCTGGCAGGGCAATAGTAGCACTGCGCCCTCTTTTGCGCATATCATCAGAAAGATACTCGACCTTCTCGGCCGTATCCTCGTAGAGCACCATCTCTTATTATACGACGATCTGAGCATTATTTGAGGGATTCGAGGGCCCCTGATAAGCGAGCGATTGTGTGGCAGGGTTCGAAATCCCACTATCAGATACAGGATACTTCAGCATATGAGCACGAGCGAGAGCGGTAGCTGATGTCAGAATCAGGAGACCGCGAGGAAAAGAGGAGGAGGAGAAAGCCGATAGATGTAGGAGGGATGAAAAAGGCGATCTCGGCTTTCACCCAAACTTGTTTATTGACAATTATCATATTAATGAGTTTTGATTATGTGAATCCCATATTAGCGAAATACATGCGCTAAAGTTTGGATAGAATCTGAAGTGGCGCGCCGGAATCAGCGAATATAGAGGCGTCTATGGACATAGAAAGCGCATGTGAAAAAGGACGCATATTCGCCTCGGATCTCTTCCTCGATCTGGCCAATAGGACATCTCATTCGCCATCGACAATTGCCTGATGAGATCCTCGGATGCGTCGCGACGAGGCCTTGACTTCGGGCCCGCAAGGCCTTGGTCAGAGGCTTTGGCCGATCTGGGGAAGAGACACCACTCCTTTCGAGATGATGCCAACGGCAGAGTTTAAATATCGAAAGATTAAGTCCCTAGGGAAAAGTCGAGGTCGCCTAGCCTGGTATGGCGCAGGTTTGCTAAACCTGTTCCGCTACGCGGATCGTGGGTTCGAATCCCACCCTCGGCGCTGCTATCGTTTTTTTGGTCTAAGCCTGATATCATAGGATACGGGTTTACTACCGATGCCGCTTTAAGGGAGTGATAATATAAAAAAGCGGTTTGATTGGAGCATCCCTGAGGGCGTAGAGGATTTCTCTCCAACCTTAGAGCAATTCCGCCGTTATCTCGTGGATAATGGCTACAGGGAGACCACCAGAGACAGTTATGTAGAACGGGCAGGCAAATACCTGGAATTTGCGCAGACCCATAAACCTTCGCCGGATACGCTAGAGAAGTTCCGGGCAACACTTCACGCCAGGAAGTTAGCAAGGCAGACGATAAACAATTACTGCATAGCGATTAAGAGCTTTCACGGCATGATGGGGGAAACGGTGTCTTTCCCGTTCCTAAGGATAAGCGACACAATTCCCTATTATTTCAACCAGGACGATGTTGTTAGGATCTTTTCCGTCTGTCGCAATTTAAAGCACTATACAATGCTGAATGCGCTATTTTATGCGTGCTTGAGGGCTTCAGAGCTATGCAGTCTGAACGACGAAGATGTTGATCTCAACGCTTTAACGATACGGATTCGGGAAGGCAAAGGCGGAAGGCAGGCAATGGTCCTTATAAGCGATTCCTGCGCTAAGGTTCTTCGGAAGTACCTCGCTGTAAGACCTGCTCTTGAGATTGACGGCGAGCAGCCACTATTCTATACGGATTATGGCCGAAGATGGGATAGGGGCGACCTTTCTAGGATGTTCTATCATTACAAGGAGAGGGCAGGCATTTCGAAGAGAGGCGGCGTTCATGTCTTTGGGAGGCATACACCAGCCACGATCATGATAGCGAACGGCGCTGATTTAAGGATCGTGCAAGAGGTACTGAGACACCGCGATATTAGAACGACCCTTCGTTATGCGCACATCTCAGATAGGACTAAACGGGAAAAATATCAACAGTGCCTAGTGCTATAGGCGCTTGCAGGCTTCCGGTCCCCAAAACCGTAAAACTTTACTTTATGCGCTATATAGTGATAGCAGTTTTCTGCTATCCTTCTGTCATATATTACCTCCTCAGGTTTGTTGGGTCCCTTGCCACCGAGTAAGGGATCTGACCATCTGAGCGCGGAGTGATGAAAATGAATTTGGTATTTTCGAGAAAATTAAGCCGATCGGCAAGGAACAAGGCTGCACAAGTAACCTTACCTAGATGCATCGCTGAAGCGTGGTCAGGTTTCGATCGGATCGATCTGGTTTTCGATGGACGCTGCATCGTCGTAGTGCCTGCGAGGAATGAATAAATGACGCGATATATAGTTGAACTTCCTGAAAAATTCGATCCCACGGAGTTGAAACTGAATGGCTTTGAGCTAGCCGATGTCGAACGCGCGCGACAAGAACTTCAGAAAACTCTTGCGTCCAACGTTAGCGAGATTAAGCAAAAGTTAGCGGAGGAAGCCGAACTGGATCTGAATGAGCAGAGGATGAAAATCAATAGCAGTAAGCTCACCCGCGAAGAAGCGATCGAGCAACTTCGCAAGACGGAGATGCTACTGGATGCACGCGCGAGGTGCCGGTAAATGTCAGTCGAAAATTTTATCGAGTTTTGGCGGGATAAGGGCGGTGCTGAGTCGAGGATGGCGCAACGCTACCTCGCAGCGCGCGAAGATTTCGAGTCATCGCATCGCGAAATGCTCAAGTGCCTTCGACCAAAAGCGTCCGGCAAGATGACACTACTCGTTCTTCGAGATGCGGATGCGGTTGTTGCACGCTTCGAAGGTGCCGAGAAGATCCTCAACGACGTGGCGCACGACATCGAGCAGTTCGAGGAACTAGCAGGCAATCACACGCTGGATATGCTTGCTCGCGAAAGACAGCGCCTCAAACGCGCGCTCGACAACGCGGTGTATGCGACCAAAACCGCTACGCTACGGCAGATCCGAAACAATCGCGCGAAATCGGCGGAAGAAGCTGTGACCACCGCGGAAGTGCTCGACTGCGCCGCCAAACGCGATCGCATCGCAGAAGATTTGGGTCCAAAGCTCAAGGATATCGAGACCCGAATCAAGCAAGCTCGCGCGATCCTGGCGAAGTACTAGCTTTAACGAAACTTTAAAAAAGAGGATGGTGCTGGAACACCAATCCATAAGGGGTTTTAAATATGACTGATAATAATAAAGATAATACTAGTATATATAGTTTGCTGGGCGAAGAAGATGAAAAATTCTATAAGTGGTATTGCAGGGAACGCGCTAGAATCGAACGCATCAAGGCACGCAATGTCACGGGATATTCTGAGAGTTTGGACGAGGAAATCGTCTTGATACCCAAGCGATAACTTTATATACTAGAATCTAAGTGTGTTATATTAAAGTTTTAATAAGGTTAAAACTTTTAGGTAAAATCTATTCGAGGTAGTCTATGAAATATCTAAAACGACTTAGTGCAACTGGTCGCGATTCTGGCGGCCAGCAGCTAGCGATTCCGCGTGAAGTGTCCGCGATTTGGGCATACCCGCGCAGAGTTGCATGCGAATTCAGGGATGGCGTTCTAACGATAGAACCGATATCGGACGACGAATAAAAACGGCGTGTTTATCATGCCAGGGACGGGGATCCGTCTAAAAATACAGAATAGGAATAAATATGGAAATAATAAACGATGAATTCGAGCAATTTTCTGGCAAAATTGTTAAAATACACACAGAAGGACATAAGCTTCCGCTTTTCGGAAAGCTTGTTGGCCTTTCGGAACAGTTTCTGACCATCGAGCGCAAAGATGCACGGAGGGTCTTGATTAAGCGCCGCCACGTTCTTTCGATAGAGCCCACCAGGGTCCAGCCGGAGGCGGTCTGAGGTGTCCGCGGCATTGGTGCCTGCAGAGGGAACGGCTGAATCTTTGTGTAATCCAGCTTGGGATAAGAAGCGCATTGAGGCAGCTGCAAATTTCTTGGACGGCGAAAGCTACATCGTTCATAAGGTAACGCGAGCGGGATTCAGCACGAGTTTTGCGCTCGCTGCGTCCTCGTCGGGTAAAAATGTCCTGATGCTGTACCCCACAAACCGCATACTCGATGATACGCTGCGACAAGCTGTTGACATCGTCGGCATTCGTGGAAACGCGGCTTGCAGGTACAAACAGGAAGAGATCGAGCGCGATCCGCTTTTGGGGCAGCTGCCGATGAGCTTGCCCGGTAAATGCCCGGACTGTAAATATGCGAAGGACTGTTGGGTGCTCGATATCGACAGAAATCCCGGCGCGACGCTCATTGGAATGACGCTGGCGAAGCTGGCCGCTGTCATGTTCAGCAGCAGCGAAAGATCTGAGTTTATAAAGCAGGTATCAGCGGACATTCAAGTCGTGATGATCGATGAAAGTCACACGATTACAGGCAGCACGCCCATGTTACCGGTCGATACGCACTTTTTGGATTTAGTCGCGAAACTGGACGACGAATACCCGCGACCGGCGGATGTCATAAGGATACCGAGGGCACGCCGGAAACTGGGTGACAAATACCCGCGGCTGGTGGATGTTATAGAGCGCTGGTCCGCGCTAAGGAGAACAGCTGAGGTGCCAGACCTTTGGTGCGAAGTAGACGCGATGCCAAAGAACTGGCTGGTCCGCGAATTAGATGTTCCGCATCCTTTCGATCTGCAGGAAATGCTCAACATTCACGGCGAGCTTAGAAAATTAGCCAGAAACCGGAAAGAACTGAACGTAAGTAATCAGGAAGTGCTTGATCTCGCGCGCGCGGTGGACATCCTTTCAAATAAGAAAGCTCGGCTAACCTACATCAAAACCGATGGGCAGCCTCGCATATACATCGCAGGGCAACTCAACCGAAACGAACTCGCATTGAAGATGTTCTTCCATGAAGTTGCACCGAGAGCTAGCGTGCTGTTCGTTTCGGGCACGCAATTCGAGCCCAAACCCGGCCTCTTCATAAGTATTTCCGGCAAGCAGTTAGCAGAAGTAGAGTATCCGGACTTCACGCGCTCAAATAGCAAGATGTCGATCTATTGCGATACTTGGCGTTTCGGGACTAAGATGCTTGAGAGAGGATACACCGCGACGATGGACAAGATTATGGAAAAAATTGATGATGTGCTGCTGAGAGAAAAGGGGCAGGGCGTCGTCATTTTCGCTCTTAATAGGAGGCTCGCCAAAGCCATCGAAAAGCGGTTAGGACGACCGGATATAACTGTGAGCTGGTATCGAAGTGCCGCAGCTATCGGAATTAAGAGCAACTGCCGAGTTTTGATTGCCGTTGGCGCGGCTGATAAACCGTTCAACGCGGAGGATGCTTCTACTAACGGGTTCGAAGAGAGCCAGGCACTCCGAAAAAATGAAGTAGATGCCTCGACGTGGCAGGCTTGGAGCAGGGCGAAAGACCCAGATGGTCAAGTAGAAAGCCGTGTGTATTGCATTGGTGTTACTCCCGACCGAGGTAGGGATATAGCGACATGGGGCATAGGGAGGCGCGTCGAGGTCGATGATAGCCCGCGCGTTCTATGCGACCACCCCTTCGAATCGCCGACCATCAAAACGGTGTTCGTCGAGCACAAAAAGGATCCGATACGCCAGAAGGGCCACCCTAATTTATCGCGCGTCTGGTCTTCGTCTCTCGATTTTTGCGAGGAATCGCTATCTAGCGGAGCTGCGATAGAAATAGATACCCAAAACGCCGCGAAATCCCGTATATATAATATATACGGGAAAACGCGGGAAAACGGGTATACTTTTTACTCGGGACGTCGCTGCTATGCGATTTTATATCAAAATCCGCTAACAGCGACGCAGTTGGAATTGACCACTCGCGCTCTCAGTCAGCTTTACGTGAATCGCTCGGACTATCATGTCGAGCAGGCTCACTTTAAGGATGCGGCGGGTCGATATCCATACCGCAAGGTGAATACGGCGGATTTTAAGGCGCTGGTCGCCGGAATGTTTGACGGATCAGTGACGCCCGCGATGTATTCGCTCGATGAAGACGGCAATACGAGCGAGTGCACCTTTGATGTCGATTGCCATAATGAAGGCGATGAACCCGCTGAACCGAAAGTTGTCGCGCTGGTTAAGGTGATCGAAGAAGCTGGATGTCAGGCAATAGTGGTCGCGAGTGGCTCGCCACACTCGTTCCACGTCAAGGTACCGATCTTGAGAACTACTGCGGCAGTATCACGCGATTTTGCTAAGAGCATCGCGCGAAAAGCGGGCGTTAAATGCGAGATCTTTCCGAAGCAGTCAGGTAAAACACGATACGGTAACGCTCTTAAGATGCCGTGCGCGGTTAATAGGAAGACAGGGGTGCGCTCGCAGCTTCTGGACAGCAATACGCTGGAGCCCGTGGATGCTGTTGCCATTACGCGCATTGCTGAACTACGGGATGTTAAGGCGGAGATCGAAGAGGTCGGGGGTCGAAAGTATTTGAGCAGCAGCTACAGACCGAAGCCTAAGATTAAAAAAGGTATGCGGCAGTGCCTTGTGGACGCGCAATGCAAAGATCTTGTCGGGGCGGAAGGCCACACCACGCGCGTAGCGATAGCTGCCGAAGCGATCGCGGAAGGCTACTCCGAGGAATCTATAGTCGATATGTTCCGGAATCAAAAAGATTTTAGCGAGGCGTACACGCTGCGTCAGGTTCGCGGGTTGAAGGAAGGCGGCTATAATCCGTTCAGGTGTTCGACATTGCAGGAAAGGTGTGGTAATTTCATTGACTGCCATCGTTGTGGTGCTAAAAAAGAAATAAAGGTGGAAATTTGAACTCGGTTAAGACTGCGGCTTGGCTGGACAGCAGTTATTTTGAGCTATTCCCGGAAGTTCGCACTTTCATGAGGATGGCTTTGCCGGGCGAGATTAATTGCCCGATACCGCCCCTGACTTTCTGTATGGTTACTGAAGCGGATAGCGGTGCACAATACAGATCTTTTGAGTTCCCGCCCGAAGATTACTGTCTGAGGGAACTCCACGAAGTGCTAAACGGGATGGTGCTGAAGGCTGGCTGCTTCGAGGATCTGGTATATCAAACGATGGTAGCACTGAGTTATAAAAAGAGTAGCCCATTTTCTGATAAAGATGCGATTGATTTGGTCAGGAAAGGTGCGGTCGCTAGTTTCGTATACGATTGGCAAGTACCCGCGGTTCTTCTAGAATGAAGGCGATACGCAGCCGAAGCGCCAACTACGTGCGGAACCGATCACCAAGATAGACAGGAGAAAAATCCGTTGTGCACGTAATACTTCTGTAATATTATAAAATTTGGAGAATGAACAATGAAAGTTAGTGAACGCGAGATCGACGATCTTCTTGATGAGGTCGATGCTCTAAATAAGTGCGGATATCGTGAAGAGGAGATCGCGGAAATGCTGGGTGAGAGATGGCCCCAAGTGCTCAAGGCGATGCGCAATGATTCGTGAAAAAATGAGTCTACTTGAGGTGGCAGTGTTGCTGCTGGCGGCCCAACAGGGCGTAATCACTTTGACGGATGATGATAAAACGAAAATCGGGGAAGCCTTGGGACATAGTATCCCGTAATAAGGTTGGAGATGAATTAGGTAATTGGGGGGAAGAAATAGGGTCGCAGCGTATCGTTAGCGGTTATAGCGGCTATTTTTACTTTTAATTACAAAAAAGAAAATAAAAGTAGAGAAAATTGCCGCTATCGCAACTACGTGGCGACACGTTCTGGATGTACGCGCGAGGAATACCCAGATTCGAGACTCCGGGGGATTAACGATTATTTTCAATAGCGGGAGATTAAATTATGGTAGATTATAATAGGGTTAAGAAGCGGCGGGGTGTAACGTTAAGGACACCGGATGATGTGCGCCGCGTTGTTCAGCGAATTATAAGCAAAGCGTTCCAAGAAGGTAAGGAGCTGGAATACAGCGGGCGAGTGGCTCAGCTGCTCGCGGTCTGGATAAAAGCGATGGAGCTTGATAAGCTGGCTGAGATCGAGAAAAGGTTGGCGGCGCTGGAGGCACGATGAAGGGCTTGGAGGCGCGCATTGCGAAGTTGGAGAACCGCGAGGCACGATATGACGAGGGCACTCTGGACATGCTCGCGCTAGATTGCCTTACGGACACCGAACTTGGGTTGATCCAGGAATTCAAGAGCTTGCTGGATGCGGGATTTTCGCGCGAGAAGATCGCGGGCATGATGGGCGAGGATTCGTATCACGCGGCGGTTGACGCTATCGAGAAAGCGGATCTGGAGCGCAAGCGCCTGGAAGCATGAGGGTTGGAAGGAAGAACGCCAACTGAGGCATGTGGAATCGAGGTACGAGGCGATAACAAGTGGATAACGCTAATACAGAATGCCAGCGTGAAAGCTCAGTGAATTATTTTTGTCTTGATCATGAATTTTACGAACCGAGTGTTGTTGATGATAACTAATGTTATTTTTCCGTCTGGATTATTTGTGCCTGTTAAATGCATAGACTGTGGTGCTATATGCAAATATGTCAGGCCGCCTTCCGTCGATGGAGGCAGCCCCATTGATATAGCTTTCAGGATATACTGCAAAACGTTTAAATGCTCTAAATGTAATCATTCTTCATGTGCAGGGATGGTCAGCGAGTAGATGAGGACGATATAATTAGTAGAATACTTCATTTTGATGAATTTGATTGCTTCTATCAAACCGAGTGGGTTCCACGAAAGATTTCAATAGATTGGATAATCGATCCAACATGTCCCATGTACGCGATGCAATCAATCGACGAAAATAAAAAGCCTTTTATTGTTATTCGACAATTACCAGATACTATTGATGACGCTTTTCTGGTAGCACATGAAATGGGACATGTCATAAAATATTTTGATAAGCAATATATGGAATTCATGAGAGCACCAACACCAATTGCGAAAATGTATAAAGAAGAGGAAATAAAAGATATGGGTAATATATTGGGAAGCATGGTAGACGACCCTTTAATAGATTCGTGGTTACAGGATAAATATGGATTCAGTCCAGCTCATTTCTATAGCAGCGTTTTGATGCCAGGGACTTTTGAGAGTTTAGATTCTTATGGCGATCCACCGTATGAATGGCATATATTTAAAAAGGCATTATATTACTCACAACTCTCGCTGCAAATGGAATCGATAAGAGATAAGGATACCTTGCGTGAATGGGATAGATTGAAAGAACGATATAGAACTCGTCGTCCTAAAGTTACAAGAATTGGAGAAGAATTATATTCCCTGTCAAGAGAAAGAGGATTCGATAGCATAGAAAAACAACGACAACTTTTCAGTGAGATTCTAAATAGGTACAGGATCAACAGCATCAAACTTGGCGATATATTACATATGAAGTAATTTTCCGAAATCTTCAAACTATATTAACTTCTCACCTTATTCTCTTATTATTCCATAATACTTTTCTAATATTTTCTGCTACTAGCTAAAAAAAGTACTGTCGACCTTATGGGATCCGAAAAAATATATATTGGAAACCGCCAGTACACGGTTGGGATCTGTGGATCAAGTTCGATTTTCTCCCGGCAGGGAGTCAACACAGATCTATCGCGGTAGGGTTTGGCTTGGCAAGGTATGGGGGTAGGATCTGACAGCTAGAGCTGTCGGTTCTTGCCAGTATCAAATAACAGGATGTGAATTATGCCATGACCAAGAAAGTGATGAGGCTTATCGACCCAAGCACTGGCCTGATGGAATGCAAGGTTTGTGGGCGAAGACATTTTGCCATGCTTGCAGGCGGTGGGAAGTATTATCGAGGATCTTGGCAATGTTTGAATGGATGCAAACTCGATTGACACAGGCATATGAAGAAGGAACACTTTCAAGAATTTAACCTCCTTTTTTATTTCCCTCTCTACAGTTGGCCTGCGATGGAAACGAGAGAGGCGCGGAGGATTTCAGGCGGGATCTTTCTGCGCGCATATTAGGAATGAACTCCATGCACTCTCCGCATAACGATCAGCTGAAAATCTGATGAATTTAGGTAACAAATACCAACCGCATATAATTGATGCAATAGCCCATAGTAAATTTATTGCCAAGCCTAGTATCCAAATATTGGCCTTTTCATATGTCCAACTTGTCCAACATCCTATAGAACCTAGAATTGAGAAAAGGAGCCATATAACTCGGCTACCCAAGAGATTTCGCTGGAAGCCATATTCAGCATTATGTTTTGACCACAGACCTTCTTTATCACAGCGACGAAGGATAGCTCTCACCTGTAAGAAAGCTTGCGAGATTTTCCAATCAGCATCCTTTGGACTTCTCTTTTCTTCATCTCTAGTACTTAAGACAATGCTGCATTTATCTCTAACGGCATCGTGAAACTGTAGCTTTTGCTCATCCCCAAATAATGAATCGCTCCAACGCATAACACGCACAGAAGACGGACCTCCCCAGCTTTTCCATAAGGCTTGCTCTATTTTGTGCCCGAATCCTCTGATAAAAATACTAATGCCATATATTAATATAGTATAAATTACACCTGCTCCCAGTACAGTATCGGTTAGAGAATTGGAAACCTCATATGCACCAATAAACAGTGTGACGGCTAATGGTAGACTAACAACTACAGATGGCGAAATTCTCGCTCTTATTTCGTATTGATCCAAAATTTCCATTAATCTTTCACCCTTCTCGATGAAATATATGCGAATAAAGCCCATCTAAAGTAACAATCATCACATGGGTAGGCAAATTACTGTGATCGAGATATCTTCTAATTTGATTTACAGTATGCATATCTTGATCACTCAATTCAGATCCTCCCATTGGATGTGTATGCCACTCACCAACATAACCGATTAAGCCTCCCGTTCTATCCTCTATCATTTTCAGATCTTCAGGAAGATTATGCGTACCTCTTACAAAGAGATAGGGACGACACATGCTATCTGATATAGTCTTTATTCTTGTTACATATATAATTTTATACTTCTGATTGATGATTCCTATAAGTAATCCACCTATCTCACAACCGCCAGATTTTGAATATAGCATCCTTAAGCTTTCCATCGAATTATTACTCAATCTCACTTGCCACAAAGGGTTGTTATGGGCTTGTATGACATGTGTTTTGCCTATGTTACGTTTTCTAACGACATTGATAATATCTTCAGTAACATTAATATATCCTAGTTGGATAGTTCCATCAGATCTTGATTCTTCAGCAGCTTTTCGAAAACAGATAGCGAACGACGCTGAATGCAAAGAGGAGATCTCATCAGACAACCTCATTGACTCCGAGCTACAACTTACTCCGATTGTGATTTCCTCTAATCCTGAGCCAATTATACTTTCGCGCTTTTCTTGGTTTTGACGAAGCCAATCGGATATTATATCATCCTCAATTCCCCAATCAAATATCTGCATCCTTAGGTCATCGACACGTGGATTATGATGGTATCCTTCTATACTTTGCAGTCCCAATTGTCCTTGATGCGCTATTTCACACCGACAACAACGGATCGACTCTGGAAGTTCGACTTGACATAGCATATCCAGTATTACGTTAGACGCGGTAGTATCTACCAACCATGAATGCCTAGCCAACATATCCTTTCGATCACTCAGAAGAAAATTCAGCGCAGATTCTTCAATTGCTTCAATTCTCTTTTCATCGTCGGCATAATAGATCCCATCAATTTCGTCTTTAATAGCTTTAGCCTTATTCTTTCCAAGGGCTTGGCATAAAAGACCATTTCTAATCAAATTATGTGGTGATAATGTGTCATTATCAACCAGAGTCATAGAAATTTGACCGCTTCTGGCCAAATGAAGAATCAATTTCGAACCCAAAGAACCGCAACCGAGAAAGATTATATCCCCTAGACTGAAGCCTATCGGTTTTGAAGAAATTTCCCTGGCTCTTTTGTGGGTTAAAGGAAATCTATGGCTCATTATAGAGACCCTTGCATTAAGGTTCCAGGATCCATCTTTTGGCGCTGAACCATCTCCGGCAATGATAACAAAATTAAGAAGCTCAAGATTTGTTTGCCTATCTACAAGGATTTGCGGTCTGGGAATTACTAAAGTTATGGGAACACCTACAAGAAGATGTAGATTTTTCGCCAAATACGCCTGAAGCGCCTGTTCCAGGGGTAATCTAAGATGCTTAGACCATTCAATTAGATCTTCTAGAGTATGGGGGTGGTCTGTGCAATATTCTGCATTTAAATAATCGCCTGGAGGCCATACTAATATCCCGAATAGCCTTCTACCTAGCTCATTATCTGTAGATTGTAATGCATTTATTCTTATACTTAAATCAATAGCGCCCGGAATTATTTCCTCATTGAGTAAATATTCAATCTTAATTGCATAACCGCTCCGGCCAACTATAGGATCTGGATCTGGAACAGAACTATTCAATAATTTATACCATAAAAATGCAAAACCTTCGCGATTATTTTCCATAAACCATTTATTTTGAATATGATTTATAAAATATGATGGCTCGTAGAGACAATATCCAAAACTCTCGTCTATTCGTATAGGTTCAAATCGATCTCCTGGAGGAATAAGGCGGCCTCCTGCCGCGTCTCGTAACCAGCCCCTTGCTCTATCAGCTAGTTCATTTATAGTATGTTCGGAATACCAATCATCTAATCGTCCTCGATGTAGGCAGAAACTTGCCGGACTATCAGCTCGGCCGTAATTGAGGTGAGGTAATCGATTTTTGGGAAAGTCTTTGCGATTTGACCAGACATAAGGAGGTTGATATGGATAATTTCTTTTATTTATGATGAGGCATATTGGCTCCGATTCGCGAATATCGATATCATCAATAGTTCCCCGAGAAGGCAAAATTACATCAACATCAATAGGTATAGCAATATAATTATCATCCCAATTTAATGCTTTGATCTCTTGCCTTGGGAACTTCTGCTTCAATTGAAGTATCGCTGCTCGTATTGCTGGGCTTAAGGCATCAAGTGCCTGCTCCTGCAAACCTGTAGTATATAAATCAGAAGCCATAAGTCTGCGGTACTCTGACGACCTTATTTATTGCGGCTGAAGATGCAATAGTACCAGACCTTGGTGGATCTTTTCTTTGTGGACCTTTCTTTGTGATTTCAAACTCTAACGGAAGTGGTTGTTCAGAGCTCGGATACTCCATGGTGACGTAGAAATCCTTCTCTCCAACGATCTCTTTATATTTCTGGGCTGCCTGATAATGAGGAGGGTTATCATCATCGTCTTTTACTGGCTTGCATGAAGCGATTACTATCGCACCCTTTCGCTTATTAGTTAACAATTCTAAGGATTCTTTTCTTGGATTAGGATCGTCCTTGTAATCTATCTCACTGAAAAAAGTCCAAGAGCAATGATGAGGTGCCAAAAAGAGATCCCATTGAAGATCTCCCTCCTCACTGCGGTCAAGAATATCTCGCCAGATCTCATACTGAGCATCACCACCGAAAAGGGCTAAACCTGCACGATCTTCTCCATCGACGACAAAACGCGCTTGGAAGACAACACTAGTCTCATTTTTTTCACTGTCTTCGGAATCTAGATCCTTACGGAAAGGCGCGTGAATAAAAAGAGAGAAATCCTTCTTATGATCTGCATTAATGAGATTTGTTAGAGTACCGGGAACTATAACAATATCCTTCAAACCTTCTAACCTTTTGTTATCCGAATACCCAATAATCTGCAATCTATTTCCAGGCAATTTTGATAGCACTTTATTCTCTTTGTAAACCATTATCCTGCGTCGCGCTTCCTTCAAAAATACTTGAGCTGATGCACATAGAGAATCTTCATTCGTAGGAAGGAATAATCTTGGGGTAAACCATAACTCATCAATAAAGATTTTTTTATTATTTTTAGCGGAATCATTCAAATTATTTGGATCACCTATATAGAAATGATCTTCGAAACCCCGGCAATGATCTTGATCAGGATGGGTTAGGATGAATAAATCGATATGAAATATTCCCCTTTCATCTTTCCTAAGAATTTTTAGCAAATGGTCTTTTAAATCATACCATTTTTCTTCATCGTCTTCTGTTGACTTATTAGTGATATTGCAATCAATTAATATATTCGTATCGTCAGATAGTCTTATAAGACTTGTATCGCCATTCCCGACAGGAAAATATATTATTGCAGCACCCGCCATCATATTTCACCCCTATTGGCCATTGGTCTCTTATAGAAAATCGATAGTATTTAAAGAGGACCTGTGCAGGCCGAAAGTGATCTATCCCTTGTTGCCCAGAAACCACTATCCAATCTGTGTGCAAAAAATCGCGCTCCTTCAGAATGTCTTGATAGCTTAGCCATATACTGGGCAATTGGCGCAGCATAAACCTAGAAATTCCTGTGTGCCATAAGGTATGAAAGGTATATAAAGAGGGCACTTCCACATAGTTTAATATGACGAAAAAATGGGAGCGCCTTCAACTTTTGGACGACGTACAAAGAAGGGGCCTAATAGATGCCCCAATACGTGTCCTAAACCCCGATGAGCAACAGAAAAATTATGAGACGCTAAATACAAATATCACTATGTTGCTTGTATTAAAAGATGAAATTGATGATCTCATAAAGTGGGGATATGCAGTAAATTTAAGACGCGGTATACGGGAAGAATCGCCTGAAGAATCATCGAGGGTAAAAATCGAAATTAGCGATAATTTGGGGCCAGGAAACACCCGTAAAGTCGATATCATTTTGCCGAAAGCGTATCTAGAAACTGCTGCACATAGAGGGTTTACAGACATATCTCCTACAGGTCCAAGTGGCATAATACAAGACTCGGTCAACTTAGACGAGCTGATAGAATATGCACGAAAAGCAGTAGAACAGGCCGTGAAGCACCTTGAATGGCTCAATGAAGAAGTTGAGAGGAAACCTTGAGTATAACACTTTTGGACTTGGCATCGTAATGGCTTAGGCCGATATATCCTTGCAGCATTTCTAAAAGCTCTTATAATATAATTTTCTTTAAATGCGGAATTAACGGTTAATATAAAACTAGAAATCAAGTATCAGTGATTTACAGAAAATCACTAGCGGTAAGCCTGTAAAAATAGGCAGAATTTTATAAAGATCTTTTTCGAGCGGATAGGGATGAGGATGCGCACGGGATCATTCCAATTTCTATAGTCTTCGTAATAGATGGGTTAGCCAAAGGCACGATCCTAACTAGCTCTCCACATCAAAATATTGTATTTTATAAAATTGGCCTCTGATAAAATTTTTTTAGATATTAAGAAATTTATCGTGCTTGGATCGCCTGGTGTCGTCGGATAGATGCAGGTAACACGCGCGCAGAATTTGGCTTAGGTAAACCAACGAAATCACGTTATAATATAATATGTGGTTTGGTTGAAAAGGCTAACCCGGTTTCCACTATGACCCTCCTGTATAACAACTAACTTTAAAAAATTCAAAATGCAGTCCAAGCCTTTAGTCTTTCCATTGATCTAACCAAAGAACCAAATATCCATAAGTAGATCAAGAAGATGGTGGACCGAAATGGCAGAAGTGGACAATCTCAGAGAGGTTCCTGCCAGCGAGATACTTGCAAAGATCGAGAAAGGCGAGCTGGTGGAATATGATCATGTCATCATAAAAGGCAATATTGATTTTGGCCGCGCAGAGGAGCCTGTGGATGAAGCTGATAAAAAATCCGTGCATTCTATGATAAATATTAGAAATTCGACAATCAATGGATCTTTGAACTTCAACTATATCATTTTTGAAGAAATTGTAGACTTTTATGGATCTAAATTTGAGGGAATGTCGGAATTTCTTGGCACTCAATTTAAGAAAAATGTTAGCTTCACAGAATCACAGTTCTCCAGAGAAGCTCACTTTGCCGGAGCGCAGTTTAAAGAAGATGTTGTTTTCTCGCACGCTGAATTTAAGGAATTTGCCTATTTCACAGAAGCCCATTTTATAAAAAATGCCAATTTCTTTCAGACACAATTTGATAAAGGAACCGAATTCAGCGAAGTGAAGCTCAAAGGAAAGGAGACAAGTTTCAATGGAGCGGAATTTGGCAAATTTGCCGACTTTTCTAAAGCCGAGATTATCGGGGAAAAGATAGAGTTCATGGGTGTTCAGTTTGGCAGTGGTTTAAGCTTTAAAGAGGCTAGATTTAACGGAGAGGTGATCAGTTTCAATAGAGCGAGGTTCAGCTTATTTGTTGAATTTGATGGAGCAGAATTCAGCGGAACGGAGATTTTTTTTGATGGAGCGGAGTTTCTTGGGTTCACTAATTTTTCCAACGCCCAATTTAATGGAAAAGCGAACTTCTTCAACTCTCAATTCATCGGAGCGGCAAGCTTTGAAAAATCCAGTTTTGACAATAATGTTAATATAAATAATTCTTTAATCAAACACATGTTGTTCAATGTTTCATTAGGAATTGATTCTAGTTTATCATTGAGAAATTCCGATTTGGCGTTTCTCGAAGTACCATGGGCATTAATTAAGGATAAGCTGGTATTCGATGAGTCAGCTTATTTGGCACTAATTAGGAATTATGAAAATCAAGGGAAGTTTGACGATGCAGATAATTGTAAGTTCCAATATCGAACGGTACGAAGAAAGGAACATCTAGCCGGATTACCATTGTATCTCGATTATATAGCTTTGGGGTTTTATGGATATGGTGTTCGTTTCTACTATCCACTATTATCGATGATTGCGATCTTTTTTATCGCAACCTTTGTCTATTTGTGGGGTGGTCAGGCCCAATTCCCAGGCGTATTCGGCCTAAGCGCCATAATACTCACTACAACCACACAAATTGGCAACTTAAGCGGATTATGCTGGTATATCAGCATCATGGAGCGGATTCTTGGATGGTTGCTTATGTCAACATTCCTGGTGGCACTAGCTAAGAAGATTCTGCGATGATGAGATTGAGTCTCATACTAGACGCTCCAATGTTCTCGCTCAAATGAGGCTACCTAATTACTACCTTTACCGCGGCAAATTATTTATAGATCGGGTGCCTTCATAGAGCTATAAAGCGGATAGGAAAAAGGCCGAAAACGAAAGCGGGCGATTGGTTAAAGCTTTGAACCAAGGATTCGCGAAGGGCGCGCAGGTTTGCTAAACCTGTTCCGCTACGCGGATCGTGGGTTCGAATCCCACCCTCGGCGCTGTATTATATATAAAAAGTGCAGTAAGCGGTTCTGATAAAATCGCACCACTCTCATGGCTTCACCCCGGCGAGAGAACCGTCTTGGCCTCAGAAGCCTCTGGCTCGCATCTCTTCTTAGGGGTGAGATTCGGCCCTTTTTTTGCGGTTGAGAGAGAGCATTGTGCAGTCACTATCCTCTTGATGAGGGGGACTTGAGGAAGGAAGATTGCCTCTAGAGGACTTGAAATAGTTGGATAACAAGATTGGTGAAAGCCATGAAGAATGCACGATTGGTCTCATCACAGCAGTATTCACCGACGATGACCAAGGATTACAGCCGGATCTCCGATACTGCGCGGGCGGTGAATGCAGAGGTGCTCCCCAAAATGGCATCATACATCCGGCGCATATCGCCGCACATCGCAGCCATGAGTGCCGACGAGATGTTTGTGATAGCCGATTATGGTGCCGCAGACGGTGTGAATTCGAGCGAGTTGTTCGAAGCCGTCATACGCCAGATTCACGAGGTGAATCCTCTGCTTCCCATCAAACTAATCTATATCGACCTGGCGGATCCTGCGAATTTCGAGATGTTCTGGGAAGCCTCCGTATTAGCGAAATTAAAGCATGTTGAGGGCCAATATATCCAGCGCTCTTTTTATGAGCCATTTCCTGAGATGAGAGGCAGACTTCGGATCGGTTTCTCCTCCACTTCGCTGCACTGGCTGAACGCCAAAACCGTTGGGCCTGAATTTTTTTCGCATCCCCTTTGCCTGCAGCCCAACCAGTTGTCCGACACGGAACGCAGAAAATTTGCGGAAAAATGGAAGGCGGATTTGCGATCGTTCCTGCACGAGTGCTCTGAATCGCTTGTCAGAGGGGGCGCTTTGTTTCTTGCCAACCTTGCCAATCTGGGGGACGACAGGTGGCCAGCGTCCGCGGGATATAACAATCTCAGGGACATTTGTCGAGAGCTATATGGGGAGAAAAGGCTCTCCGAAGCCGAGCTGAACTCTATTTTCATACCTGATTATTTTGCAGCACCACAGGAGATGTCAAGCCTGCTGAATGAAGGCGATCTGGGATCTTTTGCAATCAACGCCTGTGATCCCCTGACAGTCCCCTGCGCCTATTTCACCAAGGCGCAAGACGAACTTGACGATCCACAGGAGAGGTCCAAGCTTGCCGCTACTCTGGCTCATGTTGTCAGGGCCTGGAGCGAATCGTCGATGCAAATCGGGCTTCATGCGGAGAATAAGTACCTGATCGAAGAGATTTATCGACGTCTGCAAGACAAGTTCTATGAAAAACCCGAGGGCCTGCCCTATCAATATTGCCTGCTCGAACTGGTAAAAAGATAAGGAATAAGGTTGAAACTCGAATCGACTTTAGCATCATCACCGAGCGATTCTAGAAAATATTCCATAGGAATCTGAGCAAAAACAAGAGAGCGCAGCCATGCTGCTTTGGCATATGCCATTCACATCTCATCGCCCGACATCATCGCCATCCATTTGATGATCTTTTCTTCTAGTGCTCTTTTCAGGACGGGCTTTGCAAGGAAATCATTCATTCCGGCCTGAATACACTTCTTCCTATCGCTTTCCATGGCTGAAGCAGTCAGCGCAATGATGGGAATGCTTGGATCGAGCGTCTTTGCCCCCATTCCTCGAATGGCACGAGTGGCCTCGAAGCCGTCCATCTCAGGCATATGGCAATCCATCAGCACCAGGTCGTAGGGAATGGTCTGTAATGCATCGAGGGCCTCTTTGCCATCGGCCACAGCATCTGCCTGGTGACCCATATTTCTCAGCATTGCCAGTGCCACTTTTTGGTTTACGGGGTTGTCCTCAGCCAGAAGGACGCGTAACCTCTGCCTGGATGGCGCGGATAGTCCAGGGTGTAAAATTGTGCACCCTTGAGATCCTCCTGCATCGAGTTCGGCGAGCACAGCGCCATCGGAAGACGGATTTGCCAATGGATTCTCAAAATCCGCAGTGAACCAGAATGTGGAGCCTTCACGCTCTGTGCTTTCGACACCGATCTTTCCATGCATCAGTTCAACCAATTGCCTGGAGATCGCCAGGCCTAAACCTGTTCCCCCGTATCTGCGCCTTGTCGAGCTGTCCGCTTGGGTGAAAGGTGAAAAGAGGATCCCTATTCGGTCCGCTGGGATGCCTATGCCTGTATCACTTATGGAGAAGCGAAGAGTAATGGCTTTGTCGTCTGCGCTCACCAGGCCAACGCATATCGCTATGCCGCCCTTTGCAGTAAACTTAACGGCATTGCTTCCCAGATTAATCAGGATCTGGCGCAGTCTTCCCGGGTCCCCCCTCAGAAGCGAAGGAACTTCGGGCTCAACATGGCAATCCAGCCTTAGCCCTTTCTCATGAGCACATACTGCCAAGAAATCGGTCGTATCCTTCAGCGCTGAGCGCAGGTCGAAGTCCAGGATCTCAAGCTTCAGTTTGTTGGCCTCGATCTTGGAGAAGTCCAGGATATCGTTTATGAGAGAGAGCAGGGTCTCACCACTGATGCGAGCTATCTGCGCATATTCGCGCTGCTCGACCTTCAGATCCGTATCCATCAACAATCCGATCATGCCAAGGATCCCGTTCAGCGGGGTGCGGATCTCATGGCTCATGTTTGCCAGAAACTCGGACTTGGCTGCATTGGCTTGCTCCGCCTTTTCAGCCATCATCTGAGCATGCTCAGTCGCCATCATTAAATGCCGATTTATTTTTTTTAGCTCATTTTCAGCTTCCACATACCTGGTGATATCGCGAATGGATTCTATCGCACCTACGACAGAGCCATTGCTATCATATAGCGGAGAAGCAATAATCCATAGATATTCGCCCCTGCCATTGGCGAGAATTGGAGCGAATGTCTCTGCAATCAATTGATCACCATTTCTCACGAGAGAGTAATAGTTGGCTTCGATCTCCTTTCGGTCCTTAAAAATAAGGTCGAGGAGGACTGGTCGACGCTCGCCATATGATGGAATAGCGTAGGCAAAATTATTTTGGCCTATCATTTCGGATTTTAGCACGCCTGTCTTCTCCTCAATCGCGCGGTTCCATGCGATAACCTTCCCCACCCTGTCCACAGCAAATGTAGCATCAGGCAAGAAATCAATGATATCGGACAGGCGCTGCTCGGACTCGCGCAGAGCTTCCAGAGCGTGCCTGTAGTCGGATATATCATGAAGGATCCAGATCCTGCCATAATGTATGCCGTCCTTGCCGATAACAGGCGAAGAATAACTGTCCAGAACCATCCCGTCATCAAACTCGACCTCATCCCGGCTGGTCTCATCTTGATGAGAATCAAGGTACCTTATTTTTTCAAGGAATTGCTCGGGATTCTTGGTCCTGCCTGTCACATGCTGAAGAAGAGCCTCGTCATACATCCGGACCCTTTCATCATACATCTGGACCCTCAGATGTGGCGGCACATTAAACATGTTTAAGAGCCGCTGGTTAGTGAGGATCCTTTGCCCCTGATCATCTACCACCAGGATTCCATCCAGAGATGCTTCGACCTGAGCTTCAAGCAGAGCCGTCTTCCATCTAAGCTCATCCTCAGCCTTCTTGCGATCGGTGATATCGGATATAATGCCCAGCAAACCCGTGAACTCTCCGTCCTGCCCCACCATTCTTCGTCCACTTAAATATCCCCAGAAATCGCCTTCTGCTCCACGGAGATAATGCCTCTCTTTATATATGGTATCGAGCCTGTCTTCCAGCATCGCTTGCAGAGTATCTATTCCATCCTGGCGTTCATCGGGATGGACAAAATCCATATACGAAGCTCCGATCACAGTCTCCAGCGGAGATCCAAACAGCTCAGCCATCTGCTGATTGGCCTGTGTGATCCGCCCTTCGGTATCGACTATGATTATTCCAGCGCTGGATGCTTCGAAAATGGTCCTCAGCCTCAGCTCGTTCTCTTTCAGTGCGGCATCCGAGCGCAGGCGCATCAAGGTGTTACCAATATGCAGGGCAAGCGTCTCAAGGATGCTACGAGCACTGGCAGGTATATCGTCTTGGGTATGTGAAGCGAGGATCAGAGCTGCAATCGATTCACCCTGGCTCAACACGGGGATAAAAGCTATAGCGCGCAGTCCTTCTTGCTGGAGGATGGCATCCTTGGTCTGGATGACATCAGGACAGATCCCGAAGTGCACTTTTCCCGCATCTGCCAGGCGCACCCGCGTGAAATGATGAGAGAGATGGTCGACGAATTGAGGCGACAGGCCGCTATGCACCACCAGGTCGAGCACGCCGCTGGCCGGATTGACCTCATAAACTCCGCCACTGTCAATGCCTTCTAGCTGCAAGACGACATTCAAGACATGCTCCAGCACCTGGTGCAGATCGTTGCTCGAACTGAGCGCAAGGCTGAGATCATACTGGAGGCGTGACATTGCATCAGCCTGTTTGCGTTCGGTGATGTCTGTGGCGCTTCCCTCAACGCCATAGATCTTGCCAGCCTTGTCCTTTAAAGGATAGGCACTTACATGGAGCCAATGCCATGTTCCGTTGGCATGGTGCACGCGGAATTCAAAACCCTTTTGCTGTTCTGTCTCGATCATCATACGCATCGATTCCATGCACCCTGCAATATCACCCGGATGCACGAATTGCCGGAATGATCTTCCGACTACCTGGTCCGCCTGATATCCCAGCAATTTGGAGAAGCCAGGAGATGCAGAGGTAAAATCTCCCTCCGAAGTGAGCGCGCAGATGATGTCATGGCTGTTTTCGATCAATCTGCGATATTTCTCCTCGCTCTCCCGCAGCGCATCATTTGCATCTTTCTTCCTGGTGACATTATTTGTCGTGCCAAAGACAGCAACCCGGCCATCCTCATGAGAATGAGCCGAAGCCGTTGTGCGAACCCAAATCAGAGGGCCATCGGCCTTTCTCAGACGGTATTCAATGCTTATCTCCTTCCAAAGCATTCGTATCCCTCTGGAAAGTATATCCTGCACTGCTGGCAAGTCATCAGGATGGACATAGGAAAAATATTTGTTGAAGCTGTTTCCGATAGTGCCATCCTGCAATCCCAGCATCCTGTCTACGACTGGTGAGATATAAGAGTCGACGCATTCTCCGTTAGCATTGACTTCATAGCGCCAGAGAACATCGGGTATCACTACTTGCTTGCACTGGGATTTTTGGGCCTCTTCAGCTCGATCGGCTTCCTGCGAGGTTTCATCATATCTTGCGCAGTCGATGATGGCCATGATCGCCATTTAACAGCAGTTTATCATGATACATCTTTCGGAGCATCTCTCTGGTGGCACAAATTGATATGAATTTTTTTTATAAAAATTTGACGAGACAGGGGATTAACCCTGATTCTGTCCCAAATTCCAGATTGCGGTATGAAAGCAGGGCATTGCCTCAGGAGGGGCGCATATCATGCCCTGCTTCAATTCGGATTCGATGTTCGCGAACTTCATTGCAGATTCAGCCACATCCGCGTCCAGTAATCCCAATTACCAGAAGCCGACGGGCTGTAATAGCCGTAATTGCTCTTCTGAATCTCCTTCAGTGCAGCTGCACTATCAAGAGCAGATTGAGGTCCACCGTATGCATATGGGTCCTGCATCAATCTATAAACGCTAGCTGTGCTGGAATCATCCTTCAGCCACATGTTCGCCCAGTAATCCCAGCTATTTTCGCCAGCCGGATGGTAGTAGCCGTAATTCATCTTTTGAATTTCTCTTAATGCAACAGCTCTATCCAGTGCCGATTGTGACGCGCTGATGGCATAAGGATCACTCATCGCCTCGTATAAGTCGCTCGTGCCGAGTGCAGACTTGGAGTTGCTGCCATAGCTATCCCATGCGGCACCAGTCAGACTCATGGAGAGCAGGATCGCCATACAGAGCCAAGCCAATATCAGGCCCGATTTACCATTATATATCATCATCAGTCACCTAATTCGTTGACGACCTTCATCATATAACAGAGTCGTTGACATTATTTAAGCGCTGAGATCATATGAGACTCCCCCAGAGTTCATATGGGTTTTCAGAGATGAGTGCACTCGCAATTGTCCAGTTAGCCGAAGAATCCTTGCCAGAGCCTTCGATACAAAATTTTGGGCTGCTGATGAACCTCATCGATATCCTTGGGGCGAAAGGCTCTTATTTTTTATCATGAGATGGTCAAATGAGGGAGGAATTTAGCATAAAAACCATGAAGATGCTCTCAATAGCAGCTGTGCTATTGCTCCTTTGCGCCTTTGTGGCAGCATCGGAAAAGTCATCAGAGATCACCGCAGATCAGGCTCTGCAGAAGCTGATGGATGGCAACGCTCGCTTCGTCTCCGGCAACGCCATACATCCAGACCAATCAGCTGAGCGCCGTGCAGAGGTCGTTTCAGGTCAGCATCCCTTTGCCATACTCGTGGGATGCTCGGACTCCAGGGTCCCCCCGGAGATCGTCTTCGACCAGGGAATCGGCGACATCTTTGTGATCAGGAGTGCTGGAGAGGTTATGGATAATGCCACCCTTGCGAGCATCGAATATGGTGCTGAACACCTGGGCGTGCCTCTGGTGGTCGTCATGGGCCATGATGGCTGCGGTGCCGTAAAGGCGACAGTCGAGGAGGGAGAAGCTCCCGGACACTTGGCAAGCCTTGTACAGGCCATTCAGCCAGCAATCGATAAAGCCAGAGCCGAGGCGAGCGAGAAGGAGGTGCTCAACTCATCCATCGATATCAACACAGAGAACATAGTGAAGCAGCTCGAAAACTCTGAACCCATACTCTCCACGCTTGTTGAGGAGGGGAACTTGACGATCGTAGGCGCTCGCTACCACCTCGATAATGGAGAGGTCGAGATACTGAAGTAGCCATCGGCAGTGTCCAATTTATCGGCTCCTGGCGCTTTAGGTTGAGATACAGAGCGCCAGCAGCCGGCTAATTTTCCCAAAAGGCTGGGGTGAACCTAAAGCTATTTTAAATAAGACTTCCATGAAAGGCTCAGAGGTCAGATATATGCGGATAATTATATGCATTGTGGTTTTCATGCTGGCCGTCGCTTTGGTGGAATCTGTGCAGCTGGGCAGCGCCAATGTCAAACCACTCCTCCTTGGAAGCATCTCCAAAAATGTCCCGAGCAACGAGAACATCTTGAATCAGACTAATATAACAAATCAGACCAATGTCACAAATCAAACAAATATCACAGATCAATCCGACCAAGGAAGGGCTGCGATTCCGATAAGCAAATCCATGAGCACGATCCCGGTAACGAACAGATACAAGAGCGTGACCACTCCCAATAACATTGGGGCAAACTCCATCGCATATAGATTTACGACGTAATTCTCCCCCAATTGTTTTTTGAGGATGGCTTCTTCTCCATCACACCCGGGGCATTATGTCTCCCCGATGGGCTCAGCGCAGATCTTCTTTTCAGATTGTCCCTCTAAATCATTCCCGAAGCCAAGCCCAGGCCTTATCGATCTCTGAGGAGTGAAAGAACTTGGCATCACGCGCATAGAAGGGCTTGGCCAGATACGTCATCCACTTCTCCCATGTCTTATCCCCGACGATGGCCATTTTCTGGATCTCATGGCGAAATTCTGATCCGAATTTCAGATCCCGCAGCCAGGCCTCCATTTTTTCCCATTTGAACTCGCTCAGATCTATCAAGATGCGTATGTTTCCTTCCCCTTTCACCAGCTCTCTTACTTCCGGCTCCAGCTTCAGGTAGTCCGAAGAAGTTATTGTCCCAATTGCCCTATAGCCGATGACATTTCCAGAACTCTCAGGCATTTTTTCAAGCATCAGATACTCCTCTGCAGAGATATCCATCCTCGAAACTACTTATTGCTGTCGTAATCCAATCACCTAGCTTATGACTCAGATCCTATTAGCATATTTACTATTATAGAAAATTTGAAATATCATCCTGATGTATAAACATCATTTGAGTGATAATTTCATGAAAATGAATGCTGGCTTCGTTGGCTTTGATGGGACAGAGAGCAAGAGAGCCATTCCCGCAATATCCAAGATCAAAGAGGAGGAAGGGATCGCTGGCGACATGAATGTTCTTCTTCGTGCGCCTCATGCCAGGGCCAAGAGCATGCTGAGCAAGTTCACCAGAATGTGCGACGTCAGAGCTTTTTTGACAGACGAAAAGAATCGACAGGGATGGGAGAAGGCAGGAGCCAAGATAGAGGGCAGCTATGACGATTTCTTTGAAGAATCGGATTTGATAGTTGTCGGGACTCCGGAGGGCCAGGAGCTGCCCTATGTAGAGGCGAGCATGGCCCATGACTGCTATACGATGCTGATGGGCGGGGCCCACAGAGGCGAAATCCTGAGCGGCCTTGAGGAGAAGAAGCTGCAGATACCAGAGAAGATCAGAGATGACCTCTCCGGGGAATTCTTCTTTGGCCTGGAGAACTACGAACGATTTCAGAAGGAGGCCCCAAAGCTGATTCAGTGCACAAGCTGCAACACCACTGCTCTGTGCAGGGCAGTCATGGCAGCCAGACCCCTGGGCCTTCGTGCTGTTCTTGGAAACCTGGACCGCAGAAGCGCTGATCCTCACAATATCGTCAAGCTCTCCCCCAATGCGATCCAGTTCGGCAACGGCGCTGGCCATCAGGGAAAGGATGCCGGGACGGTCTTCAAAGATGTCAGGTTCTCCGTTCGGGCGAGCAAAGTTCCGACAACGATGCCGCATGTCCATCATCTGAATCTCGTCTTTGATGGGAGGCCCACCCCGGAAATGTTGCTGGAACATCTCAGTGAGGCCAGGCGTATAGTTATAATCCCCTATGAGGATCTCGGGAGGAAGCATGAGTGGACGAGCGAGATCCTGGAAGCATTTATATCCGGTTTTGAGCGCCCTATGAGCCCGGAGATCTATGAGCTTCTCATCCCAGATGCCATAATTCCCTTTGAACTCGGAGACCACACTATCATGCAGATGGTCATGCTTGTGGAGCAGATGTCCATACCTGTGCCAAACTATGTCGAGGCGTACCTCCTGTTCAGCGGCTTTTCTGCAGAGAGGGTTCATGCATCTGTGGATCAAGCCCTGGGAGCAGTTCACGGCATCTGGCCGGATGAGATAACCCAAAGATGATCCTCATTTTCGCCCAGCCGACCCTATTTGCACATAGTCGGGCCCAAGTGAGATGCACGCTTGGCCGGAAGACTCGTCCTGAAAGGCATATGACCGCTGCGATTTTCCCTGAATGGCCGGCGAAGGCAAGGCCGATAGCCCATGCCGCCCCACCACGGGCTGATGGGCAGATACAACTACATGTAGAGCTATATACTGATCCATATGGGACATATGTCAAAGATCGAAGGAGACCAGCAATCCAAATCGGGACAAGGTGACCACTGAATGGAACAGGTAGGCTACAGCAAAAAGGTGATGGAGAATTTCATGAACCCCAGGAACGTTGGGGTGATTGAGAACCCGGATGGATATGGGAAGGTCGGCAACCCCGTCTGCGGTGATCTGATGGAGATCTTCATCAAGGTCAAGGACGACAAAATAGACGATATCAAGTTCCGGACATTTGGCTGCGGGGCGGCGATTGCTGTGAGCAGCATGGTCACTGAGATGGCCAAGGGAAAGCCTCTGGAAGAGGCGATGAAGATCACCCGAAAAGACGTGGCCGCTGAGCTTGGTGGGCTGCCCTCTCAGAAGCTGCACTGCTCGAACCTGGGCGCGGATGCATTGCACGCGGCAATTAAAAATTATTGGGTGAAGATCGGGAAGATCAAGCCGGAAGAGGCGAAGCCTGAGGGCGGCGATGAAGGGGAGACCTGCCCGGCGGAATAAACCCAGTTTTTTTGTAGTTAAATCAGCGGGACGAAGTCAGGTATGCTTCCAAGGGTCGATGTCAGGAACCAATCGTCTTCAAATCGGTCATACAGCTCTCCAAACAGCTGGATGACCAGGCTCCTCACCGCCTCGCCAGCCAGATGATCTGCATCATCTCTGGAGAAGATCAGCAATATCAATTCCACAGGCTCATCGCCCTGAAAGGGTGGAAGAAGATATCTCACGCCTTGCAGCTCTTTCATGCCGAGGCTTTTGTAGAATTTTAGCCGCTTTAATTTAGCATCATCATCGTCCAGATAAGGATTTTCGATCTCGATGAGGATGGAATTGAATTGGAGATCATCGGTTCTGTCGAGAATATGCCTCAAGAATGCCCTGCCCAATCCTGTGCTCCTGTGCTCTTTTGCCGTTGCCAGGTAATCGACAAGCAAGCAGGACTTGTCAGCTAAAGGATATAGCAGCGACATGAGGACGATCTCATTCTCTCTTTTGCCGACCATCAGGCGACCTCGGCCGCCATTTACCATCTCGTTAATTGCAGCTATGGGACGACGCTCGTTCTCGGGAAACGACTCAGCATAGATCCTGGTGGCCTCTTCGAACTCGATAGAGTCAGTGTCTGTGACCTCATAGAAATCAACAGGAAGGCATTCGTAATCCGAATTAATTTCTTTATTTGCTTGCGACATTTGATCCTTCAAACATTTTATCTCCTCGACCTGAGGTTGATGAAAGTAGTTCCCATATGGGCCATGCCCTGTTTTGGCGATCGGATAGCCATCCCTTCGCTGAGCTGGCATAATTAATGTTCCTCTTTTTCATCCTGCCTCGTCTAATGGCTTATACTCCTATGTGGTCATAATACCTGTGCTCGAAGGCATCGAACTCTCTTGTGGCCTCGTACGGAAATTGCTCGTCATCGCAGTAGGGAATATCCCATTAAGAACCTCATGCGAACTCGCATCGGTAGCTGCTGAAATATCTTTATGTCGTAGATATCATAAAAAAGCTCTGAGAGGGTCCGCAGCCTGAAGTCGGATGCATTTTTCTCGTCATAGTGGTAAACGCTAGAGGTCGATCTCAGAGCCTACCCTCGTCCTTTGCTCCACTGCCGAGCTGACAAAGAAGAAGATCAGATATATCACTCGGGCCAAAATCCGAGGCGAGAGCATCAAATCAATCGCGCAGGGATTGTATTTAAAAATACGGGCCGAGTATATAAATAGCATATGAAGTCCAAACATTCAGGACTCTAAATACTATTATTTGTGGCAAAACGTTTATTAATAGCATCTTCAGATTGCGATTGGTGTTAAATTGATAGAACATATGCATTGTATATCGCCTATTTTAATATTACTGTGTATCATGGTGAGTCCCGCCAGCGCAGAAATGGACTACACACCTAAGGTCCTCGGTAATGCGAATATGGACGGGACTATTGACCAGAAAGATATCGATTTCCTCAATGCTATAATAGCAGGCACCGAAAGCCCGACAGCGCTGGCAGATGCCAATGATGATGGCAAGATCGATGATAAGGACATAGATCAGGTAGAAAATATTTTACAGGATACTGAAAGCGAGATCTCAGTGATAGATGCTCTTAACAGGACTGTCAAAATAAAATTTCCAGTTGAACGGGTGATTGTGGCTTTCACACCACTTGCGGAGGAGATAGTCGCGATAGGTGCAGATAGCAAGGTCGTCGGTGTATCCTCCGACATCGTTAAGCTGCCAGAGCTTTTCCCCGAGCTGAGCAAGTGTCAAAATGTCGGCCGCACTAAAGAGTTGGATATGGAGAAGATCATATCCTTGAAGCCGGACCTGTTAGTGATATATGAGGGAGGAGACAAAGGTATAATAAATAAACTAGAGACAGCAGGCATTCCAGTTCTCTTCTCCGAGGGCCATGGAGAGCTTCTCCATTCGATCTCGGCCATCCGGAGATTGGGGTATGTTCTTGGTGTCGCAGATAACGCTGAAGAATACACCAACTGGTATGGTGGCTTTCTGGATGACATCTCCCGCAAGACAGAAGACCTCTCGAATGAAGAGAAACCCAGCGTCTTCTATTATTGGGCCCCCACTGATTTATTGCCAATGGGAACTAGCGGCCAGGGTTGTCCAGTAATTTCCATGATAAACATCGCTGGCGGAAGGGATATTGCGGCTGATCGACCAGGTGTAGGTCTACCAGGAGTATATGTTCAGATAGATCCAGAATGGGTCATCGAGCAAAATCCGTCCGTAATCCTTTGGGAAGCATTGATCCCCAACAATAATGCTGGTTACCAGGTAAATAATTCAACCGCAGTTGATATGAGGTTGAAGGATTTCGCAAATGTTACCGGCTTCAGCAATATCGATGCTGTCAAGAACCGAAATGTTTATACCATGTCATTTTACATTTTGACGGCTAACCCCTGGATAGGTACGGTGTATTTGTCTAAATTGCTTCACCCTGAGATCTTCAAAGACCTGGACCCCAGGGCAGTACACCAAGAGTACTTGAAGAGGTTCCTGCATCTGGACTACGATATCAATAAGCGGGGTTTATTCTTGTATCCGATCCCAGAGGATTGGTGAGAACAGCATTTCGAAGGAGTCTATAAGAATCGACTCGGAGAAGGGTGGAGGCGATTATAGCCTCCATCCCAATCACTCGACGAATACGTTTCTCTTATCATCTACCGGCATTTCCTGCAATAGGCAGAGCAATCTGAATTTCGAGATGACTTCCGTTGCAGTCATGCCTTCTCCTCAGTCATACCTTTTCCTAATTCATCATTCCGCCAACATATGAAATCTCAAATAGATTGATAGATTCAATATCTTCATCTTCACGCATAGGCATTCCTTGAGGGAATTCCGAGTCAGTGCAACATCGCATGGCATGAAAGAATTCGAAGGTGAATCTACATGAGGAACTTATTGCTATTCAGCCTGATCATCCTGCTATTGACATTGAATAGCGGAGCTGTAGCGCCATTGCAGCTCGGCGGATTCAGCGGCCAGAGCATTCTGGCAAAAGTGGCCAGCATGAACATAACTACCGATGTGACCAAAGCCTCAGGCAATGATCTCTGGAACTGGGGCAGGACACCATACAATTACGAGCTGAATAAGTCTGGCATACTGCACGAGATTGCATCAGGCCCCGAAGAGGACAATGCATGGCTGAAGACCAGGATAGATGAGATAAAGGATCTGAACACGAGCGAGTTCAACTGAGCATGCCAGAGTACGATTGTCTAGCATTGCCTGTCAACCGAAAATTTCATAGTTCGGGTTTTAGCTCACCCGCGCTTGTATCTTTTTTTAGTTTTTTCAGGATATATTAAAACGGCCGTAGGTCTGCTGATTTCTCCGAAGTTTTTATAACTGATGCGCCCGGATATATATTGAAGATATTTGCCTATTGTCCCGATGACGACTGTGCAGCTCATGAGCTGCAGGACCTATCTGGAGAATGGAGATGGAGGATTTTTCTACACTCATTGGTGGGATAGCAGGGGACGGAATAAACGAGGCCGGAGCGACCATAGGCCGCCTCTTCAACCGCCTCGGCTATCGCATCTATATGTACTACGATTACCCCTCACTCATCAGGGGCGGGCATAACTTCTCCCTCATCAGGGCTGCCCGGCGTAAGATTGGAACTCACAGGGATAAGGTGGACGTTCTCATCGCCCTGAACCAGGAGACGCTTGAGAGGCACAGGGAGAGGCTGAAGGACAAATCCTTTATCATTTACGATGCCGACAAAGTCAAGCCTCTGGATTTGAAGTCGTCGGCCTGCGGACTTCCCGTCTCCCAGATCCTGAAGGAGGAGGGAGCATTGTCCATCATGAAGAACAGCTGCATCCTCGGAGGCCTCTGCAGGATTGTGGGCATCGAGTGGCAGGTCCTCGAAGATGTCCTGAGTATGCACATCCCGAAAGAGCTGGAGCTGAACCTGAAGGTGGCCCACCGTGGCTATGACTCTGCTGTGGAGTTCTGCCGCATAGAAGGGCTGAACCAGGAAAGCCTGCCAATCATGACTGGCAACCAGGCCATCGGCCTCGGCCTGATCAGGGCGGGCCTGAAGGCCTACATCGCCTACCCTATGACCCCCTCGTCCAGCCTTCTGGACTTCATGGCCCAATCAGCTCCCGGCTTTGGGTTGAGGGTCATACATCCCGAGAATGAGATCGCAGTCATGCTGATGGCCCAGGGGTTCGCCTATGCCGGGATCAAGGCTGCAGTGGGGACATCGGGCGGCGGCTTCTGTCTCATGACTGAGGGCTTAAGCCTTGCAGGCCAGGCTGAGATGCCTGTGGTGATCATGATGGCCCAGAGGGCGGGCCCATCGACCGGCCTGCCCACCTACACAGCCCAGGGCGATCTGCACTTCATTCTGAACGCTGGCCAGGGCGAGTTTCCCAGGTTTGTGGTCGCCCCAGGAGATGCCGAGGAGGCCTGCCGCTGGTCAGGTGTGGCCCTGAATATGGCCTGGAAGTTCCAGGTGCCTGCTTTCATTCTCACCGACAAGAGCGTCAGCGAAGGGCTCTACAGCCTCGATATCAGCATAGCAGAGACGAGGGAGGAGCATCCTATTCTCTGGGATGGAGAGGATGAGTACCATCGCTACAAGTACACCCAGACAGGGGTTTCACCTCTGGCCTATCCATCCCACAGAGGCCAGGCGATCAAGGCCAATGGCTACGGCCATGATGAGCACGGAATTACCACAGAGGATCCCAAGACCGCTGTGGCGATGGCTGACAAGCAACTTCTGAAAGGAGAAGCTCTGGCAAAAGAGATGGAAGAGTACGAGGCCGTGGCGGTCCACGGCGACAGCGGCAGCAATACGGCCCTTCTATGCTGGGGCTCGAACAAGGGAGTCTGCATCGAGGCCGCTGAGGGTCTCGGCCTGAAGGCGGTTCATGTGGTGGTGCTCTCGCCCTTCCCCGCACAGAGGCTTAAAGAGGCACTGAAGGGGGCGCAGAGGATCATCGCAGTCGAGGGCAACTCCACCGCCCAGCTGGCCAGGCTTGCAGGGCTCTACGGAATAAATGTCGATGAGAAGATCCTGAAATACGACGGCAGGCCGTTTTCTCTCGATGATCTGATCTCGGAGATCGGGAGGACCCTGGCATGAAACCGACTGACCTGGGAACCTATGCCAAGAACACATGGTGTCCGGGCTGCGGCAACTTCTCCATCCTGAATGCGATGAGAGCTGTCCTTGCACAGCTCGACGAGGAGGGCCTCCCCGTCGAAGAAGTAGTGCTGGTCTCGGGGATCGGCTGCCATGGCAAGATCGTGGACTACCTCAATGTGAACAGCTTCTACTCGATTCATGGCAGGACACTGCCGGTGGCCACGGCGATCAAGCTTGCAAATCCCGAGCGGAAGGTGATCTGCTTCTCAGGCGATGGCGACTGCCTGGCAGAAGGCCTCGACCACCTCATCTTCGCCGCCAAGAGGAACATCGACATCACCCTCATATTGCATGACAATCGCGTCTACGGCCTCACCACTGGCCAGTACACCCCCACATCGCCCCAGGGCTTCAAGGGCAAGTCAACGCCTCTGGGCTCAGCCGAGCCGCCCATGAACCCGCCCGAGCTGATGCTTGTCTCAGGAGCGACCTACATCGCCCGGGGATATACCCACGGCATAGACCTGCTGCAGAGGCTCTTCAAAGAGGCGATCCTTCACAAGGGCTTCTCCTTCGTGGACGTCCTTCAGGTCTGCATGACCTACAACAACCTGTACGAGTCCTACAACAAATGCGTTTATGAGATGAAGGGCAACGACACGAGCAGCTTCGATGAGGCGCTAAGGCTAAGCCGTTCATGGAGATACGACGGTCCTGATGCGCCCATACCTCTGGGAAGGTTCTATCAGGTGGATGCTCCCAGCTTCGAAGAGGTCTTCCCCGGCTTCGAGCTGGTGGATCTCGATGAGGCGAAGAGAGAAAAGAAGATCAGTGAAGTGCTTGAGAGAATGATTTAACGGGTGAAGAAGATGGACAAATACGTGTGCACAGTCTGCGGATATATCTATGATCCACAGAAGGGCGATGCCACTCAGAATATAGCCCCTGGAACAGCTTTCGAGGATCTGCCCGCTGATTGGATGTGCCCTGAATGCGGTGCAGCAAAGGATCTCTTCGAGAAGCTGGTGGAGTAAGGCGGAATCGTGTTGGGCAAGATAGAATTAGAGCGGCAAAGAATAGTGACGAGAGCCGCAGAAAGCAAAAAGAAGTTGAAAGCAAAAGAGCTGCAACGGATGTGAGATCATTCTCAGCGACAAGATGACAGACGCGCTCAATATGCAGGCGAACAGGGAGTTTTATTCCTCCTATCTATATCTCTCGATGTCGGCTTACTTCGAGGCCATCGGCAGGAAGGGCTTTGCATCCTGGATGAGGGTTCAGGCGGGCGAGGAGCTGGTCCACGCCATGAAACTCTACGACTATGTTGTCGAATCAGGCGGCAGGGCGAAGATGCTCGCAGTCGAGGCTCCGCAGTTCTCCTGGGCCTCTCCCGCGGATGCCTTTTTGCACGTCTGGAACCACGAGAGGGCTGTCACAGGGCTGATCCATGCCCTTGTGGGAGTGGCCGTCTCGGAGAAGGACGAAGCGACGAAGAGCTTCCTGAAGTGGTATGTGGACGAGCAGGTGGAGGAGGAGGAATCCTCGGATTATGTCCTGAAGCTGGTCAAGGCAGCAGGGGATGATGCAAAGGCGCTGAAGGCAGCCGATGAAGAGCTTGGCCAGAGGCGCTTCAAGTTCCCGAAGGGCTACAGGATCTTTGCATCAGCAGCTTCAGAGACGACCATAGGGTCATTGAAGAAAGAGGAGAGCTAGACGAGAGTAAGGCAGAAGAAGGAATCTATCAGGCAGAGTTCTGCCAGATGAAGAGACGTCGAAGGAGAATAGAAAAGAGCCGGAGAGGCATCCGGCTTCTGCTCTCTCTGCCGCGTTTTTTTTTCGATTCCCGGGATCACATCAGCTGAGGCTGGCCCATGGGGTCGACAACATGCCAGAGCCCATCCTTCTCGCTGCCCCATGTGTCTTTAGGCGCTGTGTCCCTCGAATAGAGGTAGAGCGGCCAGCCCTTGAAGGTCGTCTGCTTCGATCCATCCGCCCTTGTTATTGTCGCGAAATCGACTGATCTGAGGCTCTCGGGAAGAGAGAGGCTGGGGGCATAGAATGGCGGCCACATCTCTGGGCAGCCATCGATGCAGGTGCTCGCGCCGTCGCCCTTGGAGTCATTGGAGTAGTAATAGAGGGTGAAGCCCGTCTCGTTTGCCAGATAGCTTCCGAGGAACTTGTTCTCGTAGATGTTCACTGTGTAGGATTCAGGGCTATCCGCCTGATCTGGCATTGTGATAGACGGCAAAGATAGGGCAGGCACAGATAGCGCCAGGATCAATATGGCAATGAGGGAAATGATGAGGATTTCGATCTTGAGATCTTCTCGCAAACTTATCACCTTCGACCTAATCTCTTCGCCGGGATAATAAAAGGTTGCTCATCCGCCTCAGTCTTTTCCAGATTTACCAGAGGAGCCGAGGGCCTTTCGTCTGAGCAGGCGATGGTAAGTGACGGCGAACCTGTGGGCCTCGTCCCTTATCTCCTGGATATAGAGAGATGCTTTTTCATCCTTTCTCAATGGCAAGGGCTGGCTGCTCCCGGGCAGATAGATCTCCTCCTCTCCCTTTGCGATGGAGATGACGGGAACCCTGACCCTCAGCCTCTGAAGCTCGCCTTCGGCTGCAGAGAGCTGGCCCAATCCGCCGTCGATCACTATCAGATCAGGCAGCTCCTGATTCTCATCCTTCAGCCTGGAATAGCGCCGCCTCACAACCTCCGCCAATGAGGCGAAGTCGTCTGCGCCCTGCACGCTCCTGATCCTGAAGCGCCTGTAGTTGTGTTTGTCAGGCCTCCCGCTCCTGAACTGGACCATGGACCCGACTGTAGAGGTGCCCGAGATGTGGGAGATGTCGAAGCACTCGATGACCTCCGGAGACCTCGGAAGCCTGAGCGCCTCCTGAAGGGCCTCAAGCTTCTCTCTCTCTTTGAAGAAGGCTGCTTGGAGGTTCTTTTCAGCCAGCATGAGAAGCTCCTTCTTCTCGCCCTGCTTCGGGACAGTCACCCTGACTTTTTTTCCTCTCATATGTCCCAAGAAATCGACGAGAGAATCCTCCAGGGTCTGTTGAAGTATCAGCTCCTCAGGCGGCTCGTTCTCCGAGTAATACTGGACGAGGAACTCCTCCAGGAAGTCTTCGCTCCAGGCGAAGACGAACTCCTCCTTGCCCTCCAGGGTCCCCTTGTAGACCTTGAAGAGCATCAGATAGACGCTTGTGCATTCGACTGCATAGCTCAGGACATCCTGGTCGAACGACCTAGAGCGCTCGACACTCTGCCGCTCTCCGAGACGCTTTAGGGCTGCTATCTGATCGCGCAGCTCCAGGGCCCTCTCGAACTCCTGGGCCTCTGAGAGCGCCCTCATCTCCTCCTCAAGGGAGGCGATGAGGCTGTAGATATCCCTGCTCAGGGCAGTCTCGGCCCTCTTCACCCTTTTCTGATAGTCGGCCTCTGAGATCTTTCCGATGCACGGTGCGCAGCAGTGACCCAGATGATAGCGCAGGCAGGCCCTCTTCGGAAGACGCCTGCAGGTCCGAAGGCCGAAGGTCCTGCGGACGATGTTGAAGACATCCTGCCGCTCTCTGGCGTGGACAAAGGGGCCGAAGAATCTCCCCTTTCCCGAACTCTTGCGGGAGATGCAGATCCTTGGAAAAGCCTCGTCCGTCAGGTGGATGCAGGCGTACCTCGATGAGTCCTTGAGCTTGATGTTGTACCTTGGCCAGTGCTTCTTGATCAGGGTGTTCTCCAGCAGAAGGGCCTCGACCTCGTTGTTGGTGACTATGAAGTCGATGTCTGAGGCTGCCTGGATCAGGGCGGTGGTCTTCGGGTCGTGGTTCAGCTTCTGGAAGTAGCTCGCCACACGCTTCTTTATGTCCCTGGCCTTGCCGACGTAGAGCACTGAGCCCCTCGCATCCTTGAAGAGGTAACAGCCCGGAAGGTGCGGAAGGGCATGAAGTGAGATCATTTCCAAAATAGCTTCGACAGCGGTACCCTTTTATCTTTTCTTCCCCTCAAGGGCCCTCATGTTCAAGATCGGTTTTGTAAAGCTCGGGAACATAGCCACTTCGCTGGCGGCCGACCTCGCCCTGGACGAGATCGCAGAGAGGACAGACATCGAGTTCAAGGTCATCAGCTTCGGCCCTAAGATGACGAAGAAGGAGGGCGAGGCGTCAGCAGAGCTGAAGGCCTGGGGCCCGCAGCTCGTGGTCATCAGCAGCCCCAATGCAGCGACCGCCGGACCGACTGCAGCGCGCGAGATCTTCAAGGGCACGCCGACCATTGTCATCTCGGACGGGCCGACGAAGAAGGAGGCGCGCGATCAGCTGGCCGCGGAGGGCTTCGGCTTCATCATACTGCCGATGGACCCGCTCATAGGTGCCAAGCGCGAGTTCCTGGACCCTGTGGAGATGGCCCTCTTCAACTCCGACGCCCTAAAGGTGCTGGCAGCCTGCGGAGCAGTGAGGCTGGTGCAGGAGGAGCTGGATCAGGCTATGGCGGCAATCGCCAGAGGAGAAGCCAAGCTTCCGACGATCCTTGCCACGCCAGATAAGTGTGCTGAGCGCATGAGCTTCCAGAATCCCTATGCGCGCGCCAAAGCAGTGGGAGCGCTTCACATGGCCCAGACTGTGGCCTCCATCGATGCTGCGGCGTGCTTCAGGCTGAAGGAGCTGGAGCAGATCGCCTTGGCTGCAGCTGCAGGCCACGAGGTCATGCGGGCTGCGGCGCGTCTGGCCGACGAGTCGAGAGAGCTGGAGAAGGCAGGCGACACAGTCTCCAGGAAGCCCCACGCCCGCTCCGGAGAGCTGATGAAGAAGAGCAGATTGCTGGAGCGGCCTGAGAAGATATAAAACAACCTTTTTGATCTGGTCAGGTCAGACGGATTATTCGCTAGAGGATCGTGATGGCGGAGATGCGCCAATATCTGCCAGCCTTCAAACCGGAACTACCTCGCGAAGAATTCGGTTTCCTCTGTTTCCTTTCAGTGCAGGCTTAGTTACCAGATCTACTTTCTGACCAAGAAGCGCAGTCAGATCCTCCTCCAGATCCATGAATTTGAAGATATCTGGGTTTTCAGAGAGTTCTACCAGAAGATCTACATCGCTCGTACTTCTTGCCTCGCTTCGCACGTAAGAGCCGAAGATGCCAAGCGATTTGATCTTGTGGCGCTCGGCCAGCTCGGGCATGTGCTCTTTCAGGGTCCGCCTAATGTCTTCTAGGGAACGGACTTTTTCTGAAGGCGAATTGGCTTTAGAAGTGGCACTCTTACTTTTAGAGATCATTAATGTGACCCCATTTATTGATGTCTCTATTAAATATATGCTTATTGGATTTGAAGTGTTATCTAGTTTAGTTTGATATAAATGCAGCTCCACTGGTGTTCCTTGGCGCATAGAAATGACCCAACCCGGAGAAGAAAAACTGCAACTGATAGATCCAGCCAATGATATGCGAGGATATGCACCATTTTCAAAACTTCTTGCTCGGTCCAAAGGCCGTGTAGCCAATCTTCTGTTATATGATAATAAGAATGGTTATAGGCCCCGTATCCCATTTAGTCTTTGATATTTCCGCAGAGAAGGCACGAGCCTTTCGAGGTTTCTGTATGAATACGATCTGAGGATGAAAGGGATAAACCCTGATGAGGAAGGATGGATAGAGACATTGATCATCGTTGCTGTGCCACTCCCCTGCATAGCACCCTGCTCACCAGATCCTCGCGGAAGAAGTCCTCGCGCGTTGCGCGTCCGCAGCGCGAGCGCCAGTTCGCGCCTCGCGCGGGGGTGAGACGGAGCATCTCCTTGGCAAACCCCGGGATGAAGCTTCTTGAACTCGTTTTACTCAACCACTCGCAATCATAGTATCTGGCATTCGTCTCCCATGTGAGATATTGATATTCGATTATCCTTTTCTTTGCTCATCTATCAAGGGCTTATGCTCCTCGCTTCTTGATGCTGCGTTCGAGCACCTCCTGCAGCTCATCTATCTTTATGGGCTTGCTGAGGTACTCGTCCATTCCCACCCTCAGGCATTCCTCCTTATCTCCTTCCAGGGCGTAGGCGGTCATGGCGATGATACAAGGCTGCTTCTCCTGCAGCCTTCTCTCACGAATGGCTCTCGTCGTCTCAAGCCCGTCCATTCCCGGCATCTGGATGTCCATGAGGATGAGATCATACGGCTGGCGCTCCAGGGCCGAAAGGACCTCTTGGCCGTTGGACGCGACATCTGCTTTGTATCCCAGGCGCTTGAGCATGCTGAGTGCCACCTTCTGGTTCACAGGATTATCCTCCGCGAGCAGGATGTGCGGAGTGCTGGCCAGCATCTCTTGTGCCGCCGGGATGTCGCCCACAGCGCCATCCCCTCTGCTCTTCTCAGGCGAGACGAGATCTGCCAGGAGCCTGCGAAGCTGAAGGGGCAGGATGGGCTTGTTAAGCCTGCCGGAGACGCTTGAGTCGAGCAGGATCTCCTTGCCGAGGTGGCTGACCATCACTATGCGCGCCTCGGGATTCAAGCCGTGCATCCTCTCTCTTGCCAGGGCGAGGCCATCCTCATCCGGCTGGACTATATCAATAACCACAAAATCGAAATCTTCGCCCTTCAGGATATCCATGGCCGTCTCAATGCTGGAGGCGGCTGCAGCCCTCATCCCCCAGGATCCCGCCGCAGTCATCAGCATGCTTCTGACTGCTTCATTGCCTTCCACGATGAGAACGCTCTTTTCCCTCAGATGATGATATGGCTCTTTTGAGGTCTCCTTGGCCTTTGACACCTTCGCCCTGATGGTGAAGTGAAATGTGCTGCCCATTCCCGGCCTGCTCTCAGCCCATATTCTCCCGCCCATAAGCTCGACCAGGCGCTTGCTTATGGCGAGGCCTAGACCAGTCCCGCCATAATTTCTCGTGGTCGATGAGTCAACCTGGCTGAAGGACTGGAAGAGCCTGTCCATGTTCTCAGCGGCTATGCCTATGCCAGTATCTCTGACAGAGAAACGAATCTCGACATTCTCGTCTTCCTTTGCTGATGCTGTCACATAGAGGACCACCTCGCCCTTCTCTGTGAACTTCACAGCATTCCCGAGAAGATTCACGAGGACCTGGCGCAGCCGGGTCGCATCACCCAACAGGTGAGTTGGCACATCCTCATTGATGAGATAAGCCAGATCAAGGCCCTTCTCTGCGGCTCTGCCTGCTAATAGGTCGAATGAGACCTCGATGCAGCTTTGCAGATCGAATGGCTCTGCCTCGATCTCCATCTTGCCGCCATCGATCTTGGAGAAGTCCAGGATATCATTGATGATGGCGAGGAGCGCATTGCCGCTGTTGCGAATGGTCTCCAGGTAATCGCGCTGCTCAGGCTTCAGATCCGACTCCAGCAGAAGGCCCGCCATTCCTATGACTGCATTCATTGGCGTGCGAATCTCATGGCTCATGTTTGCCAGGAACTCCGACTTTGCCCTCATGGCTGACTCAGCCCTGTTCTTGGCGCTCTTCATGTTCTCTTCAGCAAGCTTGCGCTCAGTTATGTTGCTGATGGACTCGATAGCGCCGTATACTCGCCCCTCTGAGTCGTAAAGAACCGCTGCGTTTCCAAGAAGGTAACCTGCTCCGTTTTTCATATTGGTGACATAGGTTTCGCCCATGAGCGTCCCGTCTTCCATCTTCTTTATGCCGTCATACCTCTTCTCGACATCGGGATCGCCCTCGAGAACCAGATCGACCAGAATAGGCCTTCTCTCGCCGTAAAAGGGCAGAGCATACTCATGATCGCCCTTTCCCATCATCATCTCCGCCTTGATCCCAGTCATCTTCTCAATGGCGCGGTTCCAGAAGATCACCTCGCCGTCCTTATTTACGACGAAGGTGGCGTCCGGCAGGAAGTTGATGATATCCGCAAGGCGACGCTCGGAGTCCTTCATGGCCGCCTCGGCCTGGGTTCTCTCAACGATCTCGCTATGCAGATCCCTGTTGGCTGCCTCGAGCTGCGATGTGCGCTGAATCACGCGGCGCTCGAGCTCCTCGTTCAGACGCACTATCTCCCTTTCGGCCTGCTCGCGCACTCTGAGGTCCCGCTGTGCCTCATGATAAAGATCAGCGTTTTCGTTCAAAGCCAGAACCTGCCTCACAATCACCATGCAGATGATGGCAGCCACTGCCAGGGAGAGTGACCCAAAGGAGACACCGACATAGTGATCATGGCTCCAGATCAGCAGAGCAAATGCACAGCCAGCAGAGAGATAGGGAAGATAAAGGGGCCATGTTAGCTGACCATATCGATGCTGGTAGTTCTCGATTAGATTTGCCTGCCCCCTGCTGGCGAGATCGGCTTGAGATATTCCAGCAAGCCCCAAGATGACATATCCGATAGGCCAGCCCAGATCTACCAGATTGCCTGCTGCATAGGTTCCATCCACAGTCTGCCGGAAGAATATTGTATCTGTGACTATTAAAACCATGATTTCAATAGCCAGGAGCATTAGAGGGTTTTTGCCGGAATCGGGAATCTTTCTGAAGAGCAGTTCGAGAACCGCAAAGAGCAAGATCAAATCCATAACCGGATAGGCTACAGAGAGCGTCAATGTGAGTGAATCAAGCCCGATGAACATCTCAATGGTGGGCACAATGATGAGGCTCCAGAAAACAAGAGCTGCAGATATCAAGACAATTCCCGTATCGAGCGCCATCTTCAGCCGCTCGCTTGTGGTGAATTTTATATTGGGCAGGAGGAGAACGCCGGCAAGAAATAATGGGTAGCTTATTATAAAAAATAGGTCAGAGGGCGAGGGATAAGGGCTCTCTTTAAGGACCACCTCGGTGTAGGCCCAGAGGAAGTCTCCAACTGTCCAGGCTAGCCTGGAGATCGCCAGGAGCAGCCAGGCATAGAAGACCCTCTTTTCACCGGAATAAGATCTCCTGGCAGCATAAAAGAGTGCCAGGGTGACCAGGGCGTCGATCAGAAATGTTGCTATATCTGTGAAGGCTGTATTCGCCTCGGGGTCGTCCCTCAGCAAGAACATGCCTATTCCAAAAAAAGCGACCGATAGGGCTCCGACGATGGCAGCATGAAAGAAGGATATAGCTGGAGCCGCAGGACGCACCCCCGTGGACCTGCCCGAAGGTGCGCCGCAAGACTGCGCTTCACCCTCCGAGCCGTCCGAAGAAATTGATCCCGATCTGCTCAATGACCCTCCAATATGGACTGAGGATGACATTCGCACATCTTTGCTCCACACTTCCTTCGAGGCTTATCGAGGATATCTTCGCAGGGGCGACTTATCTCCATAATTATTTCCCTGACTTTCTTTGCCCAGCCGATCTCAGAGAGCTCTATCATGGGCTTAGTGATTCATCCCCAATACCTGCTGCTGCTACCGATAGCCGAATATTCTTGTTCCTTGTATAAAGCTTTTTATACCTTTGTGAGAAAAAGAATCCAGAATGTATATAGTCAATATTCTCAAAAAGGAGAGCAAGATTGAAGGCTATGGGGTATTTGCCGGGGAATTTATTCCTAAAGGTACAATCGTATATTTCTACGGCGAGAACGAACCATTCATCTCTAAAGAGAGGTTTCTATCCCTTTCAGATGACGAAAAAAATTTATTTTATCAATACGGGGTGGAGGATGAGGCAGGAAACAGGCTGATGAAAGTGGACAACATCAACCATAGCTGCGATTCCAGCATCCTGTCCTTATTCGTCGATGGCATCTACTGCGACATCGCAGTCAAGGACATAAATCCAGGAGAGGAGATGACCATCGATTACGGCCTTTTTTTCAGCTCATTCCCCTGGAGCAAGGAATGCAGATGCAATTCGCCCATCTGCCGGAAGATCTTTGGATCAGGATTGGCAGTGGAGAGGGAGACGCAGAACATGTGGCATTCGCGAATCCTCGAAGCCGCGGCTCGAATCCTTGATGTGAAGCAGAATCTCTTCTCCCTGGAGGATGCCAACGCCAGGGCGCTGACAGCCGCCCTGGAGTCGAAGCAAAATCCGGAGATTTTTCCCTATGTCAAGTTCTCTTTGATTTCGTGATTCAGTGGTCTGGCTTCAATCTCCACACTTCATAATCAAGCCCTGCCATAGATCTCTGTTAGCTCCTTCAGCCGCTGGTCCATCTTCATCTGCTCTGGAAGCATCCGCCACTGGTAGTTGCCTTCGATCTGCCCCGGCCTGTTCATCCTGGCCTCTTCGCCCAGCCCGAGGATGTCCTGCATTGGCAGGATGGCAACATCAGCCACAGACATCATCGCCATACGTACCAGCTCCCATGAGATCTGCTCTGATGAGACCTCTCTTCCCAGGTAACAGAAGAGGCGCTGCCTGTCGTAGATTGTGCTCTCTTTTTCGAACCATCCGCGAATCGTGTTGTTGTCATGAGTTCCTGTATAGACCACACAGTTTTTCACGTGATTGTGAGGAGCATAGGGATTTGCCTGCATGCCTTCCCCGAAGGCAAAGAGCAGCAGTTTCATTCCAGGAAGGTCGAACCTATTGAGGACCTCCCGCACATCTGGCGTGATGAAACCCAAATCCTCTGCGATCATAGGCATGCTCGGAAAATGCCTGAAAAGCGCATTGAAAAAGTCATCCGGCACCTTCACCCACTCTCCATCGACAGCCGTCTTTTTGCCCACCTGCACCTCCCAGTAGGCCACCAGGCCCCTGAAGTGGTCGATGCGAAGCATGTCAAAGAGCTGCAGGTTATGCCCGATGCGACGAAGCCACCAAGCATATCCATCCTCTCTCAACAAATCCCACCGGTAAATGGGATTGCCCCACAGCTGGCCGGACTCTGAAAAGTAATCAGGGGGCACACCGGCGACCGCCAGGGGTCTCTTATCCTCGTCCAGCTTGAAGATCTCCGGCATCGTCCAGACGTCTGAGCTGTCGTAGTTGACGTAGATGGGCATATCGCCGATGATGCTGATTCCACGGCTGTTGCAATAGCTCTTCAGAAGGGACCACTGCCTGAAGAATGCGTACTGCACGAATTTCTGCTTCTCAATCTCATCTGAAAGGTCGCTCTTCATCTTCATCAGGGCATCATGATGGCGATCTCTCAGCTCTTCGGGCCATCTGGACCAGATGTGGCCGTGAAAGTGAGACTTAGCTGCTGAGAAGAGCGCAAAGTCGTCGAGCCAGAACGCATTATCCTCAATGAAACGATCATAGAAGCATCTGCTCTTGAGTCTCTCAGATCCTCCAGCTGCTTCGGCCTCATCTCTGAAATCAGAGTTTTTATTGTCTTCATAATTCTTATTAAATCGTTTAGCTCCCTCGATTATCTCGGCTTTGAAGAACGCATATGCTTTCTCCAGGAGATTCTCCTTGTACATAGCGACTGCAGGATAATCGATTCTCCCATCAGGAAAAGACTGATGGCCATCCAGATCCTCTTTGGTCAGAAGCCCGTCCCTGAAAAGCATCTGCGGGCTGATGAGAAGCGGATTTCCTGCAAAAGCCGATCGGCTGTCGTAGGGCGTGTTGCCGTAGATGGGGTCCGTCGGCCCCAGAGGAAGAACCTGCCAGAAACTCTGTCTGCTCTCCGCCAGAAGATCGGCGAAGCAGTAAGCAGAATCACCAAGGTCGCCTATGCCGAAAGGAGATGGGAGGGAAGTTATGTGCAAAAGTACGCCGCACCCCCTCGTCCTCATATCTCCACCCCACCCACGCCGAGGGCTCGATGAATCAGGAAGAGCTTCGGCCTGCACTCCTCCATTCCATCCTGAAGCCTTGCAATCAGTTTAAGGATAGGCTTCATCCGCATAATAGCATCTCCTTTGCATATACATTCCATCTCCTTCTCAGATATGACATTCTGATATGACATTCTCCTCCCAAAGCAAGCAGGCCCGCGGGATTGTCTTGGGTCCACATGGCCGGGTACTCCCCCAGCCCGGATCTCCTTTTCTGCGAGGAGATGTGATCATCAGGGCCGCATCCTCTCTAGAAGAAAGCCCGGGACATCGAAACTGCATTTGCCTTCTATCCAGATATCTGGCGATCACCATATGATATCACCGTCAGGATCTGATCTGATCGGACTCTATATCCTGATCTTTTTTCATGAGATCCAGAAGAGAGAGGATGCCCTTAAGGGCTATCGATATCGAATTTGGTTTATCCAGGCTGCTGCTCAGTTCGTAGACCGCTCTGTCCAGAAGGAAGGCATGAAACAGCGCCTCCACCCCAGCCTTTTCTTTGGGCAGGAGCTGAGCATCCCCGATCGTCTGGAGGTATGAGCCGATGAAAACGCCGCTGATGTATTTGAACCATAGCTCCACCCACGGCTGCAGAAAAGGCAAATCCTCCTTTCGGGTCGAGGCACGCTTTTTCAGGGCGCAGCAGGCAGCTGAATGGAGGGACACCACCATGCTCGCCAGGTCGAGAAGGGGCGAGCGCTTGAGCTTGCGCTCCTCCATGGTCTGCTCCGGCCTGCCATCGAATCCGAAGAGGACGAAATCCTTTCCCGTATAAAGGAGCTGCCCCAGATGATAGTCTCCATGGACTCTGGTTCTTGCAGCAGATAGCCTGCGCAGCATGACCTTTCTCAGATGGCTCAGGATCACCTTCTCGGAGCCCATAACATCCAGGGCATCACTTTGGATCGCAGGTGGCAGATCTTTCAGAAGCCTCTTCAGAGAGCGAAACGACTTCGAGACTGAGACGCGCATGGATTGATAGAGAGATCTCTGGTATGCAGCCGTGTAGGAGGTCGGCGCAAAGTCAGGGGCATCCGACGATGCCAGGAGGAGATGCATCTCTCCAGTATGCCTGCCCAGAAGCTGGGCCATCTCCAGGTAGACTCCTCCGAGAAGATCTCTGATCATCGGTGGAATGGATTGGGGTTCTGCATCCAGAAGTGATAGGTTTGCTATGGGCGGGTTCTTTGCAACCTCTTTTCTTGATAGAACCCTCTCGAGAAACCTTCCCACCTCATCCACAGTGTAGCCCCAGGCATCCCCTTCATTGGCTACAAAGCCCTGGAGGAGGCCCACTGAGAGGGTCTCAGACCTGTTGGGCCTGAACTCTATGCCCCCTGCAAATGGAGCAATGCTTCCGAAGCCGTTTTCTGTCAGGAATCGAGTGATGACGATCTCGTGGTCTCCCTCTTCCATGCACCTGTAAAGCTTCAGGAAGAACCTCTCCCTGAACTGAATATAGACTGTGTTGTTCGTGATCTTGAGAACATCTGAAGGGATGCCCTTGATATCGGGGGCCCTCCGGGTGGCCTTCATGGGATAAAAGAACAGGCATCCGTGGGCGTCCTTCACCCTCTTCCTGTGCAGTACCATGCTCAGCAGCCTTTCACGAAGCGCCTCGTTGTAGATGCCATCATAGACGATCCCCTCTTCCTTCTCAGTCGAAAGCCTCAGGATGATGCTTTGCGGATACTTCTCTGCTATTCTGCCAGCTTCCTCTCCTGATGCAAAGGCGAGCATGAGGAGACATAGATCCGACAGGCCCTCTGTGTAGTCAACCCCGAGGATCAGCAGATGAAACGGAACGCCCTCGGACAATGTTATTCGATCATTGATCTCTACCCTCTCTATGGTCCTGCCAGAGCCCCCGAACCAGCCTAGACAACTCAAATAGGCGGGGAGGATCTCCTCAACGATCTCCCGGCTCGGGCCCTCTGGAAACCTCTCCCAGCACTGGGCCTTGACATGGAACAGGGCTCCGTGATAGGTCACGCAGACCTGCGACTTCTTCTCCACCAGATGGAACCAGAAATAGCTGTAAGGCCCAAGGGTTATCGAATAAGGAGATCTTTCGATGGGATTGAACTGATTCCTGCTCGTAACTTCGACGGGAATCAGTCCGGCGTACTCTGAGAGATCTATATCCACCTGCTGCGCGTACCTGGAGAGGTTTGCAATCGCCAGTATCTTTTCCTCTTGGTGGACGCGAATGAAGGCCATGACCTTGGAGTTGCCCGGAAAGAGCATTCTCATCTCACCCTTTCCAAAGGCTCTGAACCTTCTGCGCAGGGCCAGGGTCTGCTTCATCCACCAGAGGAGGGAGGAGGGATTGCTCTCCTGATTGGCCACGTTCACAGCCTCATAATGATAAGAAGGATCAATGACCACGGGGAGATACAGCTCCTGAGGATTGGCCAGAGAGAAGCCGGCGTTAATGTCCGGACTCCATTGCATTGGCGTTCTCACGCCATTCCTGTCGCCCAGATAGTAGTTGTCACCCATTCCGATCTCATCTCCGTAATAGAGCACAGGAGTTCCGGGAAGGGAGAAGAGCAAAAAAAACATGAGCTCAATCTTTCTGCGGTTGTTCTTCAGGAGGGGCGCGAGCCTGCGCCTGATCCCCAGGTTGATCTTTGTGCGGGGATCGCGGGCGTAGACCCTGTACATGTAGTCCCTCTCCTCGTCAGTTACCATCTCTAGCGTCAGCTCATCGTGGTTGCGCAGGAATAAGGCCCACTGGCAGGCCCGGGGAATGGTGGGAGTCTGTTCGAGGATATCTACCATCGGAAACCTATCCTCCATCTCCACTGCCATGAACATTCTAGGCATTAGAGGGAAGTGGTAGGCCATGTGACAGGAGTCTCCATTGCCGAAATAGACGGCTGCGTCCTCCGGCCACTGGTTGGCCTCGGCGAGGAGCATCCTGTTTTTGTATTTCTCGTCCACGTGCGCCCTCAACCTCTTCAGAAATTCGTGGGTCTCGGGCAGGTTCTCGCAGTTGGTGCCCTCCCGCTCGTATAGGTAGGGGATTGCGTCCAGCCTTATGCCGTCCACTCCCATCCTCAGCCAGAAGTCGATGACCCTCATCATCGTCTTCTGGACATGGATGCTATCGTAGTTGAGGTCCGGCTGGTGAGAGTAAAAACGATGCCAGTAGTAAGATCCGGCCACAGGGTCCCAGGCCCAGTTGGATGTCTCAAAATCCTTGAATATCACTCTCGCGTCCCTGTACTTATCCGGGGTATCGCTCCAGACATAGAAGTTCCTCCAGACGGAATCCGGCTTGGATCTCCTCGCCCTCTGAAACCATGGATGCCTATCGGAGGTGTGGTTCAGCACCATCTCTGTTATCACCTTCATCCCCCGTCCATGCGCCTCCTTCAAGAGCCTCCTGAAGGTCCTCAGATCCCCGTAGTCAGGATGTATATCGAAGTAATCAGTGATGTCGTAGCCATCATCCTTGAGCGGCGAGGGATAAAACGGCAGAAGCCAGATGGCTGTGACCCCCAAGTCATTGAGATAATCCAACTTCTCGATGAGCCCCTGGAGGTCTCCGATACCGTCCCCATTGCTGTCATAGAAGCACCTGATGTGAACCTCATAGATGATCGCCTCCTTATACCAGAGGGGATCTTCATCGGCCGAAAATGCTCCTCGCGTCACTGCTGCTCCCTTATCGGATTCATCATTCATGATCAGAACACTCTTGGTTATAAGCGTTTTCAAATAATTAAATTTTCTAAAGCTTGCGTTATGTTGAATAATTCACAAAATTGATGTGTTTCGTGGCATATTAGGATTGACAGGAGAGATGGATCTCGATGGATGTTGACATTTCTGATTATTCGACACAAGCAGCCTGTGCAAAAGGTTTTATATCATTCTGCCTGCTTGCTGATAGGTGATTCTGGACCTGGGATCCTGAGAAAAGAGGTGATCTTAGTACATGGATATTTCTCTCGACAATGATCTCCTCTGGTCCCTCGCCGGATTATTAATTGGCATCGCCCTCACCCTTCTCGCCGTCTATATTGTCAACAAGATCGCTATCAAGTCGTTCCAGGAGATTGTGAGGCGGCAGCCGAAGCTGGAGACGATGCTGACCCTAATGAGGAGGCTCATCGATCTCTGCGTGATTCTCATCTGCATGATGATAGTGATCTTCACCCTCTTTCCCGAGCTTCTGGGAGTCATAGGCTCTGTATTCGTGGCGGCGGGATTCGCGTCCATTGTGATCGGCCTGGCTGCTCAGTCCAGCCTCTCCAATATAATCTCAGGCGTCATCACCTCCATCTCCCAGCCGTTCTCCATGGGCGATTCCCTCATGTTTCGCGATGAGTTCTGCCAGGTGGAGGACATCAGGCTGATGCACACGATCTTGCGAACCTGGGACAACCGGCGGCTTGTGGTGCCCAACTCAGTGCTGCAAAACGAGGTCATCATCAACTACAGCATGAAGGATACGAGCGTTCTCGTCCCAGTCTTCGTCCAGGTGAGCTACGAATCGGACATCGACAAAGCGATGCAGATCATGACGGATATTGCCGCGAAGCACCCGGATTGCCTGCCCGCTGAGGGACTGCCAAGCGCAGTGGTCATGGATCTGGAGGACTCGGGCATAAAGCTGAGGGTTCTTTCTCAGGCAAAAGACCAGTCAACAGCATTCAGCATGACAAGAGACCTTCTCTTACAGATAAAAAGAGAATTCGACGCCAACGGCGTGGAGATACCCTATCCCAAAGTGCAGCTGGTTCTGGAAAAGGAGCTGCGCGAGAAGATCATGGAATTCAAATGGGATGAAGGCCCATTCACCATGAACTAAACGAAGCAATGCGTGCCGTCTTCCGATCGGGCTTATCTCCTCCAGGTCTCCGGGAGGAGGAGCAGTATGACAGGAAGGATCTCCAGCCTGCCGATGTACATGCAACTTAAGCCCAAAATACGGCCATAGACTGAGATACCGCTGAAGTCCAGAGCCACAATCCCAAATCCGGGACCCACAACACCCATGCAGCTTGCCGCGGCTGAGATGGCCGATATGGCGTTGAACTGAGGATTCCCCGACTCGGTAATGGCAAAGAGGAGGGATGCGCATAAGAGGATCAACAGGTAGAGCTGGACAAAGAGGAGAACAGACTTTACAGTGGATTCCCCCACGATTCTGTCCCCTATCCTCATGGTCATCACAGCCTTGGGGTGGAGGCTGCGAATCAGCTCATTGTATGTGTATTTCAGGATAATCAGGATGCGTCCGACCTTTATTCCACCGCCTGTGGACCCTGTACACCCTCCGACGATCATCAATAGCACCAAGGAGAACTTGGCGACCAGAGACCATGTATCGTAATTGAAGTTGTTCACAAATCCCGTGGTGGTCATGGTTGAGACCACCTGGAAGATGGCAGACCTCAGCTGCGCCGGAATTTCTCCCGGAATCCTGCCCCAGATCATCAGGATCAGGACCGAGACTGTCATTATGAAGATATAGAACCTGAATTCTGCGTCGTTTATCAGCCTGGTCATGTCCCTCTTAAGGGTGATCTGATAATAGATTATGAAGTTCGTTCCGCCCATGAGGAGAAAGATGCAGACGATGGCCTCGATGAATACGCTGTTATAAGACGCTATGCTGTAGGCTTTTGGAGAGAAACCTCCTGTAGCCATGCTCGAGAAGGATGTGCAGAGGGCATCATAGATGGGCAGGCCCGCCACAATCAGCAGCAAGGCTTCCAGCACCACCATGCCAAGGTATATTCCCCAGAAGGCCTTGGCGGTGTCTCTGACCCTCGGCGTCAATGCCTCCTTGGTAAGCCCCATGCCCTCGACAGAGTAGAGCTCTCTTCCCGCAACTCCGAGGTTGGGCAGGACGGCTATGAATAGCAGTATTATGCCAAGGCCGCCCAGAAGCTGGGAGAAAGATCTCCAGAAGAGAAGGCCGAAATAGGTTCCCTTGGCAAACAGGAGCTCCTTGGTATCCAGGGTTATCCCAAAATCAAATGTGAGAGTGCCATCATGCAGATAATTTTGAAGATGATAGGCCACCATTTCAACGAAAGAATGGGCTATGCTTCCGCTGACCTGCTCCGGATCCAGTATCCAGTAGCCCTGAGAATTGTACTGCGTGAGCAATGTGGCGCCTGCTGTGGTGAATCCCGACATGGATTCGAATATCGCATCCACTGGACCAAATCCCAGAAAAATGTAGGGCAGAGCGCCTAGAACCGCCGCCAGCAGCCAGCTCAGAGATACTGTGGCAAATGCGTCCTTGTGGCTCATCTCTCCTCTGATGCCGAAGCGACCCATGACGATGCCCGCAGAAATGGCGATCAGGGAAGAGAAGGCGAATGCAACAACGCCCAGTGGCTCTCTATAGGTCGCTGCGACTATTCCCGGCACGAGCATGAGCGTCCCGAGAAGGATGAAGAGCAATCCCAGGGTATTCAGTATGATCCGTAGATTCATCGGCGTTATCCGAATCGACTCTGTTGTTTATAAGAATTTGGGAAATGCGATCATGTTGAATGATTCAGCCTCGAGAGCTCAGAGGATGTGGCGGTGCGCCTCTCTGAACTTTGGATCTCTCATCTGGCAGGAGCATCGGCCTGTGAACCATTTGTACCTCGACATATCCCTCCAGATATCCCGCAGGCTCTTCGTTTTGATGTTTCCGAAGCTGATGGGCATATAGGCGCAGGGAAGGGCCTCGCCTGCTGCATCCACATGAATCCAGCGTCGCCCTGCGAAGCAGCCGAACATCTCAGGGCCGAGCAAGTAGGGAAGCGCAGTGACTCGCGGTCCCTCGCCCCTGTTCTTCTCCTTGTGAAAGCGCTCCAGGCGCTGAACATCCTCTGCGTCAAGCACCTCGTCCTCATGGGAGGCCCAGCGGCCCACTGCCACGATCTCATAGAGGGAGAGCTCATGCGCCCCCAGGTCGCATGCCAGGGAAAATGCATCCTCCAGTTGGTCGATGTTGTGCGGGGAGGTCACCATGAAGAGATCCACAAGCAGTCCCGCATCCAGGGCAGCCCTAGCGCCGGAGAGGGCGTCCTGGAAGGCTCCCTTGCGACCGCGTACCCGGTCGTGCTCCGCCTCCACGGGGCTGTCGATGCTGATTCTGACGGCATAGAGCCCGGCCTGCCTGAGCTTGCGGGCCAGGTCAGGAGTTAAACGATAGCCGCTGCTGAAGGCTGTGGCGATGGCGCTCTCATCGACAGAGGATACCAGCTCAGGCAGGTCTTCTCTCAGCATGGTCTCGCCCCCGTCGAAGGTGATCAGGTAAGAGCCCATGTTCAGCGCCTCGCCGATGGCCCTCCTGATGGTCTCGCTATCCAGGATCTCTCCGTGGCGCACGGGTGCGCTGCAGTGAATGCAGTTGTTTGGGCAGGCTCTCGTGACGGCGATGGAGAACTGATCAGGGACCCTTCGGCGGGTCAGGGCCCCCACCTGGGCAGAGAGCATGCGGTCGAAGGCGGGGCTCGGTGCAGGCGGAATCCAGGTGGAGAAGATGAACCTGTCGGGGCCTGGGCTGATGGGCTTCTCGTCGGCAAAGAGATTATTGATCCTGTCGATGACCGGCCCTGCCAGAGGCGCAAGAGGGCCTTCTGGCCGAAGCCTGACGCCCTTTCCCTCGGCTGAGGCCTCGATCCTCAGCAGAGGCTTTTTTGCGATCTGCATCTCTCCAGCCCCCGATGCGTCATCTCATCGACGATGCCTTCCAGACGGGACTTCATGACCGTCTCGCCAGAAGATTCAGACAGCGCGCTCTTCGCCATGAGGCAGTGATCCTCGATGGCTTTCACACACATCTGAAGAGCGGCCTGTGCTGCATGCTTCTCATCTGCCTGCAAATTGTCCTTTGCGCACATATTTTCTGAGAATCTCTGGAGAATCACGGACGTCTTCCTCGATACCTTCCCCTGATCTATGCCCAAAAACTCCTCAAGATCATCGAGGATCTGATACGCAAGCCCCAGGTTCAGGCCATACTGCTCCAGCCTTGTCACGTCCTCCTGAGGGGCACGCGCAATAAGGCAGCCTATGGAAGCCGAGGCCGCGAAGAGCGAGGCGGTCTTCTGGGAGATGCACCGATAGTAATCGTTAAAAGTGCAGCCTCTGGAGAGGTCCAGCATCTCGCCCTCGGACATGCTCATGCATGCCCTGGAAAAGTTGCCGATCACCGATCTTGAGTAGACGGAGATCAATTCTATCGATTTGGAGATGAGGTAATCTCCTGCGAGCAGAGCAGCCTCCGTTCCAAATCGCTCGATGGCAGAGGGAGAGCCACGCCGCTCCACTCCGCAGTCGAGGATATCATCGTGGACAAGGGAGGCGGCGTGGACCAGCTCTATCGCCAGGGCAGCATTCAGGGCCTGAGAGGATGGCGCTCCGAATGCTCTCGCGGATAAGATCAGAATGATCGGCCTCACCCTTTTTCCTGGCGAGGAGAGGACGTAGGAGATGACTTCGCCAAGATCGGATTCGGGCAGACCCTTCACCAGCTTGGCAAGCTCATGGTTGATCAGATCGTACTCTTCCAAGCCCGAGAACATCGATGAGGGTACTGCCTGGCGGGCTATTTAGCTTTTGCTAAAAAAATATTGATGTCCAAAATATTTTTAAAAGCGATGAATCAAGGTCTATATCAAATTGGAATATCAAAAAGTACCATCGCATTCCTTGCCGCATCTCAGCTATCTCCATGGATCAGCCTGGCCCTCATGATCGGCAGGCCTGATGGAGTCGCACGACGAGCTGTTTGCCATTTCTCTCTCATATCCCCAACTATAACAGCCGAGATCAGAGAAATCGATCTGCCGATTGGAAGATCAAGAAAGTAAAGATGCATCAATCAAGTATAGAGGCATCAATCTCAAAGAAGCCTCATCGACTCGACCTTGGCGCACCTGCCATATACGACGTTGTAGCCCTCTAGATCGAGCTGCCTCACCACTTCGATATTCTCGGTTCCCGGCTGCATCCAGAAGGTCTTGAAGCCCTTCTTCCTCGCCTCCTCGGCCAGCTCAGGGACAGTCGAGGGCCTGCGGAAGACATCCACGATGTCGATCTCCTCGGGGATCTCCCCTATCGAGGCGTAGACCCTCTCGCCTAGGATCGTCTGCCCCTCGTATCTCGGGTTCACGAAGCAGAGCTTGAAGCCTCGGCTCTGCAGCACATCCGAGACGAAATGGCTGGGCCGGTCAGGCTCGGGAGATATTCCGACGACGCAGATGGTCTTGCAGTCCTTCAGGGCGCTCTTGATCTCCTCGTCATCTCTTAGAATGGGCATACACCATTCCTTGGCCATTCATGGATAAATAGATCCTCAGATCACCAGCTGTTGCTTGCCGTAAAGATCCTCAGCCACCTGACGAAGCCCATCCCCTTTGACCTCGCCACCATAATCAGGAAGGACGGCGATATGCTTGCCCGCATACCTTCTCTGAAGGTCCCGGATGTAGGTCGTCTGGGATGCGATCTTGCGCTGGCAGAAGCTGCAGGTGCACTCCTTTATGACATGATTGATCACTATCGAGTCCACATAAACCCCATGAGCCTCAACTGTCTCTATCAGACGGCGGCTCTCCTCAACTGCTGCCTTCTCAGGAATCGTCACCACAGTTATAGATGCGGTTTTAGGATCTATGAGGGCGTTTCTCATGGTCTCAGCCTTGACCCTCATGGCCCTGATCTCCTTCAGAATCGAATCGCCAAAGCCGGATTCCAGAAGGTTCAAGACACCAATCCATTTATTTCGCATCCCCAGCACCCTCGTGACAAAGCTTGTGGTGATGGAGGGAAGCTGCAGCAGAGGCAGAACCATCGCCGTTGGAGCGGAATCTATGACGACGAAATCGTACTTCTTCTCGACGTAGATGTCGTTGAGCTTGTCCATGAAGATGAGCTCTGTGACTCCGGGCATATGGCCGAAATCCTTTGGATCGACCTCCACCTCGAAGAGGCCGAAGAGCGCAGTGAGGATGTTCTTGTACCTGTGGTAGAAGCCTCTCGCCTCCTCCTCGAGGTCGGGCTCATAGGCGAAGAGATGTTCGCGGATCTTCCTGGGATGACTTCCGATCTCCACGTCGAAGATGTCCGAGAGGGAATGGGCAGGGTCCATGGAGAAGGCCAGGGTCTCTTTTCCAGAGTCGGCTGTCCAGATGCCGGTGGCCGCAGAGCAGACGCTCTTTCCCACGCCCCCCTTTCCAGCCACATAAATGAGTCTCATAAATTTCCTTTGGCACAATTAGATATTACGGTTTGCGCTCACTGGCAGCTCATCAAATTCTTCATGAAACAAAAGGTATTTCTACTCCAAGTACATTTTAATAGACCTAATTATAAAAGGGGGCGAAAGGTTGAGGATATTGGCGGCATCTGTCGTGATGCTCGTGCTATTGGCTTCTCTCGCAAGTGCGATGGGAGGGCGGGGCTCAATAAGCCTGGACATAATCGGAAGCAAAGCGAACAACACTACGATCTTCTCACCTGGCCAGGTACCAATAGACCTGGAAATCATCGGGAGCAAGGCTGAGAATATTCAGATCGGTTATCCGGAATGCAAGGAAGTGGTTTCAAGGTGCAGAGGCGGATGCGATCCGGACTGCTACATCTGCTCCTCTCCCTGCGGCTGCGATTATACCACTCCATGGGATGACTTCGGGAGACCTCTTGCTTACCCCTGGAGCTCTTATATTCCGACAAGATACAACAGGCCCTTTTATTCCTGCGACAGATATCAAGGCATGCAGACAGGGACACTGGCTCTGGGCATGAGCGGCGGAATGACGGAAACCTAGATGATCTCCAGGCTCTGGCGAGGATGGAGATTTCCCTCAATTCCTCGCCACTGCTCATCCGAAGGCGAGAAGATCAACTAAGTCAAGCTCATCCCGGCCGAGCCGAAAGTTTTTTCTACCATCAGTATATATAAAATCAATGTAATTGTGAAATATCGGAGGGGATAAACGTTGAGAGTAGCAATGATCATGGCTTTGGCCCTGATGCTCCTGGCATCGACAGCCTGCGCTTTTGGCGGGGCCAGATCGATAGGTGTGGACATCGTCGGCAGCAAGGTAGATCACGCAGAGGTCAACACCGCCTTTGATGTGCCAATAGATTTCGAAATTGTTGGAAGCGAGGCGAGCAACGTCACAATCGGTCCGCCGCCAATTAAGGTCGTAAAGTGCGTCAAAGAATGCTGTCCGCCAAATAAGTGCGTATGTCCCTCAGTCAAGTACCCATGTGTGGACGGGCACTTCGGTGTCGATGCCTGGTACGGCACATTCTGGGCCTACGATCAGCCCAACATGCCCAAATGGCCCCAGCTTTGAGGACTTAAACTTAAGAAATCGCGGCCGAGGCTTGAGGATGTCTTGGGGGTCCAGCCCCTGGCTGGGCCTTCTCGCAGTCGCTTTTTCATCTGGATGCCATCGGCCTTCTTCCCGCAGCTGAGCTGCGGCTCTTTCTATCTTGATCTTTGCAGTTTAGCTCCTGCTGATCATGGTGCCAACGCCCTCGTTCGTGAGAAGCTCCAGGAGGATGGCATGATGTTTCCGGCCATCGATGATGTGGGCCTTCTCGACGCCGCCCTGCACGACTCGCACGCATGCTTCGACCTTCGGGATCATGCCACCTTTGATGATACCCTCCTGGACCAGGCGCTCGAAATCAGATACAGGAAACTCGGAGATAACGCTGGATGGGTCGTCGGGGTTCATCCTCACGCCCTCCACATCAGTGATGGAGAAGAACTTCTTGGCGCGCATGGCTGTTGCCACGGCCCCTGCCGCGGTGTCGGCATTCACATTCAGGTTGTTGCCTTGATCATCCGTGGCGATGGGCGAGATCACAGGAATATAGCCCTTTCCCGCCATGATCATGAGAACCTCAGGGTCCACCCTCTCCACATCCCCCACAAATCCGAGGTCCACCGGCTCTTTGCCCTGGATCTTCACGGGCGGCTTCTTTCTCGCCTTGAGGAACATCCCATCCTGACCCGAGAGGCCGATGCCCTTGCCCCCGTACTTGCCGATGAGGCTGACCAACTCCGCATTTATGTTGCCGAGCAATACCATGCGAGCGATGTTCAGGGTCTCTTTGTCGGTGACGCGCAGCCCTCCCACGAACTCGGCCTTCTTGCCGAACCTCTCCATCGCCTCGGAGATCTCGGGGCCGCCCCCGTGAACAATGATGGGATGAATCCCTATGAACCTGAGAAGCACCACATCCTGGACGAAATCCTCCAGGACGGTGCGGTCGGACATGATCGAGCCGCCTATCTTGAAGACCATGATCGAGTCGTTGAACTCAAGGAGGTAAGGCAGAGCCTCGATGAGCACCTGTTCTCTCTTTACTGACACCTTCGATTGCTCCTATTCTTGACTGAAATGCTTCCGCTCTTTGACGCGCCCGCCAATGCTCACTCAATCGCCATCAGGACATCGCCCGGAGCGACAGTCGTGCCCTCTTTGACGTAGATCTCCTTGACTGACCCGTCCTTGTTCGCGAGGATATTCTGCTCCATCTTCATGGCCTCAAGAACGGCAATGGCGTCTCCCTTGGAGACCTTGTCCCCTTTCTTCACCTTGTACCTCATCACAACGCCCTGCATGGGCACTGTTACGCCGTCTGTCGGAGCTTTCGGCTGAGCCTCCTGGATGGTCATGCCAGCAGGAGCCACCTTGACGAGGTATGCATCTCCGTCCACCTCTATGTTGAAGGCCATCGGCTCTGATGCAGAGGGCATCATGGATGCCGTCGCCTGCGCGGCAGGCTTCTTCTTCTCCAATGGCTCCTCGACGGCTGTTCCCTGCAGGAACTTGAGAGCCACCTGCGGATAGAGGACATATGTCAGGTAGTCCTCCTCCTTTTTGGCCAGCCCGTGGGCATCGAGGGCCTTCTTGGCGCTCTCGTATTCGGAAGGCAACAGATCCGCAGGCCGCACTGTGATGGGCTCTTCGTCGCAGAGAACCTTGAGCCTCACCTTGGGATCGATCATGGCAGGCGGCTTTCCATAGAGGCCCTTGACATAGTCCTTGACCTCCTTTGGGACCATCTTATAGCGGTCTCCTGTGATGACATTCAGGACTGCCTGGGTGCCCACGATCTGGCTTGTTGGGGTCACCAGAGGCGGATATCCCAGGTCCTTCCTCACCCTCGGCACCTCCGCCAAGACATCATCCCATTTGTCCATGGCCTTCTGCTCAATGAGCTGAGAGACCAGGTTGGAGAGCATGCCACCAGGGACCTGGTAGATCAGGACATTGGTGTCCACACGAGCCAAGATGGGGTTGAAGACAGGGGCGTAAATATCCATGAGCTTCTCGAAGTACCTCTTGATCTCCGTCAGAAGCTCCAGATCGAGGCCGGTATCGTAGGGCGTGCCCTGCAAAGAGGCCACAAGGCTTTCTGTGGCGGGCTGAGATGTGCCGCCAGAAAGGGGTGACATGGCGGTGTCCAGGATGTCCACACCAGCCTCGACAGCGTGGAAGTAGCTCATCTGCGCCATGCCGCTGGTGCAGTGAGTGTGAAGATTTATGGGCAGGTTAACCTCCTTCTTGATGGCTCGGATCAGGTCATAGGCATTCTGTGGAGTTATCAGCCCGGCCATGTCCTTGATGCAGATGGAATCGCAGCCCAGCTGCGCAAGCTGCACGGCAAAATCGGCAAACTGGTCGATGGAGTGGACGGGACTTATGGTGTAGCTGATTCCACCCTGGACGTGCTTCTCCATTCTCTTGGCTGCAGCGATCGAGCGCTCCATATTGCGGATGTCGTTCACGGCATCGAAGATCCTGAATATGTCCACGCCGTTCTTCGCTGCCTTCTCCACGAATCTGTCCACGACGTCATCGGCGTAATGCCTGTATCCGACCAGGTTCTGCCCGCGCAGCAGCATCTGCATTGGAGTTTCAGGCATGGCCTTCTTCAATGCTCGCAAGCGCTCCCAGGGGTCCTCGTTCAGAAAACGTATGCACGTATCGAAGGTGGCACCGCCCCACATCTCGACGGAGAAGAATCCGACCTGGTCCATCTTCTCCGCTATGGGCAGCATGTCCCTTGTCCTCATCCTGGTGGCCAAAAGAGATTGATGAGCATCCCTAAAAACCGTGTCGGTAAGCTTTACCCTGACCATGAAGATCCTCTCCTATTTGGTCCCTCTACTTTAAAACCCCTTTGACCCGTTAGCCAGCGCATATGGCACATTCTTCCTCAGCCTGAAGCCCTCTATCTGGGCTCCGTATAGTCTTTGCAATACTTCAGTTGAGATCGAAGCATCGACCGGATTTGGGCCGGTCGGATCTTAATTCTCAAGCTGAACCGCGGATATCTTATATAAAGTTGGTGGAATATAATAGGGCATAATCTATAAATTGATTTCATTAATAGGATCAGGATTCAACCCAATCGGTCGCTCATGCCTTTCATAGATCATCCATGAAATTCATAGATCATCCATGCAGAATATCAGATCGTCAATGCATTTCATTAGATTGTCCGCGACTCACATCAGATTCATCGTCCACGACTCATATCAGATTCATCGTCCATGACTCACATCAGATTCATCGTCCGCGACTCACATCAGATTCATTGTTCGCGACTCACATCAGATTAATCGCCCTAGAACTATCCGAATGAATCGATCGCAATGATATCCTATCAGATCCATGATAGCCGAAAGAAAAATCGCATTTTATCGAGGGATTTCTTTCGTGCCGGCGACCATCTTCTCCATGAATAGGATTATTAATATTATAACAATTATTGCTACTAGACCGGCAAAGAGTGTTATCAGCAATTCGCGAAGTGGATCTCAACAGTTATCACTTCGCGTAACCTCTATCCGGGCCCCATGGATTTTATATTTTTTGTTGGTATGCGGCGAGTCCCGAGCACAGTCGTTATCAATCGCAACGATCAAGCCCGTTTTATGAGGATACACATTGATTTATTTTGTATTCCTCTTTGGCCCTACTGAACGCGTTTTGTACGGAAGTGTACAGCGAAAGTGTCTATTAATAATATCAAGGCATTTGAAGCATTGGAGTGTCGAAATGAGACTTAGAGTCGTCAGCGCAAGAAACGAGATAAAGGATCTAAACGCCAATGAGAAGCTGATCCATCTGGCCTTCAGGGCGAGCAACGTGGATTTCCTGAACCTGATGCAGAGGTGTCCAAGGCTGCGAATGATCCAAGTGCCACCCTCCTACCGCAAGACTATGTCGAATGCCATCCAGGTCTTCCTGGATATGCAGGGGATAGATCTCCTGGAAGGCGATGTTTGGGGCCACAGAAAGGACCTGGACGAGTACTTCACCATAGATGATGCCACAATGGAGGAGATCCGCAACTTGACCGCCAATGGAGCAATCGCGGACGATGTCGCGACCCAGATTCAGAAGAAGGCGAGGATCGGCCCGGATCTGATCAGGTACATAGCCAAGACGAAGATCACTGCCTAGGCCGCTAACACCCAGAGCCAGGATCGCAATCTGGCTCGTCCCTCGATTTTCATCCCTCCCCCTTTTCATCGCAGACCTGTTTTTCCTCAATGATAGCTTCGTCCTCAGGTAGATCTTTTAGCCCTGAGGTGCATCTACCTTCCATGAAGGTTCTCGCAGTCACGGGAAGGCTCGCCGAGGATCTTGTGAGGTCCTTTGCGAAGGAGGTTGATGTGCTGGTCCTGGATGTGGACGTCGCATCCTTCATCACGCCCCAGATGCTTCTTGAAGCCGCGCCCAAAGGCTACGACCTGATCCTCATTCCAGGAGCCGTCACCGCGGATTTCGGCGAGGCGGAAAAGGCCTTGAAGACGAAGATCCGGCTCGGGCCAAAGCATGCGGCCGACCTCGGCTTGGTGCTACGCCATATGGGGGAGGTCGAGCTATCGCGCACAACTCCAGCCTGCGTTCTTCTGGATGATCGAATGCGTAGAGATGCCCTGGCCCAGATAGAGCGCCTGGAGGCGGATGCTGCGCCTGCGATGCAGGTGAAAGGGACAAAGATCGGAAAAGAATCCAGGATGAAGGTCCTGGCGGAGATCGTGGATTCCACGCGAATGTCCGCCGCTATGCTCGCCATGAGGATTCACTACTATGAGGAGCAGGGCGCCGACATGATCGACCTGGGGCTCTCCCTCGATGCCAATCCGGCCCAGGTCTCCGAAGCTGTGAGGGCTGCGAAGGAGGCCACAGCCTTGCCTGTGAGCATCGACGCAGTCCGCCCCGATCTCATCAGCGCAGGCCTTGAGGCAGGAGCTGATCTGGTCCTGAGCCTGAACGCCGAGAACCTGCCCCTCGCAGGCAAGGCTGTGGCCCTGGCTGGTGTGCCTGCGGTGATCATACCTGGCCCTGGCTCAATCGGCCTGGAGGAGAACATCAATAAAGCGACGCAGATGGGAGTAATAGTAATAGCCGATCCAGTGCTAGCGCCTCCACAGCAGGGTCTGGCCACCTCCCTCGGGAGATACCTGAGCTTCAAAGAGCGCTATCCGGATATCCCCCTCTTCTTCGGCATAGGCAATGTGACTGAGCTTCTGGATGCGGACAGCCAGGGCGCAAATGCCCTTCTGGCGGCCCTGGGAGCCGAGGTCGGGGCCAGCATCCTCTTCACCCCAGAGTACAGCGCCAAGGCCAAGGGGAGCGTGCGAGAGCTTCGTGTAGCCTCGGAGATGATGCTTCTTGCCAGACAAAGGATGACGCCGCCAAAAGACCTGGGCATCGACCTCCTCGTCCTGAAGGAGAAGAGGCGAAGGCCAGAAGAGGCGATGCCGAAGCTGTTCATAGAGGCTAGGACCGAAAACAGATACGAGGCGGACCCGGCTGGCAGCTTCAGGATCAGAATCTCCGGCGACCACATCATAGCTCGCCACAGGAGCGCTTCTGTGGCAGGAAAGAGCGCGAGGGAGATCCTGAACACACTGATAGAGATGGGCCTGGTCACGAGGCTCGACCACGCAGGATACCTGGGCCGCGAGCTGGAGAAGGCCGAGATAGCCCTGGAATTGGGGAGGAGCTATACCCAGGATGAGCTGCTTTGGCCCTCCAGAAAAGTTAAATAACGAATAGGCTCCTCAGAGGAGCAGATGAACAAGAAGGCTTTCTCCATATTCGTGGGCGTTGTCATGACGCTCTCCATGTTCGCAGGCTATGTTCTTATCGGCGGCCAGAGCAACAATGTGCCTGTGGTGGCGACCACAGATCCCCTGCAGACCTTTGGGGTGCAGGGCCGCCTAGTGGACTGGAGCTTCGATAGCCTCAGCGATGTGCTGGAGATGGCCCCGAACAGCACCGTCATGGCCTACTGGGTTAACCTGAGCGTCTCCCCGAACCTGACGGATACGGCTAGCGCAGTTCTTCCCCAGTCCTTCGCCCTGGACTACGGGAGCCAGATCTACCCCGTAGAGATAGAGAGGGCTGCGGCTGTCTATTTCAACAACACCTGGACTGAGTTTCACTGGATCAAGCCGTTTCGCGTGGGCTACAGCGGCCTAGTGCTGCCTTACGAGAATTTCATGATGATCCCCAGCAGCAGTGGATATGCAAGCGTTATGGGAACTCCGACGCTCTTCGGCCCGCAGGATTCAGTGGAGAGCGTTCTGGATGTCATCGTGGGCGCAATGTCCACAGACAAGTTCAGCCTTCCGATCGGAGAGGAGGCTGACCTACAGCTGGCTGCTCTAGGCGCTGACGGCTCGGCCGATTACAAGGAGTTTTACCTGGGCGTGAGCAAATCAAAGGCCAAGGCGCAAGACAGCTTCAACATCACAGCCAAATACCTCCTGGCAGGGAGCAGCACAGAGCAGAAAGCCAAAGAGGTTGCTGGAAAGTACGGCCTCGCATATTCCACTGATGGCTCTGTGGCAGAGGTCTCAGGTTCAGTCGCGGCTGGCGACCTCCAGAGAGCGCTGACGGCGATCCTCGGCCCATAGGCCAGGGGTTCTCTATTTTCTTTTTTCATGGCTTCATAGCGCAACCTTTTTACATCTGTAGCATCTCGCTGATCTAATCTGAAGCGCTTTTGCGATGAATGATGACGGGCAGACGCTGCCCCGAAGGAGAATCAAGTTATGGCAAGACCAATATACGTGAGGTTTGATGTTCCCGCCGAGGTGGCCTCGAAATCCCTGGAGGCCCTCGAGCTGGCTCGTGACACAGGCAGAATAAAGAAGGGCACAAACGAGGCGACGAAGGCCATCGAGCGTGGCGTAGCGCGCCTGGTGATCGTAGGGGAGGACGTTCAGCCCCCTGAGATAGTGGCTCACATTCCTGCTCTATGCGAGGAGAAGAAGACGCCCTACGTCTATGTCAAAAAGCAGAGCGAGATAGGTGCCGCTGCAGGTCTAGGCGTCAAGAGCGCTGCCGCAGCCATCGTCGAGCCTGGCAAGGGAAAAGAGCTCTTGGACGATGTCATCCAGAAAGTCTCGGCCCTGAAGTAGGTGATACCTCATGGAGGACGATAACGGCATTCCGGCAGAGGTCATCGAGGTCATAGGCGTCACCGGCATGCACGGTGAGGCGACGCAGATCAAGTGTCGGATTCTGGAAGGAAGCAACAAGGGCCGCATCATCACAAGGAACTGCATGGGTCCCATCAGGATGGGAGATGTCCTGATGCTGCTTGAGACCGCCAGAGAGGCCAAGAAACTCACGAGCAGGTGATGAAGAATGGAAGAGAGAAGGTGCACCTTCTGCAACAGGGTCATTGAGCCTGGAACAGGCAAGCTATATGCCAAAAAGGATGGCACAATCTTTTATTTCTGCTCGGCCAAGTGCGAGAACAATGTAGCTCTCGGGCGCGTGACGAGAAGGATCAAGTGGGCGAGGAAGGGGGCTTGAACCCTGGCGGATATGGAGAGAACCTTCGTCATGGTCAAGCCTGATGGAGTCCAGCGCGGCCTGATAGGCAAGATCCTTCAGCGCATCGAGGAGAAGGGCTTCAAGATCGCGGCCATGAAGATGACGCTGATGCCCGTCGAGAAGGCAAAAGAGCATTATGCCGAGCACGTGGGCAAGAAGTTCTACCAGGATCTGGTGGACTTCATCACCTCCGGGCCGTCTGTCTCCCTGGTGGTGGAGGGGCGCGGGGCCATATCTGCGATGAGGAAGCTCAACGGAGCCACAAACCCAGCTGATGCGGCTCCTGGAACGCTCAGGGGCGACTTCGGCATCGAGACAGGGAGAAACGTCGTTCACGGCTCTGATTCCGCTGCCTCTGCCGCTCGCGAGATCGCTCTGCACTTCAGCGATGCCGAGATCGCGAGCTATAAGCGCATAGACGAGGCATGGCTCTACGAGTGATAGGGCGAGTCCAAGAGAGAAAAGGCAAAAGGTCTCTGGTGCAGGAAGCGAGGGTCTCAGGCGGATCTTTTCTCAACGCATGGGAGACTTTAAATTCTTTAAAAATCAAACATATTTTTTCGAGAAACAGATACCTGAGCGATCGGCATGCAGCAGAAATCCAAAAAAGCCAGCAAAGCAAAGAAGAGCAGCGAGCCCCAGTCCCATCTCAGGACACCGATAGTAGTAGTCATGGGGCACGTGGATCACGGCAAGACCACCCTTCTCGACAAGATCCGAGGGACTGCTGTCGCCAAGGGCGAGGCCGGCCTGATCACCCAGCACATCGGAGCGACTGAGGTTCCCCTCGGCGTGGTTCAGGAGTTCTGCGGGTCGCAATTCGGGGCCGAGTTTCAGGTTCCGGGGTTGCTCTTCATAGATACGCCCGGGCATCACGCTTTCACATCTCTGCGCAGCCGCGGAGGCTCTCTTGCCGACCTGGCTGTGCTCATAGTGGACGCGAACGAGGGCTTCCAGCCCCAGACCATCGAGTCGCTCAGCATCCTCAAGCGCTTCAAGACCCCCTTCGTGATCGCAGCCAACAAGATCGATCGCATCGGCGGCTGGCTGCCGATCAAGAATGCGCCCTTCGCCAAGACCCTGAAGGCGCAGAGCAGCAGGGTCGCAGAGGTGCTTGACACGAGGATCTATGAGCTGGTCGGCGAGCTCTACAAGTACGGCTTCGACGCGAACAGGTATGACAGGATCTCAGACTTCACGAGAACCATAGGGATAGTGCCAATCAGCGCTGTCACGGGCGAGGGGGTGCCCGATCTTCTCCTGATACTTGTCGGGCTCGCCCAGAGGTTCCTGAAGGAGAACCTGAAGTTCACGGCGTCGGGGCCGGGCGTCGGCACCATCCTCGAGGTGAAGGAGGAGCGAGGCCTCGGCACCACTCTGGACGTCATCTTATACAACGGAGAGATTCGCTCGGGCGACTCTGTGATCGTGGGAACCGCCCGCGAGCCGGTGGTCACGAAGATCAGGGCCCTTCTGAAGCCGAAGCCTCTGGCGGAGATAAGGAGCGAGGAGAGGTTTCTGCCAGTGAAGCATGTGGTGGCGGCAAGCGGAATCAAGGTGGCTGCCCCGCGGCTTGAGAACGCCCTGGCGGGCTCGACTATCAGGGTGATCTCTTCGGGCGAGGAGATCGAGGCGATCTCAGAGGAGCTGAAGTCGGAGCTCGAGGCTGTCAGGATCGACACAGAGAACGAGGGGGTGGTCATCAAGGCGGATACCATCGGCTCTCTGGAGGCGATGGTGGGCGAACTCAAGGCCAAGAACATCCCCATACACTACGCGGATGTGGGGCCGGTATCTAGAAGGGACGTGATCCGCGCCAGCGCCATCAAGGACCCGCTGCTCTCGGCCGTCCTCGGCTTCAATGTTGAGCTTTTGCCTGATGCCATCAGCGAGATCCAGAAGACAGAGGTGCCTGTCTTTTCGAGCGACATCATCTACTCGATCATCGAGAACTACGAGCAGTGGGTGGAAGGGCAGAAGATGAAGATGGAGCAGGAGCGCCTGGAGGCGGTCATCAGGCCGGGTGCCGTCAGGCTTCTGCCAGACTGCGTCTTCCGCCAGTCGAAGCCTGCCATCGTGGGTGTGCAGGTCATAGGGGGCGTTGTGCGGACGCAGGTGAACCTCATGAGGGAGGACGGGGCCTCAGTCGGAGTCGTGAAGGGTATCCAGACTCACAATGAGAACGTCGGCTCCGCGACCGTCGGCCAGGAGGTCGCGATCTCCATCGACGGGCCGACTGTCGGACGCCAGATCCACGAGGGCGATATCCTGTACGTAAACATCCCCGAGAAGCATGCGCGCATCGTCGAGCAGGAGCTGAAGCCCAAGCTCTCCGAGGACGAGCGCGAGACCCTGGAGAATTTCCTCGATATCAAGCGCAAGAAGGATGCTTTCTGGGGAAGATAATCTGCTATTATTCATTTTCCTGAGGGAACATTCCCGCCAGGCCTGCTGCAAAAGGTTGAAATAGCGTCAGCGATGAAAGGAGCGAGGTTCGATGAAGATCAGGCAGATCATCTTCCTGGCGGATCGCTCGCCTTTGGCAGGTTCGATTCTTCCCGGCTTGGTGCAGCTTGGCCTGCAGATTTGCGATCGTTTTTCTGCTGACGGGTCAGAGAGTCTCATGGTCTGCGATCCAGGCTTCGAGGCTACGCCCGCGGGCCGCGCCCTTCTGCACCAGGCCATCGAGCGCGGATGTCCGGTGCTCCTCGACCCCAAGAGAACAGCTGTGCTGGAGGAGATCAGGGAGACAGGAGGGCTATCAGAGGAGACGAGAAGGGAGCTAGCCATTCAGGCGCTCTTCAGATGCATCGAGAGCGATGCCAGGATGCTCGAATCCCTGCAGAGCCCTTCGGACGGCCTGCCCCGCTATCATGTTAAGGCCTTCGAGAAGGTGCAGGACCTGCGCTATGGCGAGAACTGGCACCAGAAGGCTGCGCTATATCGCAGAAGCAGCAGCCTCGGGCTTCACGCCGCCAGGAAGCTCAACGGCAAGGAGATGTCCTACAACAACATCGTGGATGCCGAGGCGGTTCTGGAGATGCTCATCGACCTATCCAGGTATGATGGAGAGAAGGTAAAGCGGCCCCTCTCGGTCATTGTGAAGCATGCCAACCCCTGCGGAGTGGCCTACGCAGACACCCAGGCGGAGGCCTATCGCCTATCCTTTGCGACGGATCCCAAGTCGGCCTTCGGAGGCGTCATAGGATTCGAGCGACCTGTGGACGTCGAGACAGCCCGCGCCATCGGAGACAGCTTCGTGGAGGTGCTTCTGGCCCCGGGATATGACCCGGAGGCCCTGAGGCTTCTGACTGAGAAGAAGCCGAACCGCAGGGTCCTGGACATAGGGAACATCCTGGAGAGGTCAGACGAGCTTTACAGCAACTGCTACCTGAAGAACACCTTCGGGGGCATTATGCTTCAGGAGTACGACACCTGCGACCTGAAGGAGTGGCGCGTAGTGACAGAGAGAGAGCCCACAGATTCGGAGACGCGCGCCCTTCGCTTTGCCTGGAAGGTGGCAAAATATGTGAAATCCAACGCCCTGGTCTACGCAACAGAGAACCAGACGATAGGCATTGGGTCAGGCCAGGTGAGCCGCGTGGACTCGGCCCGCTTCGGAGCGGAGAAGGCTGTGGAGCACAGCCTGTCCACAAAGGGCACAGTTGCTGCTACTGATTCATTCTTCCCATTCCGCGATGGTCTGGACGAGACATTCAAGGCCGGAGCCACGGCGGTGATTCATCCTGGGGGTTCTATCCGGGATGCAGAGGTGATAGATGCTGCGAATGAGCACGGCATGGCTATGGTATTCACGGGGATGCGCCACTTCAGGCACTGAGATTCGACGGGCTCTGATCCCGGCGATACCAGCAATTCTCGCACTTATCTCAGCCGTCGCCATCATCCTCGTCTCCCCAGCCCTCGCAGGCACTGTGCAGTCTGGGTACGATGTCCAGGCTGCAATCAACGCAGCGATGCCGGGGGACACTGTCGTCGTAGGACCAGGAGAGCACAGCTCCTTCGAGGTGAACAAGCTCCTGATGATCCAGGGCCAGGGACAGCCCATCATCAAAGCCGCCATTCAGAGGCCGGGCATGAAGATATCCTGCGATGGCGTCAGAGTATCCGGACTTAAGATCGACGGCGTGGCGAAGGACACTGGGGCCAAGTTCAATTACTATATGGAGAACCCGGCTGCGGCAGCCGGACAGCGCCTGGACCAGCCAAACGCCGCAGTCATCATCAGCGGCAATAGCATCGCCCTCCAGAACTGCACAATCTTCGGAGCCCAGGTGGGAATCTGGGCTGAGAATGCCGATGACCTGGTCCTGAAGAATCTCACTCTGGACAGCTGCGATCAGGGCGCATCAATTGCGCACTGCCAGGGCTTGAGGGTCGAGGCGTGTGCCGTCACCAACTGCAAGAAGTCCGGCCTGAACCTGGAGGAGGTGCGCGATCTTGTTGTACAGAAGAGCAGGGTCATCGGCACGGGCAGCACAGGCCTCCTGCTCAAGCACGCTGAAGGGTGCAGCATAACAGGGAATGTCCTATCAGGAAACACATTTGGCCTGGCCCTCTGGAATTCATCCCTCAACCAGGTGAGGGAAAACCAGGTTGACCACAACTACTACGGGATCCTGGTGACAGATGGCTCCAACAACAACACCATCGCCGAGAACGTGGCAGTGGACAATACCCGCAATGAGTTCGTGAAGGGCTTTGGCGAGGGGATCAGCCTGCAGGAGAACAGCAGCCACAACCTCGTCATAGGGAACACCGCCAAGGGGAACTTCAACGGCCTGGAGATCTCGAAGGGCTGCAAGTTCAACGCAGTCTACGATAACGACGTCACAGACAACAGCCATGGGATCAGGCTGAATGAGAACAGGAACAATGTCATCTTCGGAAATAACTTCCTGAATAACCAGATCAACGCCTATGAAAATGACAGCCTCAATATCTGGAACACCACGATTGGGAACTGCTACAGCGATTACGAGGGCAAAGATGCGAATGGCGACGGCATCGGGGACCAGTCGTATGCCATCGCCGGGCAGGATTCAGAGTCCTTCGACTACTGTCCCCTGACGAGACAGTACAGCAACGCCAGCCTGGATGAGTCTGCGATCAGGGAAGCAGTGAATGAGTACGCTAAGTTCGGGCCAGCCGATTATGAGATCCCTGTGCTCCGGATGGAGGAAGGCACAGTCACGATCTCCTACAGGAAGCCCAGCTCTCCGCCGAAGTGGGCCGATTCAAAGCCCCTGGATGTGAACACGGGTTATGCCCGATAGCCCGGACGGGTTCTTCGGCTCGTGCACAATATTTTATTAAAAATTTTTTTTTTCGCTCAGAGATCGCCTGTCCGTCGCCGACGCGCGTCTGGAACAAAAAAGTGAGATGCCAGGGCCTTAGGGCACCTCGAACCGGTTAACCTCGTCATCTGGGAAGGAGATATTTCCCTGAAATTTCTCTCCACCGCCGTTCCAGACGCGCTGCACCCCAGTAAAAGAGATGTCCCAGTATCCAGCCTTCACGTCGTGGTAGACCATAAGAAGGCTCAAAATGCCCGATTGATTCAGCTCAATCTTCAGTACATCTGGATTGGTCGAGGCGTTGGTCGGCATTTTGGCCAAGCACGGGCTCATTCCAATCATAGATCCCAGCAACACGGCTGTAATGAGAACAGCACCTGCTACATTTATTTGCATCTCATCACCCAATTTTGACTGTAAAGTACTCCTGCAGAAGGAAAGCAAACTAAAAAAATCTATGCATCGCAGCAGCCCATGAAGGCCATAGAAGGGATCAGGAGCCTTTGAGGGATAAAGGGACAGACTATCTCAGGCTCCTTGTAATTCAAAATGTTTTTTGAATATTTAAATTTAATTAGATGGTGAGCGATACATTATAGGCGGAAGATAGTCCTAGTAGTAATATTGCTAACAAAGATAATACCACAGTATTGATCCATCTGATTGATCCTGATCTATATATGGTGGTCAAAATAACCATAACATCGACCCTTTAAAGTGAGTGCATCTGGCAGAATGTTTTTATTACAGATATAATAATTCGAGCCTGAAAGCCAAAGCGAAGGGTATAACAACCCATAAAAGATATTTCGCCCATCTCCATCCATCGCGGCGAACCCGGCCAAGGTCGCTTTTCTGCGCCCTCATTTCTGAGACTCGCGCAGCCATCTATTCCATCCGAGATCGTGCCTCGCTCTCCTGGCAGTCTGCATTTACAACGGCAGAGAAGAGCGGGAGGCAAAGAGCCGCGAAGCTCTATAAAGAAAATAGGGGTAAAAGGAGGTAGGCAAAAGCCTGGGACGTAGGAGGGAGGAAAGGATGTAATCGACTTTTG
>MVRK01000134.1 GCA_002067365.1 Methanosaeta sp. PtaU1.Bin060 | reverse complement strand
AATTGTGGGATCTGTTCCAATATCTCTTATCGCATCACCATTAGCCGTTCCGACCGCCATGGTCATTGTGTTCTCCTTCGCCACCGCCGCATGCACCCCAGCGCAGAGCAAGGCTGTCAGCAGCAGCAGCGCCGCGAGGCGCGCAGCCGTTATTCGGATATTCAGTATCATGATTAGCATCATCTCAGATCTTTCCAGTGATAGATAACATTTAATGGCATCAGATTTCCAAGTTGTACAAAAAGGTTTGCCATCTATCAGAAAAAAAACAAAGAGTTAAATGATGGGCAGTCGCATCCGCGAGCAGGCAGTCGGATGGCACGGATGATTTTGGCCTAAACCTTCCACCAGATCCTGCAAGACACTCTGATGATATCGTTTCTTGCTAGAGGAATTGCCAATTTTGAGACATGCTAATCCCACTAATGGAAACAAATAGATCTCCGGATTTTTCGGAGATCCATTAAACGTTGCTTCCTCCTTTGATCCAGCACTTTTTTGCGCCCTAGGGGTACCAGAAGGTACTATGCTGGGAAACATTCAAGGAGAGGCCCATCATATCCATATACTCCTGGCAAACCGCTATGGGGTCGATATCCTGGAAGAGATCTGGATAAAAGCATTTTGCCAAATAAATCGTGGTGGATGGGTAATTGGGTGATAGTGATCCATCATTGGTTATTATGTAGACCCTGTTATCCTTAACAGCAGTGATCTTATCGAACCCAGGAAGGCCCATGATATCATTCCTGTAAGCTTCTAAGCGGCTGCTGTTATCCATTTCATAGGCTAAAATCCCTGCACCCATGGCTCTGCCAACAATTGCCTCCGGATTCTGTCCAAGCACCCATTCAGTCTCTATCTCACCATATTCACGGCCAGTATTCTTATACATGGGAATACGGCCTTGGCCTGCAAAGATGTTTTTTCCTCCTGCGATCTCTATTAGCATATTAGCAGCATGTCCTTTGCCTACTGCAGTCCTCGATGTCAGAGTGTTCTTACTTTCGGGGGTGCTCTCGACATAAACCCTTACCTTCTCATCCTCGGGGATGGAGGAAACACGATCTGAAATTTTGTCCATATATTTTGTGTTCCACTCCAAGTATTCTGCGGCCTTCTCACTAGCATTAAAAAGATAACCCATGATAGCTATGCTATCCTTAACTGTGGCTTGGCCATCGCTACCACTACTACCACCACTCACAACTCCCCCCCATGTTTCGAATCTAACTACTTTTAGTTTAATTTCAGATGGCAATTGCGACTCTAGACTGCTGGAAGCTCCTATGATAATATCGGGTTGAGCCTTCAATACGGCTTCTGCATCTGATAATCCTACGCCTGGTTTTTTACTGAACCCAGGATAGCGGTTAGGGTAGTATGTCTTAAAAGACTCCCCCACCCCAACCAAAAGATCTTGGCAGCCAAGGATCTGCATAGCATCCGCAGCATCAAAAAGAACTATCCTGCTTATGGGCATCTTAAGTGATACCGTTTTATTATGGGAATCAATAAATGTTATATTGTTCTCATCGCCTCTGATTATCGCTTTTATCTGTTCAATATCCAATTCATCGATTTTGCTATCGTTGTTAGCATCTGTCAGATTAGTTGCTGGTTTTGCTCCAGAAATTACATATTTTATATAATTAATATCAGATTCATCTATCCTGTCATCCAAATTCGCATTCCCAAGGATGTGGAGTATAAATCCAAATTCATTCTCCGGTCCCTGGGCAGTCGACACTCCTGCGCAGAGCATGGCGGCCAGAAAGAGCAGAGCCGTGAAGCCCGCAGTTTCATGTCCCGTATTCTGTCTCATGTTCACACTAAATCACATCTATCTATTTAAAGATGCCATTTAGTGCCATCAGATAACTCATTTCTGATATAAGTAGCACCTTATGGATTCAAGAAACAGAAAACTGGGCGAGGGTCCACTTCATCCCCCAACCTAAAGGATGGGGAATTCGTGACCCTCCGCGCTCCCGAAGTATCAAAAATGCCGGCGTGCCTGGAGTGCATCGAGAGCAGGAACTGGGCGCGAAGATAGACACCCGCTGAACTCTTAGTACCATAAAAGGGATTGGGCCTGCTCTGAGGCCCCCGGAGATGCCCGGAAATCAGTTCGCTTGTGCCGCCGTTGTTTCATCCGCTTTGGCTAATATGGAGTGGTGCGGAATAACACAGGCCTGTCGTTTGTCTGAGCCACAGTCCACGGATCCTCCAGCGTGAGTGGATTTATCTGAGATATGTTGGACTGGTTCAATTCTCTCCCGGGAGTCGTGGCATTGAGAATAATGGGGGTTGTGCTTGTCGGGAATGCCGGATAAATCAGCATGCCGCCCCCAATCTCTGTCAACTTGCCGTTAGAAAGCATCTGCCCCTTAGGAATGACTCCCCAGGACCAAAGGCCAGCTGGTTGGCTGAACTGCTGCAGATTTCCTGTTTGGTTGAGCCAGGTAATCCCAAAGCTTCCGCCAACCTGTGTATACTCAGCGATGGCGGGGAGCATCAGGAATACCATTACGAGTACTATCAACGAAACCCTCATAGTAAACTCTCCACGTTCCCTATAATAATCCGAGCAGATAAATATCTTTCGCATGCAAGAAATCGATTTCACTCCTTTATGTAGCCCTGTGAGCTTGGAGGCCCCAGCGATCATCTTTGCTCTGCCTCTCGCGGCTTCTCAACCGCGAACACCAACAAAGAGAGATGGTCTGCTTATTGTTTGCCCATATAGTCCTCAGAGTCTCAGAAGCCGCTGACATCAAGGATCGTAAAGTATTTTCTTATGATCTCCTTGTTCTGAGGTGGCATGCTCTCGATGTACAGCTCAGAGGGAACCGCCGTCGCATCTCCCGCCTGGGACTGCTGGAAGAGATGCTCAGTGGGCTGAGCACTTCTCGCCCTTGATCCTGCCCCAATCCCGGGAGAGAGCTGGAGTTCGAGCTTTGCCTCTTTTAGAACCGCCAGGGAAGGCTTGCCGTAGATGTTGCCGGTGAGATTGGCCTTCGTCTCCTTCGAAGGCGTATCGTTCTGGAACAATCCTGCAGCCCTGTCCTTAAGGTCCGAGAGAGATCGAAAATCAGCTGGAGTGATATCAGCATTGATCTGGCTCTGGGCTATGAAGATCGTAATTCCTGAGAGCAGCACTGCGAAGATCACCCTCAGGTTGATCTGCCTGCGGTTGAGGATCTCCGAGGGCTTCATCCTGGTGAGGCTTATCTTCAGATCTGCCGCGAGGCCCTGCATGGGCAGGGATGCGACATCGCGATTGTCGTAGCCCGTCCTCGCCTTCTCAGACAGCCCCTGCCCCAAAAGGGAGAAGATATCAGTCTTTTTCCTCCTCTGAATAAGCGTTGCAAATAGTACTCCCAATGCGAGCGAGAGGATTGCAGGCGATGCTGCTAGTGGCAGGAAATCCTGCCAGTAGAAATTAGCGAAGGCCGGCAGGCCGAGGAGCTCTGCCAGGGCATAGAAGGCTATGGAGATTATGGCTGCATTGAGGAGCCATATGGCCCTCTCGAATCGGCTGTAAGCCGCCCTCAGCCTGTCCAGGGGAACTAGAAACTCATAAGGCCCATTCACAATATTTATTCGGGATAACTAAATAAATAGTTTCCGGGCAGGCTTCCTCGTGTCCATTTCCAAGAACCGCCATAGACCCCATTGGCCGAAAAAGAAAGAGTTTATACCATCAGACCTCAACTCCCATAAGTCCCAAGACAGAACGCAAACAGGCTGGACCAGAGGAGCCAAAACAAACTGATGCAAAACCAAAATCCACTCTGCCAGAAGAGTTCTGGGAGAATCAAAAAAGAGCCGAGATGAGCCAAGACCGCACGCCGAAATGAGATGGCAAGATTGATGAGCACCGGAGGAGTGAGGCTGAGATGGCTGGGAATCCTGATAGCCTTCGCCTTGGTCCCTCTGATGGCTGTGGGATTCATCTCCCTCTTTGAGATGAACCAGGCGTCCAACGATGTCCAGCATCAGATTTTAAACCTGAGCACCAGCCTGAACCGCTCGGCGCTCATGGCAGCGCCTGACGACGCAGATCAGGTGCAGCTTGCCGCGGCCAAGGCCTTGCAGTTCGACGAGTTCTTCAAGCGCATCAAGGCTGACAGCAAACTTGTAGCCGGCCAATCTCTCCTGAAGAGCGATAATGATAGCTGCAAGCCACCAGGAATCTGGATTGCTCCGATCGGCTCCAACCAGACAAATCCCATGAAGAGGGCAGAGACCATAAGATCGCTCTGCGCTCCCGCGAGGATGATGGAAACCCTCTCCGAGGCAGATCCCTTCCTGTTGCTCTCCTACGTCGGCACCGAGGACGGCGTTCTTGTGACATGGCCCCTCGCCAACGAAACACTCAGCAATGCAGCGCCCTTCGGCTACAAAGACACCCCCGAGTATGTGGCTGCGAGAGAGAGGAATGAGACCATATGGACTGGTCCTTTTGTTGACGAAAAGGGCCTGCATGATATCTCTATTACCACCCCTATCTTTCAGGGCGATGATTTCTTTGGCGTTGTGCGAATGGATATCTCCCTGGAGACGCTCTCCCAAGATCTCTCATCCATGAAGGGCAGAGGATATCCTTTCATAATAGACTCATCCGGCAGATTTGTCATGAGGCCGCAAACGAAGCCGACTGGTGCCATAAAGCCCCTCCTCGACTCTGAGAGCCTCATGGATGCGAATAGCACCGAGGCAAAAGCGCTCGTCGCGAGGATGCTCAAGGGAAAGCCAGGCTCCTATGTGATAGGAGTAAACGGCAGGGACTGCTACGTGGCATACGCGCCTATAAAGACTCTCGGATGGAGCTTTGGCATAGCCTATCCAGCCGAGGAGATGAGCCTGCCCGCTAGGTTTATCGATTCGGGAATCAGGGATGTGGCAAAAAGCGCAACCGAGGGCCTGAGCGATGCGTACAAAACAACCATGAGCTCTGCACTTCTGATCTTCGTCCTGGCAGCCTCCTTCGCCCTCGCATCAGGAATCTTTCTCCTTCGAAGGATCGACAGAGAGATAGACGATCTGACAGCGGCAGCCAAAAAGATCTCCCGGGGGGAGTTCGACGTGGAGGTGAAGCCCTCCGGCGAACTCTCCCGTCTCGCCATGGCCTTTAACGAGATGGCCGGCGGCCTGAAGGATTACGCCTTCAGGCTCGAGGGCGATGCCGAAGCACGTGGGGGCTCGGGAAAGGAGATGGCATTTCTGAAGGGCATCAAGAGCAGCCTCGTGCCTGGAGAGATACTCCAGCCGGAGGGATATGAGATCTCGGCGCGCTTCATGCCCTCTGAGAAGAGCGGCTTCGACCTGTATGATGTCATGGACGCAGGCTCAGAGAACAAGATGGCTCTGACCATGGCAGGTGTTGGAGGCGACGGCCTCAAGGCTGCAATGCTCGCCATGATGGCACGGGTGCTCATCCGCGCCTCGCCTGACAAAAGGGAGCCGATAAAGGCCATAAGCGAGCTGAACACCCAGATAATTCAGCATGCTCAGGGCATGAACCTCGCCTGCTTCTATGCCCTGCTCGATCCTGAGGAGGGCACCCTCGAGTATGTGAACGCCGGGTTCAATCCGCCCTTCATCGTTGACGGCGGCGGGATGGTGGACACCCTCGGCGGAGGCGGACTGGCTCTGGGGATGCTGGAGAAGATGGAGCTGAAGATCGAGAAGATACCAATCCAGCAGGATGACGTTCTCGTCGTGTACTCGAGCGGCATGACTGATGCTGCGAACGGCTTCAGAAAGCAGTTCGGGATAGAGCGGCTGATAAATACAGTCATAAGCAACAGGAACCTCTCAGCCTCCGAGATCATCGAGAGTGTGCTGAGGGAGCTTGGAGATTTCTTGAAGAATCAGCCGATAGAATCTGATATCACCCTGATGATCATAAAAAGAACTTGAGACCCGCCTGAGTGATTGATTCATCTCGTGTCTTGATGCTGGCTTTGCCTCTCAGACGCTATCTCCGGCATGTGCCCTCACAGGAAGGTTAAATATCTGGACGTCGTAGATGCTCGTGGCAAAAAGTGCAGCATAAAGATCAAATGAGCTATCAGGAAGCTGCTGAGAAAAGTGAGCCAATAAGTGGTCTTACGAAAAGGCGTGCCCTTTTCGTTGGCATCAAGGTGAGACAGAGTCATGAGAAGATGGAGATCCGATCGAGGGCTTGAGTTCAGGATGCTTGTGACCATGATCCTGCTGGGTGTGGTCTATCTGGCCTTCCTGGCGGTATTGTGGTATGTGAATGCTGGAACGCTGGTGACCATAATCTTCATCGGGGGCTTCATGTTCCTCCAGTACTTCTACTCGGACAGGATGGTGCTGTGGTCCATGGGCGCCAAGGTGGTCACCGAGAGCGAGGCACCTGAGCTGCACGAGATCGTCACGAGGCTATGCGCCATCGCAGATCTGCCCAAGCCGAAGATCGCCATAGTTCAAACCAGGGTGCCCAATGCCTTTGCCACTGGCAGAAACCAGAAGAACGCAGTGGTGGCAGTGACCACAGGCATCATGCAGCAGCTCAATAAAGGCGAGCTTGAGGCGGTCCTTGCCCACGAGCTGACCCATGTCAAGAACAGGGACGCCATGGTCATGACCATCGCCAGCTTCCTCTCTACCCTCGCCTTCTACCTGGTCCAGTACCTGCCATTCTTCGGAGGCGGTGGAGACAGGCGCGACAGGGATTCTGGCGGGAGCATCATCATCGTCTGGCTGGTCTCGATAGCAGTTTATGCCGCGAGCTACCTTCTCCTCATGGCGCTCTCGCGCTACCGCGAGTTCGCTGCGGATAGGGGAGCTGCGATGATCACTGGCCAACCCTCGCAGCTGATCTCGGCCCTCATGAAGATCTCGGCTGTCATGCCTAGGATCCCCACAGAGGACCTGAGGAAAGTGGAGGGAGCGAATGCCTTCTTTATCATCCCGGCCCTCTCCAAATCATCGATCTTCAACCTCTTCTCCACCCACCCGTCTCTGGAGGCGAGGGTGGCTGCCCTGGAAAAGATCGAGCAGGAGCTGGAGGCTTGAGAGGCCGGGCCGGAAGGAATAAAGGAGCAGACTCTGAAGAGGCAGGAGACATGAAGAATCGAGACGCCAAGAAGGCAGAGGACTGAGATGGGATTTCTTGACTCGCTTCTCGGAAAGACGAGGCTTCCCGAGGCCAGGACTGAAAAGCTCTTTGCGATATCGACCGCTGCCGTCACCCTCGAGGCAGACCTGGGGCTGAAGCCCGGGGGCGAAGCCGCGATCTGCTTCAAGCCGATGGAGTCCTCCTTTTACGATTCCGCCAGATCCGAGATCGAGGACCTCCTCAGGATCAGCGCGAGGGAGACGGGAACCGATTATAAGTTGCAGAAGGATGATTACGGCTACCTCTGGGTTGTGCTGCGGGACAAGGACTTCGATGATCTGGTCACCAACATCCAGATGATCGCCCAGACCCTGATGGAACATGGCTTCGGAACGCAACTTCTGTGTGCAGTTTACCGCTTCGTGGGCGAATCGACTGTTTACTGGATCTACAACTTCAAGCAGGGGGCCTACTATCCATTTGTACCCAAGGGAGAGAAGCAGCGAGATAACGCCAGAGAGTTCAGGCTCAAGGCATTGATGGAGAAGGAGATGCCTGTCGAGAAAGAGGTGGAGCGGTGGTATCCCCTGTGGGGGATGCCGATCTGATCCGGCTGCCTCAGTGGTCGCTCCTGGTTCGAGATGGCGTACCTGACGCCTTTTATCGCGGAGTCCGTCGAGTCTTTGAAGGAACCGTATGGGGCGAAAGAAAAATGTTTTATACGATCAAGAGATTGCTCTTTTCCACATGGGGCACGCGTTCATAAGCCCTCTTAACTGGGGTCTGGGCCACTCGACCCGCGACATTCCCATCATAAGGGAGCTTCTATCCCACGGGCACGAGGTGACTATAGCCACCAGCGGCAATGCCCTGGCCCTCTTGAGGAAGGAATGCCCCGAATGCAACTTCATAGTCTTCAAGGACTATCCTGCGCCCTACAGCGCCAGCAGGTTCTTTTTGCCCAAGTTCACAGCCAGCATCCCCATCCTGCTGAAGGCAATGGCCGAGGAGAGGAAGCGGCTGACCCAGATCCTCTCAGAGGATAAGTACGACCTGATCATCAGCGACAATCGCATGGGAGTCTACTCGAATAAGATTCCCTCCTACTTCATAACCCATCAGCTCCGCTTCAGTCTGCCTGACTACCTCTACCCCTTCGAGTACGGCCTCCTCTATGTCAACGCCTTCTTTCACACCAAGTTCATAGGCGTCATCGTCCCGGACATCAGCCCCAACGGCAGCAACCTCAGCGGCAAGCTCTGTCGCTCGAACCTGGAGGCGACAAACAAGAAGACTTACTATGCAGGGATACTGACAAGCACGAAGAAGCTGAATGTGCCGGAGGATCTGGACTACCTGATAATAGTATCCGGCCCGGAGCCCCAGAGGACACTGCTTGAGAACATAATCAAGAAGCAGGTCCAGGATCTGCCCGGCGAGAAGGTGGTGCTCCTGGGAAGCCCCCAGAAGGAGGAGCAGCAGAAGCTCGACTTGCACACCACGGTCCACTCCTACGTCTCCACAGAGGAGAAGGTGGTGCTCATGAACAGGGCCAAGTTCCTCATAAGCCGCTCGGGCTATACAACCATGATGGAGATGGCGGAGCTTGACAAGAAGCATGGTCTCTTCACGCCGACGCCCGGCCAGACAGAGCAGGAGTACCTATCCAGATATTACGCCAGACAGGGCTGGTTCCTCTCCCGCAGCCAGTACAAGCTCAGGCTCTCGGAGGACGTTGAGGCTGCCATGAAGTACCATGGATTCCCGCAGATGGACAAGACAGAGGAGAATGTTCGCAGGCTTTACAGGGATCTCCTGAAGCAGCACCTGACCTGAGACAAGATCCACGGCGATTTTTCGTCCATGTTCAGCTGTCACAAAGCTCTGTCACCAGTACATCTTCAACCTCTCGCGGACCTCCCTGGCCCTCTCCTCAACCCGTGAGGAGAACAGCCTCCAGGGTATGATGTAGATCATCTCATCAAGATAGAGTGATTTCAGCGCCATGAGATCGAGAGCCGAGGCGCTCGGAAGATCCGATAGCATCTTTTTCGTCCTATGTGATGAGGCGCATAGAGTCTGGGTGAGTGCTTTCCTTGCCTCAAGGGGATCGACCTCTGGACCCTCCAGATCCTGATAGATCTCCTTGCCCAGTGCCTGAAACGCCTCTATGAAGAGGCTGAAGGCTGAGTCGTCAGAGTCGCACCTGCCGTGAGTCAGGGCATAGCCGCAGCCGCCGCAGCTTCGATCTTTTCCGTACTGGATGCAGAAGGGACATGTCCCGGGCCTTGTCGGAAGCTGGCCGAGCATCGTGAGCGCCAGGGCCCTGGCGAACTTGTGGAGGTCCTCAGGAGCCACAGCCTCCAGGCGATCTGAGAGGAGATGCGCTAATCGCAGCCATTCTTCGCAGCCCTCGATGATGGCGGACTTGGCCTCTGCCAGGGGGCCGGCATCGATGGCCGAGGCAGCCTCTTCAAGTCTCTTCGTCAAATCAGTCATACCAACTCTCTAAACAGGAATATGTGAGATCGATTCATGCCTTATCACATTTATCCTGTCCAAAAACGATAAATATGAATGCATAAATCCCCCTATCGGTGGAGAGTTCAGGGTTTCAATTTCAGGGAAAGCGGTCGCGATCATCTGGCCCTTCGATGAGTCAGGCCCTTCGATGAGATTGAGATGATTTTGGGATCTCGCCTGCGAGAGATGCCAAGCAGGAAGGGTTAATAAGCCAGCCGAGAGATAAAATTTTGAAATTCACGAAACGGAGCAGTTGAAATGTCATGGTTTCAGATCCGGATTAAACGCATCTTGATCCTGGCGGCGATGGCCTTCACAGTATCCTCCATGGTATCTGCGGTCTTCGTGGAATCGACTCAGGCCGAGGATTGGGAGAGCTATAAGCCCGCGCATTCTTTGGGTTCTGGAGACGACGATTGGTGGACAGTTTACCCGAGCCAGAGCGAAAAAGCGGGCCAGAGCGTGGAGCAGTCCGATTGGGTTGTGAAGGCGCTCAAGGAGAAGCCTCTTGTGGTCCTTGTACACAGCAACAGCTGCGCACCCTGCGTGGTCCAGATGGCCAACATGGAAAAGGTCATGGCGATTTACGGCAATGAGATCACATATCGCGATCTTCTGGGCGAGGGCAGCGGCCTGAAGGAGGCCACAGAGTTCCTGAAGATCTACAGCACCTCAAGAAGGCTCGTTGTGCCGACGACTGTCTTCTTCACGCTGATCGAAGGCCCCGACGGAAAGGCAGAGGTCGCCTGGCACAGCGTCGAGGACGCAATGAGCGAGGAAGATGTCACAGATTATGTGAAGGATGCCATTTACTACAGCCGCCTGAACTCCGGGAGCTGAAGTGACGGCACAATGGCCGGACAAGAGGGATACCTCATCTTTCAGAAGGGATGGCCTATAACCAGGGCCTCGGACCATCCTGAAAACAGGTCTCTTCTACCTGAAGAGGCCCTCGACCAATTCATTCATTATGCTTCTCAGTCCATTCGATTCATTCTTCTCGCCCTGATAGTCGTCCTGCTCCTTTCCAGCTTCGCAGCGGTCGGCGATTCGGGAGATGGGACACTTCAAGCGCCGGACTTCAAAGCCACAGATCTTGATGGAAGGAGCATATCCCTGAGCGATTTCAGAGGGGCTCCCCTGATCCTCCACATCACGAACATCGAGATTCCCTTGTGCCAGGAGTGCGAGAAGGACCTGAGAGGCCAGGTGGAGGAGCTGGCCAGGCTCAAGGCCAGGGACCCGAGAGCACAGATCCTGACATTGAACATGCGGAAGAACCCTTATTCTGATGATGGAAGGACTCTGGCAGAGGATTGGTGGGGAACGAATATAACCTGGCCCTGGGTCGAGGATCAGGAACCCTATTCCATCGCCAGCAAATACATCGACTACTGGAATGTGAGGGGCGGCTCATCGAACCCCACAATCCTTCTGATCGACAGCATGGGCGGGATCGCCGAGATCCACCACGTCTATCGCGTGGGTGAGGGAGAGATCGACGGCATCCAGACTGCAGATGCCCTCTACATGAAGCTGCAGGACCCCGGAACATCTCAGCGGGAGAGCCTGGATGGCAAGATCTCGCGGCAGGAGGTCTCGGCCTTCGGAATGTTCATCCTCGGGATTGTGACATCTCTTGCGCCCTGCTCCATAGCCCTGATGATAGCCGTCTTCTCCTATGTCCTGACTGTTCGCAGAAAGGATGAGTACCTTCGGAAGAATACATCCACATCGCGGGAGGGTTTCATCATGGGAATCGCCTTCACTCTAGGAATGGGCCTCGTCTTCTTCGTGCTCGGCCTATTCATCTCTCAGGTCGGCGTCTTCCTGCGCGACTCCAGGGTCTTCGACCTCGTGGCTGGGATCATAATGATATTGCTTGGAATCAGCAACATCAAGCCCCTGGGGGAGATGCTTTCGCCCCTGACGTCCCGCATCAGGCGCAGGGGCAGCGATCCGGGCGGCATTCATGAAACGGGAGATGGGGAAAGTGACGGCCTGATCCAGAGGTCCGTCAAGACCTCCCTGAAGCTCTTCAAGTACTCGGCCTTCATAGGTGCCTTCAGCCTGGGCATCTTCTTCGCCCTGGGCTGGGCCCCCTGCGCCCTCTCGATGGTCTTCCCAGTGCTGATCTGGCTCGCTTCGCAAAACGTCACGCCCCTGGCGGGCGGCACGATGCTCTTCATCTTCGGCCTGGGCCACGGAGTGCCCATCATCCCCATCGCCACATTCTCGCGAGCCGTTGGAGGAAGGATCGGGGATAAGTACATCGCACTCGGAGAGTGGACTACGAAGTTCTTCGGGCTGCTGGTCATAGCCGTAGGCGCTGTGTATTCTGCGAGGTACTTCGGTTTCGTGCTGTGGTGAAAGGTGAATTGAAATGAGAAAAGGTAAGCTGCCGCTTATTCTCATCGGCTGTGCCCTTGCAGCTGTAGTGCTCGTGGCTGCCCACTCGCTCGCCAACAGAGGTGAGGAGTGGCGCGTCACAGATGATGGATTTTTGGAGTACTCTGCGCCCTCGCAAAAGTACAATCTGAGGGAGATCGAGGCCTCGAATGATTCCACCCTTTATGAGACGAACTTCTCCAGCAGAGGGTCTGAGATCAAAGGACTTCTGAGAATCCCTCCGGGCGCTTCGGATAAGGCCGTTGCAGGGGTAGTGCTTCTTCCGGGCGCGACTGTGACTAAGGAGAGAGAGCAAGGGCTGGCCAAGCATCTGGCAGATCTCGGCCTCGCGAGCCTCACCCTCGATCAGCGCAACCTCGGTGCCATCGACGTTCAGGGAGATCTTTCGATGTTTTCAAAGGGCAAGGAGCCGACGGAGCACATGATGGTTCACGATGCCCTCGCAGCAGCTGAGGTCTTGAGGAAGCAGCCTGGAATAGATCCCAAGCGCATCGTCTATGCCGGAGAGAGCAATGGCGCTCGCTTTGCCATCATCGCCTGCGCCCTGGACCCCGACGCGCGGGGAGTCGTTGCGATCAGCACCTGCGGCTATGGAACCTCTGACGCTTTTGCTAAAGGATTGCTGAGCGATCCCAATCAACTCCGGTTCTACTTGTCCATCGATCCCGAGACATATTTCTCGAAGATCGCGCCAAGAAAGCTCGTCATGATCCATTCGCAAAACGACACAGTCGTCCCATATGATCTCGCCCTGCAAACCTTTGCGATGGCCTCGGGGCCAAAGGTGCTGCATACAGTGAACTGCACCACACACGGATACTGTGCCGGGATGAAAGCTTTCCTCGATGAGGAGCTCAAGAAAATGGTCTCCTGATGAGGATGTCCTGAAGAACCCTCTTCGATTCCGGCGATGTCGGGGCACGCTGGGCCCTGTGGCAAGGCCTCATTCACCCGTAGAAATTGCCCAAATCACGCGCAGGTTACCAACCTCAGCTGAGTTGCACGTCAGCGCCAAGCCTGATCATCTCCTGGAAGAAGCCCGGGTATGAGACGTCCACCGACTCAGCCGTATCGATCCTCGTCTTGCCCGCCACGAGGCCCGCTACCGCCAGGGCCATCACAATCCTGTGGTCGTCGTGGCCGTGGACATCGGCTCCATGCAGCTTTCGGCCCTCTATCACCAGGCCGTCTGGCCGCTCCTTGATGTCTGCCCCCATCTTCGAGAGCTCGACCGCCATCGCATGCAGGCGATCAGTCTCCTTGTGGCGCACATGCTCTGCATTCCTGACCACTGTCCTCCCCTGCGCGACTGCGCCCAAGACGGCAATCGTTGGAACAAGATCCGGAGTGAGGCTCGCATCCACATCGACGCCCTTCAGATCTCCTCCCCTGATCCTCAGATCCCCCTTCTCCCTCTCCCAGGAGACATCTGCGCCCATCCGCTTGAGGATATCTATGATCGCTGAGTCACCCTGCCGCGACGGCAGGATCCCCTTGACTCTCACCTCGGAGCCTGTGACTGCTGCTGCTGCCAGCGGATAAGAGGCGGAGGAGAAGTCCCCGGGGATAGTGTAGCTCCTGAGGTTGTAGCTCTGGCTGCCCGAGATCAGGAACTCCTGGGGTCGGGCATCTATCTTGGCGCCTGCATCAGCCAGCATGTCAAGAGTGATCTCTGCGTAGGGCCTGGACTTCAAATCGCCCTCAATAACAATCCGGCTCTCGCCATCAGCCAGAGGGAGGGCGATCAAGAGGGCCGAGAGGAACTGAGAGCTTACGCCGCCGTTCAGCCTTGCTGTGCCCCCTTTCAGCTTTCCCCTGACCACCAGAGGGGCCTTGCCGTTGTTCCTGATGGAGAAGGCAGTGGCCCCAAGCTCGCTCAGGCAGCCAAGCAGAGGTCCATTGGGCCTGGTGCGAATCGAGGAGTCGCCCGTCAGGACGGCTCCGTCAGTCAGGGCTGCCACTGCAGAGCAGAAGCGCAGCGTGGTGCCCGAGTTCAGGACATTGATGACGTCCTCGGGGGTTCTTGGAGACCCGGCGACCCCCTCGATCTTCACCTCATCGTTCAGGAATACCCTGGCCCCAAAGCTCTCCGATGCAGAGATGGTGGCCCTCGTGTCCGCAGAGACCAGCGGCCTCCTGACCACTCCCCCCGGGCCCAGGGCCGTGATCAGAATGGCCCTGTGCGTATAGCTCTTGGAGGGTGGGGCATAAACAGAGCCCGAGACGACTGAGCACTCGACTGAGGCAATCATGATCGAAAGAGGGCATGAAAGTATAAGAAATGCGCGATGAAATGCGATGACATGAACAGTCTCTGCGGCGAGGGATGACCTTCAGCGACCGAAAAAAAACTGTGCGACGAGATCGACAAGATCTAAAAAACAGATGGCAGAGACACAAAAAAATGATTGGGAAGGGGACCCCCACTCTCCTACCCAGAATCGCCAATTACGGCATTCGACGTATTACGGATCGGGTCGATATAAGTATTTCGGTCTAGAAGTTAAGATAATTTTTATCTCTATTTATATGATAATATATAATCTGACCCAGGATGTATCACGGGTTCGGTGGCCCAGGAACAACGGCGTGGCCCCCCTCTGGTGGTCAGTGGAAAGCTGAGAGGATCGATGCAGCCAGCCCCGCCGCCTCCATCGGAGTCAGCTCCTCAGGCCTCCTCTCCAGCAGCAGAGAGTCCAACCCAGCCAGCGCCTCCCTTGAGCAGCCCATGGCGGCCAGGGATTTCTTGACTTTCTTGCGGCGGTTTCTGAAAAGACCCTCGGCGAACCTCATGAACGCCTTTGGTTCCAGCTCGACCTGCCTTCTCTTGAGCCTCACTATCGCAGACTCCACCTCAGGCATCGGTCGAAAGGCCGACCTCGGGACGATCTCAAGGACCTTTGCGTCGCATAGGTAGCCAACAGACATCCCGAGCCTGCCGTACTCCCTGCTTCCAACAGGGGCGATCATGCGCTCTGCAAACTCCCTCTGGAACATCAGGACGGCTAGGTCGAAGGGCATGGAGAGCAGGCGGTAGGTTATCTTCGAGGAGATCTGGTAGGGGAGGTTGGAGACTATCTTGTTGCACTCCGGCAGCTCCACCTGAAGGGCGTCGCCTTCTATTACCTGAACATTCGAAAACCTGCCCCGCAGATCCGCAGCAAGCCTGGGATCGACCTCCACTGCAAAGATCCTCGCGGCGCGGCTGGCCAGAACCCCCGTCAGGCTGCCTGTCCCTGGGCCGATCTCAAGCACATCGTCGTCGCCTTTCAGCTTTGCATACTGAGATATGCGCTCCGCTATGGCTCTGTCAACAAGAAAGTGCTGGCCTTTTTGCCTCATTTCCTGCGCGGCTCGGTGGTGAAGACCCTGTACTTGATCCTGTCATCCATCAGCTCATCCTCGACGCGCTTGGCGATGAGCTTCTCGGGGTAGTGCAGGCCCTTAACCCTCTCCATCAGATCCTTGAAGGACTTGAAGTGCCCCTTCTTGCGCTCATTCAGCACAGCCCACATCAGCTTCTTGCCGATTCCAGGAAGCAGCTCCAGGGCATGCATCCGGGTGGTGAGCGGCCCTGCATCGTTGAAGAACCGGATGAACCTGGCCTCGTTTTCGAGTACTATCTGCTGGATCTCGAAGGGCAGCTCAAGCTTGGCGCTGTTGGAGAGCTCCGCGTAATCTATCCTGCGGTTGACGTGGTCGATGACTTCGCGCTCTCCGCTGCCGATGTAAACCCGCGTGCCAGCTGCAGGCACTACGCCATCCTTGGGGGTCATCTCCATGATGACGAAGTTCGCCTCCCCCACGGCCTGAACGAGCGGCTGCTTCTGGTAGCTTCTGGATTCAGGAGCACGTCCGTAGGGGAGGTAGTCGAGAACCCTAGCTACCTCTTCTCTCTTCGGCGGTCTCCCCTCAGGCATTTGCCTCTACCCCTTGAAAACTATCTCCAGGATTTCATTGAGCTCATCCTCGCTTAGAGTGAACCTCTCCTTGGCGTATATCGCCCTGAGCTCATCCTTGTTGGTTGGCCGAATATCTGAGATCTTCACGGCTATCTCAGCTGTCATCTTCTCGAGCTTTGAAAGATCCTCTACCATGCGCCTGCTCTCCTCAGCAGTGCCCTTGGCGAAGAGATCGGCATGCCTCACAGCACGTCTCAGCTCGTAGCCCAGCTCCTCTTCATCTGCCCTTTTCAGCCTGATCTGCTCGAGGATCTCCTTGACCTCGGCCAGTGTCAGGAGTTCCTCCTTCAGGATGCTTTTTACTATCATCTATCCTTGAGCTGTAAGATGTTCGGGTAATGCTATCAGCGTCTTGACTGCATCGCCATCTGTGACCTTCAGGAGATAGGCTCTGCCCCTCTTCCCGATTATCTCGCCGGTCTTTCCGTGGAATCTCGGGTGTGGCATGCCCTTATGTTTGCTCGGATCAATGAGCACGTGCACCTTAGCGCCCTGCTCGAATTCCTGAATCGCCCTGACCACCTGGGATATGCCCCTCGCCCTGACACTCTTGCTCAGCTTGTCTCTTGTCTTCTTCCGCATTCCGTGATGATGTGCCATCTGATTCTCCACCTACGTCAATTACATCCAACTCTGCGACGACCGCGTCAACTCCAAGGGCTTCTGCAAGGCTCGGGCGGGTCCTGCCTCCATCACCGGAGATGAGCTCCTTGATGTAGAGACCGCTGTCGCCCTTTATGGTCACGCGGGCCAGTTTGCCCGAGATCTCCGTCAGATCAGCAGTGTAAACCCTTCTCACCCTCTCCAGGTCTGCCCTTCGATGGATGACGCGAGTTGGCGTCCGCTGATCGACAGACCCTACCAATTCTTTCAGGACCGATTTAAGCTTTTCTTCTGGAACATCAGATCCCAGGACCACGAGGGCCGAGTAGGTCTTCATGAATCTCGCTTTCTTGAGGCGCTCCACATCAGCAGCCCGCGCAGTTAGAAGCTCCAGGACCTCCACCTTGCCTGTAGCACTGCGGTTGATCTCCTCTTGGAGCTTCTCAAGATCGATGGACCTGATCCTCGGCCTCAGGGCCTCGACGATGAAGGGCCTGCCGGTGCCAAGCATCATGGCATCGATGTCCTCGCGACCTGCGCCATGAAAGACTGTATCCTCGGCCTGCGTTGCCTCCATTACAGCTGGCCTGATCAGCTCGTCCACAGACTCCTGGTACATCCTGCCAGTCCCGCCGCAGCGCGGGCAGCCCCGCCCGTGGCACTCGCGACAGGGCCAGCGAGTCTGAGGGATGCCGCGCACGAGCTTGCGATAGCGGCCCCGGATGAAGAGGGAGGCGATCTGCAGGTCAACTTTGCCGTCATCCAGGTTCATGTGGACGACCACGTCAGGGCTCTTCAGATCGACCTGTTTTCCTGTCCTGGCCAAAAGCCGCTTTCCCACCTCGCGGTTCAGCTCGGACTTGAATGGCTCGGCATGCGTCGAGCCGCCGTCCGCGAGCATCAGCTCCTCGTTCTCCGCCAAGAGGCCGCTCATCCTCGTTCCAACGAGGAGGGTCGAGTACTCCCAGGGCTGCAGCGCCTCAGCTGCCCTCTTTGCCCAGGCATCCAGCCTTTCGGGCGCCATCTCGCCGAGGCAGACGGTGCAGCGAGAGTCCTCCTCGTCACTGCGACCAAGCCTGAGCCGTGCGGGCAAAAAGGAGGGCGCAAGCTCTTCCAGAATGGCTTTATCCCCTGCTGCCTGAGCCTGCATGGCGAGCACAGTCTTGATGGCGCGTCCCCTCTCTGCGTTTGTCAGGCCAGTCGAGAGCATCGCAAACTGGCGACCGAGGCAGCTCTCACAGATGGGGCCGAGGGCGATGATGCGGCGCGCAGTCGCAAGGATATCGTCTCTTGAAATCTCGTCACTCATAGTTACTCTTCTTTTGATCCTCGATCGAGCTCATGGTTTATTAGAGCTCGCATCGCCGATCGATAAATGCGCTAGTGTGCTGCCTAGAGGCATTTCGGCTCTTCCGGGTCCTCTCTTGCATCCTGCCCATCCATCGGTAATCTGTGGCAGCCAGATTCAATCGAGATCGGAAGTGATCAAGAAGTCCTTAATGGGGATGATATTCAAATTCAGAGGGGCCTCTTCCAATCCTCGCCGCGTTCGATACTTGCAGCCGCAGATCTTTGCGATTCTAAATTTTTTAGAAATGCGATGGTGTGCTGATTCCCTCATAAAAATTATGAAATTTTTTTAACAATGTTTTTATAGCATCTGCAGATCGAAGTAATTCCATCAAATCATCGAGGTAGAGCATGAAAATTAAAAAGCGTACAGCTATTGCAGCAATAGTCTTCATCTTATTGCTGCTGGCAACCACAGCAATGGCAGGCGATCCCAACGGCTCAGGCACTTACACAGACGATGTTGCCGGGGTAAAGCTCGCCACCAACTTCGCATGGACGCTTGTGGCAGCCTTCTTGGTATTCTTCATGCAGGCAGGCTTCGCCTTTCTTGGAGCCGGAGCCCTGAGAGTGAAGAACACAGTGAACTACTTCACCAAGAGCTACATGGACTTCTCCATTGGAGCCCTGACCTACTGGGCAGTCGGCTTCGCCCTCATGTTCGGAGGCTCGAAGCTCTATTCCGGGCTGGACGCCGGCAACAGCATCATCGGCTGGAGCGGATGGTTCCTGACGGGCGACGCCTATGACGTCTCGACGCTGATGTTCTGGATGTTCCAGGTGGTCTTCGCCGCGACAGCTGCGACCATCGTGGCCGGTGCCTGTGCCGAGAGGATGAAGCTGCAGGCCTACCTCATATACAGCGGTATAGTGACGGCGATCATCTACGCCATCTACGGCCACTGGGTCTGGGGCGGAGGCTGGCTGGCAACGCTGCCCTATGGCGTCGGCGTCAGGGATTTCGCGGGCTCTGGCGTGGTTCATGCGATAGGCGGCTTCGTAGCGCTTGCTGGGATATACCTGCTCGGCCCGAGGATCGGGAAGTTCAATAAGGACGGCACGCCCAATGTCATTCCAGGACACGATGTTCCTATGATCGTCATGGGCACCTTCTTCCTGTTCTTCGGGTGGTTCGGGTTCAACCCTGGCAGCACTCTTGCGGCCACCGACCTGAGGATCTCAGTCATAGCCGTCAACACATTCCTGGCGGGCGCTGCAGGCGCAGTCCTGGTCTGCTACTACACCTTCATCAAGACTGGAAAGGTGGACATCGCCCTCACCTGCAACGGAGCCCTGGCGGGACTGGTGGGAATCACCGCTCCCTGCGCTTATGTGCCCACATGGGCCGCAGTTGTGATAGGGCTCATCTCCGGCTTCATAGTGATGTACGGCATCAGGTTCAACGACTGGGTGCTGAAGGTGGATGATCCTGTCGGCGCTGTGGCGGTCCATGGCTACAACGGACTCTGGGGCCTCCTGGCAGTCGGAATATTCGCAGATGGGACCTACGGAGACGTCAGCGGACTGATCGTGGGCAACACCAGCCAGATCATCGCCCAGGTCATAGACATGGTTGTGGTGGCTGTATGGGCCTTCGGCACGGGCTACATCCTGTTCTCCATAATCAAGCGGATTGTAGGCCTCAGGGTATCTGCCGAGGAGGAGCTGGAGGGCTTGGACATAGGCGAGCACGGCTATTCGGCCTATCCGGAGTTCGTCATACCCGCCCCCGAGGATGGCCTCAGGGCGGAGCTTGTCGGCGCGCCTGAAGGCGCTAATCAGGGGGTAAAGACATGAAAATGATTCAGGCCATAGTTCGGCCCTCGAAACTTGAGGATGTGAAAAGAGCCCTGGAGTCTGGCGGCTACACAAGCCTGACCACTCTGGATGTGAAGGGAAGAGGACGCCAGAAGGGCATCAAGCAGATCTGGCGAGGCGAGGAGTATGTTGTGGACATGCTCCCGAAGGTCAAGCTGGAGGTGGTAGTCCCGGACGAGAAGGAGGACGAGGTGGTGGATATCATCAGGAAGAACGCCTACACAGGGAATATAGGCGACGGCAAGATCTTCGTTTTGCCCGTCGAGAAGACCATCAGGATCAGGACTGGGGAGACAGACGGAAAGGCGCTCTAGATTCGGGCGCTCCCCATTCCTCCTTTTTAATTATATATTTTTAGATATAGTTTCAAAAGCAGAAATCTGCCATGTTATCTCCAGGGCCTGCAACCTTGCCATGATCTCATTTCAATGGCGAAGGTCGTCCATCATAAGCCTTCAGAGGGCTTCCTAGATTGTATGCATCATTCTCAAATAGTTCGATATAAGCACGAATTTCAGTCCTCCTTCAGGCGAAGCCCTGGGCTCAAGCCGGGCATACTATGGGAGTACAATGGGCACCTTTGAGACATTTACGGACAGCATGCCGCCAAGGAAGAGATCCATCTTCCTAGCATGCGAAGGGCACTGCTCTGATAAGTGCAACACTCGTGGAGCCTGTGCCTACTCGAAAGCGATATCTGTTCTGAATCCGATAGCTGATGCCGTGCATCTGGTTCATGGACCAGTGGAATGCGCAACATGTGCCACATATGCCTGGAACGCGCGCGGCAGCATTTCCAGCGGGCAGCCGCTTTGTGGCAGGCAAGAAATTATCTTCTTCGATGAGAGGAGAAAACTCGCTCAAGTCGTGCGGGAGCTGGCAGCAATTCGCGGCCCCAAGGCCGTATTCGTCTATTCCACCTGCAAGGCCGGGGCTGATAGCCGTGATATTGGTGCGGTGTGCAAATCTGCATCTAAGGACGCGAGGATACCTGTTCTTCCAGTCAGCTGCACAGGTCTTCAAGCCGAGAGGGGATACGATGCCGCATGCAATGCCCTCCTGAAGCTGATAGGCACCAGGAGCTATGTTCCGAGAAGCCCCTGCTCCGTGAATATCCTTGGCGATTACAACATAGCAGGAGATCTCTGGTCTATCAGATCCTATTTCGAGGAAATAGGGATCGAGGTTGTATCTACATTAACAGGCGACTCAAGGGTGGCTGAGATTCAGAGCGCTCACCTAGCCGGGCTGAACCTGGTACAGTGCAGCAGCTCCATGAACTCCCTGGCCAAGAGACTCTATGAGAGATACGGCATACCATACAGGCAGGTGAGCTTTCTCGGGCTGGCGGATATGTCCTCTGCCCTGAGGACTGCGGCCGAGTTCTTCGAAGACCCTAGTGTGATCGCAGAGACAGAAGATATTATCTCCAGGGAGACCAGGAGGGTGCAGCGGCTGATAGAGCCCTACAAGGGCAGAGTCGCAGGAAAGAGGGCAGCGATTTACTTGAACGGGGCAGCCAAGGCCGCATCTCTGATCAATGCTTTGAATGAGCTGGGAATAGAAGTGGTGATGGTTGGCGTTCGGCATGGTGATTGGGTCGATCGCCAGAGGATACGAAATCTCATCGGCAGTGATGCTGTCAGCATTGATGGAATCGATCCTTCAGAGATGAGGGACTCGCTGATCAAGAGCGTTGATCTCATTATTCCGGGGATTAAAGAGCAGTTTGCAGCTCGCAACTTCGGCATACCTTTCTGCGATATCTGCCACAATCGCACATCCGTCTTCGAAGGTTTCGATGGGATGGTAAATTTTGCGAGAGAGATCGACATAGCCGTCAACAACCGCACCGAGAGGCTTCCTGCCAGAAGGAAAACCCGATTGGGCCGTCCGCCGTGCATATCTCCGAGACGAGATCGATTGTGATCTGCAAGGGCTGCATTTTGCCAGATCAGCGACCGCCTGGATGTGATGGGCAGAGGACGTCAGAAGGAGATCAAGCCGATCCGGCGAGGCGAGCTAGGGCTACAGTGCAGTAGTTGCTCCCGAAGGCCAATCTGGAGATGGTAGCCCCCAGGACGAGGTGGTGGATATCATAAGGAAGAACGCCATATATGCGACGGCAAGATCCTCGTTTTGCCCTTCGAGAATACCATCAGGACAGGGGAGACGGACTGTGAGGCGCTCTAGATTCGGGCGCTCCATTCCTCATTTTGATTATATAATGTCGAAAATTATTTTCAATGCACCACGATTTCGCTTGCAGGAGCAAAAGGATTTAATAGTGGGATAGCGAGGAAGCTAATCGCGTAAAACTATTTTGAGGTTTTCGCGAAGGACGGTGAAGATTTGTTCAGAGGTGACGAAGGATCTCCCATGGGAAGATCCGCTCCAGCTGCCCCCGTGGAAGTTGGAAAAGAGTATGATGTCAAGATAGAGGACATCGCCCGCGAGGGCGATGGCATCGCCAGAGTCGAGGGATTCGTGATCTTCGTGCCGCAGACGAAAGTCGGAGAAGATGTCAAGATCCAGGTCGACAAGGTGATGAGGCGTTTCGCCATAGGCCACAAAGTGTAGGCGGAAGGGTGATACTTTTGGCAGGCTACGATAGGGGCGAGTCCACCATGGGCACCCCTGCCCCGGTAGAAGTTGGAAAAGAGTATGATGTCAAGATAGAGGACATCGCCCGCGAGGGCGATGGCATCGCCAGAGTCGAGGGGTTCGTGATCTTCGTGCCGCAGACGAAAGCCGGAGACGAGGTCAAGATCCAGATCGACAAGGTGATGAGGCGCTTCGCCATAGGCCATAAGGTTTAATCTGCAGGATTCGTCTGAGCTTCGCTGGTTCTCCGGAACCAGTTGGTATTTAGTTTTGCGATTTATGGATTGAGATTATTCTTGATCCACTGCGCTTCTTTTCAGATCATTTCGACGCTAACATCCGCATCAATGACATGACTCCAGGCCCTGCGCCTCTCGTTGAGGTCGCAGAGGTTCCCCCCATTTCAAGACCGAAAGACCCCATCATCTCCCTGTTCAACCTCTCAGAGATCTCATCGAATATCCTCTTGTAGGCGACGCAGTGGGGATCGACTCCCTTGATCTCGCCGCCCGTGGGCGCAATGGCGTTATAAGGGCAGCCGCCGCGGCAGTATCGGATATGCTTGCATTTCTTGCATTCTCTGTTCACATACTCCTTGAACTGGAGCATGCGCTGGCCTGCTGAAGATCTGGCGAGGTCCTCTCGGCTCGGGCGGTCTCGGACATTGCCCATGACATACTCAGGCATTCCGACAAAACGATAGCAGGGATATATGCTTCCATCCGGGCCCACTGCAAAGGTGTTCTCCATGCAGTCCACGAAGGTGCAGACTGTGCCCCTGCCTGTGAAGACACATCTGCAGTAGTCGTTGATGTTTCTGACCTCGATTCTGTCCATGTTCTCGATGTACTTGTCCAGAAGATATACAAGCAGCTCCCCGTACTCCTCGGGGTCCAGGGCCCACTTCTCCGGATCGCTGCTGCGCAGGGACGGGAGCGCCGGATGCAGCTTGAGAGTCAGGCCGTTCTCGAGGAAATAGCTGAAGATCTCCTCCTTGAACTTGACTGAGTGGGAGGTAAATGTGCAGATGAACTGCACCTGGAGGCCATTCTCCCTGGCGATCTCGTAGCCCCTCATGGTCCTCTCGTAATAGCCCTCTGATCTCTGAGAATCGTTCAGATCCTTAGGGCCATCGAGGCTTGAGCCGATGGGGATCTTGAACTCTGCCAGGACCTGGGCCAGCTCCGGAGTGAGCCTCCAGAGGTTCGTCTGCAGGGCGAAGTTCGGGCTCAGGTGGCTCAGGTTCTCGGTGAGCATGGGCAGAGCCTTGCGGTAGAAGTCGGCGCCAGCCAGGAGTGGCTCGCCGCCGTGAAATGTGAATGTAACGGGATCGTCGCGAAAATCCTTGAGCCATTCCACGATATCGCTCACCGTCTCGATGCTCATGACAGGCGATCCCTCCTCCGAGCTCCAGCAGTAGCTGCACTTGGAGGGACAGCCGAGCGTTGGGATTATCATCACGTGAAAAGGCTTCTTATGCAGCATAGAACTCAATTGGCCTTCTTCAAAGTATTAATAGCTTGGTAAAATAGGAAGTGCAGAGAGGATGATGCAGTCCTCCCTAATGCTTGTGATCCTTGCAGGCGTTATCCCTGGTGGCCTTCATCAATCGGCCATCACTCCAGGCATCTAACGCATCCCTGACAGTGCCATTCGCCCCTACGAAGACCTCCACACCCTGCTCAGCGAAGGCCGAAACAGCCTTTGGACCCAAGCCGCCCACGATCATCACCTGGACACCGGCAGCGAAGATGGTCTCAGTGGGCAAGCCGCTCCCGCCCATGTGCTGGCTCTGGTTGAGAAGGACCTGAGTATTTCCGGTATCTGGATCGACTATGGTAAAAGTCGGGGCGCGGCCAAAGTGCAGGCATACGGCCTCGTCCATGCCGCTTCCGCCCATGGTGGGAATGCAGATCTTCATCTTCCCTGACCTCCGCCCCGGCCCGACCCACTTCCAGAACCTTGACCGCCACCTCTTCCAGATCCTTGCCCCCCGCCGCGGCCAGCTCCAGATCCGCCGCCTCTTCCTCTGCCTACGGGACCGCCTCCACTGCCCATGCCGCTGTGAGCTGGCCTGGTGGGAGCTGAGATCCTCATAAGCACCCCATCTTTGAACTTCTCAATCGCCTCCATGACTGACCTTCCCTGCTGCTGATAGACATCTATATTGGCAGCCGAAAGTGTTTGCAGGGCATTGGGGCCGATATTTCCTGTGATGAGAGCCGAGGCCCCCAGCCTGGCGATGGTCTGGGCCGCCTGGATACCCGCGCCGCTGGCCTCTCCTGCATTGTTATTGGCCACGGAGTTCTCACTCATGCTCTCCAGATCTACTATCACGAAAAAGGGGCACCTTCCGAACCTGGGGTCGAGGGGTGCCTCCAGACCAGTTGCCCCGGCTGTAACACATACTTTCATAAGAACCTCTGATTTGCTTTTTCGTCTCTGCTTTGAGCAATTATGCTTATATGCGACTTTATATTTAAAGTATTCGCAGGATAGGCAGATGAACTAAAAAGGTCTGCTAGAAAGATCTGTTTCGGCCATAAATCCCAAATCTCGTCAGGCAAGCAAATCGCAAATCAATTGATCTAGATCTTCTGCTTCGGTAATCTCAGTCTCTACGCCAGCCTCTGCGAAGACATACCCGGGACCTTTCTCGGCCAGGTCCTCTTTTGTCAGAACCACATCCGGCTTATATCCCAGTAAGAACGCTGCCACCTTCAGCCCCCTGCCCTTGGGAAGGTCTTTGTCCGGATTGGCCACAACAGTCTGCCCCTGCAGTTTCCGCTGCTTCAAATCGATGTCTATCAGGGCGAAGTAGGGCGATTCCCCGAAGTGCTCCCCGACTTTGCCCTCGGGCCCGGCCAAAGGAACAGCGTAGCGAAGCCAGCTCCTTGAAAGCGGCTCATAGTGGACGATAACCCTGTCCACATTGGGCATCTCCTCCCGGATCTTCTCTTCGATGCGCTGGCTCGCCAGGTGGGCTCTTTTCAGATCAGTAAGCCTCAATGTCACGACGGCCTCAACGAAGAGATAGCGGCCCGAGTTGCGGGCTATGACCTCCTTGACTGTGCCCACGGCAGGCTCCTCTCTTATCAAAGAGCGGATCTTCTCCAGTGTCTCAGCGCTCACGGAGGCATCCAGAAGCACGCGCATGCCGCTCACGAGGATCTGCCACCCGGCTTTTGTTATAAAGATTGTAATTATAATTGCCGCATACTTATCCAGAGGATACCCTAATTGCTGGCCGAGGAGAGCCAGGAAGACGAGCGATGATGTGAGGACATCCGCCTTGAACTGGCTTCCGTCGGCTATCAAGCTGGGGGAGTTGGCCATCTTGCCGATCCTCACTTCATATCTGCCGAATAGAAATGGAAGCATTATCAATAATCCTGCTGCCAAAAGTATCCAGCCATAGTACCCACCGGCGGCATGACCGCCTTCCAGGGCTTCCAGGGCCAGCTCGTATGCAGTCAGGAAGAGCAGCAGAGAGATGACGACAGACACAATATTCTCAACTTTATATAAGCCATAAGGAAAATTTTTGCTTTTTCTGCTGGATATCACCAGCCCGAGTATAAGGGCCATAGAGGCGAAAACATCCACCAAGGAGTGAACAGCATCAGCGCGCAGCGCCAGGCTTCCAGCCAGGTTCGATAGGACGAATTTCGATGTCACCAGGCAGATATTCAGGAGCAGCGAATAGACGGCGATCCTCAAAATAGAGGGTGCTCGGGATTGGTCATCCTCATATCTGCAGGTCTCTGACATGGGATCTTCATAATGCATTTATGCGACTAATTATTTATACTTATCGCTTAGCTCAAAAATTTTGCATCAGATCAAGCCCTATCATCATGACAAAAAATCCCGCTATGATCCCGAGGTTGGTGAGATGCTCGCTGCCGTATTTATTGGCGATTGGTATGAGTTCATCAAGGCTGATGAAGACCATGATCCCTGCCACCATAGCCGATGCAGCCGCCAGCAGCCAGGCATTGAGGAAGGGATAGAGCAGGAGCACAGCCAGGATAGCGCCCAGGGGCTCTGTCATTCCGGCTGCAAAGGAGAGTAGGCAGGATCTCTTCCTGTCTGATGTTGCACAGTAGAGAGGTATGCTGCAGGCCAATCCTTCAGGAATATTGTGGAAGGCGATGGCTATGGCCACAGGTATTCCCAGACGAATATCCGCCATTGAGACCAGGGCCACTGTCATGCCCTCGGGAAGATTGTGAATGGCGATGCCGATTGCGGTCATTATCCCACCCTGGTAAAGACGGTTGCAGGAGGCGTCCACATTTCCGTCCAGGTGAATGTGGGGGATGAGGTGATCCAGCAGAGAGATGAGAATGAGCCCGAAGAGGAAGAAGAGACCGGCATAGCCGAATCCCATGACCACCTTGGAGCTGCAGAAGAGGTCCACAAATCCCACAACTATCATCACCCCGGCCGCAAATCCGAGGCTCACCGAGAGGTAGCGCAGGTCGGGCCTGGGGATGAAATAGGAGATGAGACTTCCTATGCCTGTGGCCAGGGCTGCCAAGAAGGTCAGCCCCAGGGCCGCGAAGAGATTTCCCTCCACAATCCTTCTCTTGGGCAAGAATATATTTTAAGCCCTTTGCCACACTGATTAGGATCTTGTTCATGAGGCTGAAGTTCAGGGTGGTGGTGGAGGATTCCGCCAGTCGGATCAACTCCGGAATGCTGTCCCAGCATGGTCTGTGCATTTTTGCGGAGCTGGATCTTTCATCCGAGCGCATGCGAGTCCTCATGGACACGGGCGCATCTCCTGAGGTTGCTCTCCACAATCTCGATGCCCTAAGGATTGATCCAAAAGAGATCGACCTGATCTTCCTGAGCCACGGCCATTATGATCACACAGGAGGGCTGATCGGCATCCTGAAACGCATGAATCGAAGGGTGCCAGTCCTCGCTCATCCTGAGATCTTCACACCCAAGATGAAGGAAGAGCCCTTTATGAAGTTCATAGGCCCGCCATTCACGCGCGTCGAGGCGGAGAATGCCGGGGCGGTGATGCTGGAGTGCAAAAGTCCCGTCTCATTGGCGGATAACCTCATGACATCGGGAGAGATAGAGCGCTCAGTGCCATTCGAGAATGTGGAGGGCTTCTGGACTGTCAGAGGAGGCCTGTATCTTTCCGATCCCATTCCGGATGACCAGGCATTGCTGGCGAACATCGATGGCAAGGGCCTGGTTGTTGTCTCAGGCTGCGCCCACGCGGGGATCGTCAATACCATCAGATATGCTCAAAAGATCATGGGGGTGAACGATGTATACGCCGTAATAGGGGGCTTTCACCTCATGAAGGCAAAGGAAGAGCGCATATTTAGCACAGCACAGGCATTGCTGGAGCTTGATCCGGCCATAGTTCGGCCAGGGCACTGTACAGGACAGAGGGCAGTTTCTATCCTGCAAGAGGCGCTCGGCAAGAGGTGCCAGCCGCTGTCCACGGGAGACCTCATAGAACTGTGAAAGGTGTAGAGTCTCGAAATTATTTCGCCCCTCATCTAAGCTCGGAGGCGTAGTCCGGGATATGAATCCAATCGATAGCTATCTTTTGCATTGATATCTATTCCTGGGAGCATTTTTGCAGTATCTATCATCACATAGATGACAGCTCCACGAGAATCGATATGAGGAGTGCGGGGAAAGGGATACTCGCACGTTCTTACGAGTAAGATCCCTTTCCGGGTGCATCTAACTCTCTGGTTTCCGCGATAAGCCTTAAACCTTTCTTTCAATCCCTAGGCATAACTCTATCATCATGCATGTCTCCTCTCCATTTAGAAAATCGCAAATGTTCAAAGAGTTATCCATTAATATCCCTTTCATGTTCTTAAGAAGGGAATCCTGGCATTGAGGAACAATGCCAGAAGGGATAGGCGGATAGGCAGGGCACAACGATGACCATAACAAATCCTGTGGAGAAGATAGGGCTGCATAATCCACTGGTTGCTAGGGATGTGGATTTTAGGTCGCCCATCCCCGAACCAAACCGACGTGGACCTCATCGCTCAAGCTGCGGTATGGCTGCTAGGAGGTTAACGCATTTTCCAAAGAGCTTCTTAGGAATGTGGCTTAAGAGGATGGGGGTGCTGGAGATACGGCTGAAGGTTTGAACTCCCGGTCGTAACGCCGCCTCGTCTTCTTCATCCACTACCCTCCAAGGGATCATATTGCTTAACTCGTTGTCTATTCTGATGGTGCAGTCTGCCGTGTCGCATAAATTTATATATTATAAATATAAAGTTACAGTCATGACTTATATCGACAATAGAGATTGGC
>MVRK01000133.1 GCA_002067365.1 Methanosaeta sp. PtaU1.Bin060 | reverse complement strand
ATGATAAGCATTGAAAACGATACCTGTGATTATCATCTTGACTCTAACCCTTGGAATCGTGGTAACAGCGACATGCCCTGCCTTGCAGACACACTTGATGAATGCGTAGAACCTCTCAACAGGCGATCTTTTGCTGGAAATCCGCTTGTTGCGCATTTCATCTTTGTAACTTAGAGGGTGGCCCCGCGTTGCCTTTTTCATGGCAGCGTCATATCCTTTTGTCTTGGCTCCGAAATATCCTTTATCTGCATATCGAACTTCGCCTTCTTCTGCTAAATCTACTTGACCATCATGGACATTGGCAGCTGTGACCTCGATCCTTCTAACCAAACCAAATTTCTCGTCCATGGCATCATGCAGCTTGTAGCCGAAAAAGGATTTGGCTCCTTTCTTCGCCCAAGCCCCATCTTTACTTCGCCGGGTCTTGGCTTCATCGCCGCGAAGAGTATCTGCTTTAGCATGGCCGGGATCAGCCGTGATAAATGTAGCATCCTGCATGATTCCCTTTTGCACCTTAAGTTTCATTGCGTCAAGCTGCCTTTGCATCTCAGCCCATACTTCCTTGTCTATGCCTCTTTCAGCAAGGCGTTCTCTAAACTTCCATATTGTTGTGGAATCAGGAACAGCCTCAGTTGTGCCAAGAAACACTCTAAACGAGATGCGATCGGCAATTTCGCGTTCAAGCTGCTCATCGGAGAGGTTGTAAAGCTGTTGAATGAACAACGACTTGAGCATCACGATAACATCGAGATTCGGTCGCCCGCCGCATTCGGTATTGTTCTTGTACATGGCTTCAAGCATCGGTCTGAAGCTTTCCCAATTTAGTCTACCCCCAATATCGACCAGCTTGTCTCCAAGATCTTTGACACGTTCGTATTCCAGGCGAAGGGCAAAATCAGTGAGGTTCCTCATGCACCATTATATACTATTAATACTATTTAAAGATATCGATTAAAGGGGGTTTTTCGGAATCCTCTATTGTCCGTATAGCGATAAAATCTATCTGCCCCGCCTTGATCAGTTCGAGAGCAGTGAGGCTTATTATGCTACCGGCTTTCACGAGCTGACCCACTGGACAGGAGGAGCCGGGAGGCTCTGCCGGGATACCATCAGAAACTACCACATAGGCGATGATGTCAGGAGCCAGGAGGAGCTAACGGCCGAGATGGGCTCTGCCTTCCTATGCCAGCTCGCAGGCCTGGACACATCCGAGACCCTGCAGAACTCGACGGCTTATATCCAGTCCTGGCTAAGGGTACTCAAGGATAATCCTAAATGGGTTCTGCGGGCAAGCAAGCAGGCCAAAGACGCCGTGGAGTTTGTCTTAACCGGCAAGCTTCCGGAGGTGAAAGCCCGTGCAGCCGCCACGGCTTAATCTTCTTATTTTTGTAGCAATGGCCTATTTCTCCGAAACCGCTGCCGACGGTCACACGGTAGAGGGCAGGATAGGGGAGGCTTGCTGCCCTGGGTGCGGGATGCCCGTTTTGGCTAAGTACTCCCTGGAGGGAGAGCTCTTGGAGGAGCCTCCCTACTGTTCTGAGTGCTTAGAGGCAGCCGGAGAGCATCGATAATCAATCAGCTATTTTTATATTATTTTTAAAATCCGAGCCTCTAGGATGCCCAGGAATCGAGGATCTAAGATATTTACCGTGCCCTTGTCCTGAGAGGCGGAGATAAGGCCGCCCTGGGGTTTTAGAAAGCCTTTTCGGCTCACTCCATTATTTGGGCTATAGATATCGATTTTAAGGAAAGCAGCTTAACTTTGCTTTCTAAGATACTTCTACAATCTGACGGCCTGGCAGAATAGGCGTTTGTTCTATGATATTTTTGAAATAATGGGAATGATGTCATAGATCGTTCCAACCAGGACTTCACGCTAGCGGATTTCCTTAGTGTTATTTATTGTAATCTCCTCAGCTCTAGCGCCGTCAGCAGCGCCTGGTCCGCCTCTGGATAGCGCTCGACTGCCTTCAATGCCAGGCCCTTGTTGTACCATGCATCTGCATCAAGCATATCGAGTTCAATGGCTTTCTCGAAGGACCTGATGGCATCTTCATAATCTCCCATGATGCTTTGCACAAAGCCCAGGTTCATCCAGGCCTGGAGATTCCTGGGGTCCGTCTCCGTGGTCTTTTCAAAGCATCCCCTGGCCTCCCTATACCTTCTCATGTTTCGCAATGCGACGCCTTTACCAAACCATGCCGGTGAAAAATCCGCATCGATCTCGATGGCCTTCTCAAAGCACTCCATGGCCTCATCGTTCCTGCCCATGTCTCGCAGGGCTACTCCAATGCCAGTCCAGGCCAGCACATTATTCGGATCGGCCCTGACGACTGCATCGTAGGACTGCGCTGCCTCATCGTACCTTCGAAGAGCATAAAGCGCATCTCCCCTGCCCTTCCAGGCAGCCAGATCCGCAGGGTCGATCTCGATGACCTTCTCGTAAGCCCTGACAGCCTCCCGAAAATCGCCCAAGATGTGCAGCGCCTCGCCTTTGCTCTGCCAGGAAAGGGCGTCCTCTGGGTTTAGTTCCAGGGCTCGGTTGTAGGCATCAACCGCCTCTTCATATCTTCCTAAGGAATAGAGTGCAAGACCCCTGCAGCTCCAGGCATCTGCATCCAGAGGATTTATCTCCAAGCCCTTCTCAATCCAGTCCAGGGCATATTCGGGATCGATCTCCATGGCTCGATCATAGGCCTCAATCGCCTCCTCGTGTCTTCCTAGACCTGAGAGGGCCTCACCTCTATTGTTCCACGCTTCGGCGTCCGATGGATCTATTTCCAGGCTTCGGTCCAGGCTTCCAATGGCCTCGTCGTACCGGTCAAGCTTGAGAAGAGCCGCACCTTTTTCTCGCCAGGCTGCAGCAAACATCGGATCTGCTTGGATCGCCCTGTCATAGGCGTCAATGGCCTCGCTGTATCTTCCCTGGCCAAAGAGGCGCGCCCCCTCTTTGAACCATGCTTCAGAGTCGAAGTTTTTGCACACCTATTGTCAGTCACCTACTATTTCCTATAAGCCAGGTTATATGAAATCATTATCATATTAGTATTTCGATGCCAAAAGGTGGAATGAACCCCTCCGAGTAGAAATAGTTGAGAAAAGTATCCATGAATCCCGATTCGCACCCGAAGCTATGAAAACAGTTGCAACACATCGCAGCATAGATGCGAATAGTTTTGAAACCAGTTCACCATAATCTCCTCTAGAGATATCCTGCCTCGTCCATCCCTGTGAGTAAAACCCCGGTCCTCGGGGTTTTACGTTAGTTCAAGCAGCGCACGAGCACGGACCCCGACTGGTTGGGGTCCGCGCGCAGCGCGCGTCCTACTCGGGCCAGAGAGCTTCCGCCCCCTGGTTATATGCGCCTCGACGGCTCTTCCGCCGTCTGATTACGTGAGCTCATCGAATTCTAGCCCCCATAATGTCCCATTTGGCCCTGTTGTCACCAGCCGTCTCTATCTCTCGAAAAGCTGTGATTCCCTCCCCCAACGAGGGGCCGGGGGTAGCCAGCACGGCGATTGAGTGCGCCCTCAACCCCTCTCGCGCGCGAGAAGCCAGGCAGCGCGCGCGGCGTCCCGGAAGAAACAGCAGCAGTAGTTGGGAGGAGAGGCCCAAGCCTGGCCTCTCAGGCCAGAGCCCAGGCCCTTCTCCTAACAGTTTCGTAAAGGTCAGAAGACTCGATGCCAGTAATGTGCGAGGGATGGGACCCCCGCACCAATTGGATCCGGACCCTACGCAAGCATACCCAAGCCATCGCCAAAAGATGTCTCCTAAGAGCCCCAAATCACCCTTCTTTTTGCCGCGTCATCGCCAAAGAGAAGCATCATTTTGCAGGCCATACAAAATTCTCGCTTATCGCAAAAACACAGTCCTTGCCGCCATCAATGTCATAAAATATAGATATTATGACATCTACTCCTAACGCATGCACCCCGAAGACTTCCTCTCCCTTGAGGAGTGGCACCGCCTCCTCGCCGCATCCCCCACTCCGCGAGAGACTGCCCTCCTCTGGCTCATGGCCGGCTGCGGCCTTCGCGTCTCGGAGGTTGCAGCCCTGAAGGCCGAGCACGTAGACAGCGCTGGCGGATATCTGCATGTGGTGAACGGAAAGGGCGGCAAGCAGCGCACCTGCATTATTCCCAGGCCCGCCCTCGATGCGCTTAGCGCTTACCTGCAGGGCCGGGAGAGTGGGTACGTCTTCGAAGGCAGGCATCAGGGCCATATCTCCACGAGGCAGATCCAGAGGCTGCTGGACGAGATAGCTGAGGAGGCGGGGCTACAAGAGACGAGGCCCGGCAAGGTGCGGCAGAGGAAGAAAGTTACTCCGCACCTCCTGAGGCACAGCTTCAGCCGCTGGACGCTGGATGTCGGGATCGACATTGCTTATCTTCAGCAGCAGCTCGGGCACGCTTCTCTGAGCACCACGGCCATCTATCTGAAGGCGCGGCCCAATCACCGAAGGCGGGCTTATGAGAGGGCGGGGTTCGACGAGATGCTGAAGCTCAGATCATTAGGGCATAGGACGAATTAACAGAAAAACACTCATGGCCTGAGGGTCACCTATGAGGATGAAAATGGATCTAGGCAAAGGGGCATTTTCATACCAATTCGGCACACTACCATGTAATGGAGAAGATATGGCATGGAAACAATAAATCCCTCAGATTAGCGATATCTGTGGCATTGATTATATAAATCGAGATCGTGTATCGAAGAGATATGGAGACAGAACTAATTAAGGTGGTGAAAGGCAGGCATGATCTTTTAAGAATTAATGTTCATTCTAAAAGCAGTTTATTTGATTTTGTAATCTTGTTGGACGATGAATTCGTCATTCATTACATAGGTAAAGATAGCGAAGAACAAACATATTCGGCTGGCAATAATATTAACAATATTCATATAACATATCATAGCAGCAAAATAAATAAAAATTCTATCAAAAATCCTGAATTGCATCTTAAAAATGGTAGAAATGTATTGAACGTATTCAATAAAATAACAGATATAAATATAGATACTGAATTTCCAATTCCTTTATTTAAGATGACCTGCAAAGATATAGCGGAAGAAATCAAAGTAAAATCAACAGTAAATAGAAGTAGCGTAATAGACTTAGACGATTATGGGGGTACCCCAAAAGAATATAAATTAACCAAAAAAGATATAAATACAATCGAGATATATTTTGCCTCAAGGTCTTATATTGATCATCCGCGTCATGAAGAAAAATGGCCCATCCTTAGTTTACTGCAAATGATGTCACCGATCGATTATGTCGTGAGAGGTGTGGATATGAGAGAAGATATTATTGATGATTTTGCAAAAGAGAATATTGTACTCGCACAGGAAGGGCAAATCTACGATCAATATGTTTTGTTAATTAAAAAATACTATGATAAAAATATAAACAATAATTCTATTTATTTCTATGAAAACATAAGTTATATCGATATGCTGGCGACCACACCTATTTGTCTAACTACTGAGAACGGAGAACAAAATCGACACTACTCATTGTTATATTGTAGCCCATTCACAGCAGCATATTGTGACCCATTTAGTGGTATCTTTCCCGCTTTTTGCTACGAACTGGATATGCAATTACAAAATAATATTTCATTCGAAGAGGTCAACAGGTGGCACAATATTTTCAGAAATTCTTTAGAAAATATCAAAAAGAATAATATTAAACGAAAAGGCTTCATAATTCCACAAACATAATTCTTTATAAATTTCATTAAGAGTACGTGTTTAGCTCATCTCATCAGAATTCTCAGGTAAGTTATGACCTGTTCGGTCATGAAGCTTATATAATAAGCCGACAATGTCGATCTGTTCGGAGTATGGATCAAGAGGAAACCATCAAGCGGCTTCTGGAGACGATCGATCAACTAAAGCGTGAGAACGATCAGTTAAGACATGAGAACGATCGGCTAAGGCTTGAGAACGAGCTTCTTAGAAGACGCATGATAGAACTTGAAGCCCGATTGGCTCAATATGAGAACGCCCATACTCCACCAAGTCTAAAACGTGGCGGCAACCACAAAAAGAACCCCAATGAAGGGGATAAAGGAAAACCCGGCCAGAAGATAGGGCATGAAGGTTTGACACTGCCAACTGCCAAACCTGATAGACAGGTGCATGTTACGATAGACCTCTGTCCCGACTGTGGATCAAAGCTTGGTGATCCTTTCAGAATAGAGTCGAGGATCATCGAGGAGATCCCAGAACCGCAACCAGTTACAGTTACCGAGTACAAAATCTGCCATTACATATGCCCTTGCTGCCAGAAAGAGGTTATTGGAACCGATCCAGGTTGTCCAAATGAAGGCATATTTGGTAACAACACAATTGCACAGGTCGCTCTACTTAAATATGGAGATCGGCTGCCTCACAGAAAGATTCGGGACACGCTTCAGAGACTATATGGATTGGTTATGAGCCCTGCTACGATCCTCGATCTAACTCGTCGTGCTGCTGACGCGGTTCAATCTGAGTACGATGCTATCCTGAACAGGATTCGTAACGCTCCGGTTCATTACGTGGATGAAACGTCGATAGATGTTCAAGGCAAGAATCACTGGATATGGGTATTCACAACTCCATCTGAAGCCTTTTTCATGATCCGCAATAGTCGGGGCATGAAGGTCCTGCTAGAGGTTTTAACCAGGCGATTCAAGGGAACTATCGTCTGCGATGGCTGGAGATCCTACCCAGGGTTCACAGATCGCATACAGAGATGCTGGGCTCACATGCTTAGATAATCAAAAGATCTGGCTGAGAATATTCCAGAGGCGGTTTCGTTGCATGAAGCACTCAGGGATCTCTATGACCATCTCATCGATGCTCTGAAAAGCGATCCTCCGCCTAAAGTTCGATGGATATTGTGGTATCTGGCGAGAGCTAGGCTCAATCAGCTGCTTGACAGAGAGTACGCCAACCAAAAACTCAAGAGCTTCATAGGCAAGATTAGCAACGGCTTTGAGTCCTGGTTCACTTTTGTCATTCAGCCTGGAGTGGAGCCGACAAACAACAGAGCTGAGCGGGCAATTCGTGAAAACGTTGTCATGAGAAAGATCATAGGGACTTTGCGCAACGGCAAAGGGACTTCGATTCATGAACGGCTCATGACTGTTATAGCCACATGGTCACTGCAGGGACTCGATAGTCTACAGATGCTCAAGCTGAAGTTGAGTAGCTAAACACGTACAAGGTATTTATCCATGGATGAGGATTGACTTGTGGGACGGGATAACAGGGCCAACCAAATTACAGAAAAATCGGCACACTACCCCAAGAGACAATATAAGGTTTTACTGAACAGCATTCATGACCATCATTTTAATAATAACCGCTCATTCACCCTTTGACATGTACACCATGGACGACCGTCTCACCCATGCCCTTAGAAAGAGCAAGTGTAGGACTCAGCCGTATCATTCTTTTCTAGACCTTGAATTATTGCAGTAGCGATGCGTCAAGCGTGCATTTTCCGGGATAGTTTGGCCACCAAGCCAGTATTGTTCTATGTGATCAACGGCTGCATCATCTATTGTTTGAATTCTCTGGTTGCAGATAGCGCATGTTTGGTCCTTTTCGAATAACTCTTGTTTCAAAGAAAACGTGAAGCAGCGAGGTTGAGATTTATAATATTTCAAAATATCATCGACTACTTTCCTGGTAAGATCAAACCTAGTCCGCACTTTATCCTGAGAGCTAGTACTTATTAAGATAGCATCAATGAATTCTTCGTTAGAGGCCATTAGATCTATTAGTCCTTCCCTAAGAGCATCCAACGAGGCATATGCTTGATTCTTGTCTATATCGAATAAGGTTCCCATTAATACATCGTATAAAGATGCATTGAACTTCTTTATCTCCCATTTACCATTAGGATCTTTGGCATCACCAAGATAAAACCTCCTGAAAGCCGAATCTCCAAAAAGAGAATGAATGATTTGTACTGAATTTTTAAAAGCGTCTTTAAGTTCATTAGCATCTTCTTTGGAGATAAACCGATATTTTTCCATATCTCTGTTAAGAAAACGCCTCACTGGGGGCTGATATTTAAGGTATGTGGCATGATAAAATGCAGCAAATCTCAGTACCAATTCAACGTCTCTCATACGCTTATTGGCATCTTTTAAACCAATTAAGTTTTTAAAAGTTGGATATTCAGATAATTCTTTTAATAAATTAATATAAGGCCCCCTATAAATACAATTTCTAAGCTCCATATCGTTTAAGGGTACAGATCCCGTGTTTAATCTCTCAAAGATAGCGAATTTGAGATCGGGGTCGCTATCGCTTAAAATAGTTATTGTTCTTACTTCGTAATAACGTATCTTATCCTGGAGTCGCTCATCAAGATCTGAGAATGTTTTATGATTCAATTCAGTAAAGACCTCGAGGCCAGTTAATCTAAAGGGCTTTCCATCCGGAAATCTATTATCCAAAAAGGAGAAGAATGATGTAAGCCTTTGTTGCCCATCAATCACATATTCTCTTCCGTCCTTTTCTTCTGCGAGATAAATAACGGGTAGCGGCAAGGAAAGTAATGCTGATTCAATCAGTCTGCTTGATTTCTTGGAGTCCCAAACAAAATGCCTTTGAAAATCGGGTTGAAGAATTAGTTTGCCACGTTTCCATTTCTCATAGAGAGAGTTGATCTCCGGATCTACTGATTTTGTGCGTATACTCCGCTGTTCTTTTGATATTTGAATAGTTAGATCGTCTTCGATCTCATCTCCCTCAAATTGCATATCTCCTGCAAGGCAATTGTTTTCCTCATCGACCATGTAGATACACCACCGGATGCCTATATGGTATTCTCGATTTTGAATATAGCCATAAACCGTGATTCATTAGTTAACCTCCCGAGGTTCACATACTTCTAGCATGCCAACTCCTTACACAACAGTTCCGCCTGCTCCAGCACCGTTTGCGTCGCCTTCTCTTGTTTATCCGGCGGATAGCCATACTTGCGCAGCAGCCGTCTGACAATAACTCGCAGCTTTGCCTTGGCCGATTCCTTAACCGTCCAGTCTATAGTCACATTTTTCCGGACAGCCTCAACCAGCTCCTTGGCGATCTTCCGCAGGGTTTCATCGCCCAGCACCTTCACTGCACTGTCATTGACCTCCAGGGCATCATAGAAGGCCAACTCCTCTTCGGTCATGCCAAGCTCCTCGCCTCGTTTATGGGCCGCCTTCATCTCCTTGGCCAGCTCGATGAGTTCTTCAATGACTTGGGCGGCCTCTATAGAGCGGTTATGATACTTGTTGATCGACTGGTCGAGCATCTGGGCAAAGGACCTGGATTGAACTAGATTCCTACGAGATACAGCCTTTATCTCGTCGTTGAGCAGCTTTCTCAAAAGCTCCAGGGCCAGATTCCTATGAGGTAGGTCTCGGACTTCTTCCAGGAACTCCTCTGAGAGTATAGATATATCCGGTGTCTTGATGCCAGCCGCCTTGTAGATATCCACTATGCCCTCAGGCACGATCGCCTGAGAGACGATCTGCCTTATGGCTGCATCCAAGTCCTCTTTTGTCTTGCCACCGGGCGATGTAGCCTTCGATAAGCCGGAGCGGACCGCCTGATAGAATGCAACCTCTTCACGGATCTCCTGGGCCTTCTCATGGGTTACTACTATTGCATAAGACTTGGATAGCTCGGTCACGGCCTGGATATAGCGGTTCTTGCCGTCCTCCAGAGAGAGGATATGCTCCATGCCCTCGGCGATAGCGGCCAGGCGCTGCTCGGGCTGCCCTCGGAAGAACTTGGAGATATCAAATCCGTAAAACATGGCCCGGACGATATCATACTTCTCCAGCATTAGGGCTACAACATCCTCTTCAGGTATGCCCGTCTCTCCTCTATCGCCTTCTGTATAATCAGCAAGGGCACGCTTCAGGCTCTCTGCTATGCCCAGATAATCCACGATCAGGCCGCCAGGCTTGTCCCTGAAGACGCGGTTCACTCGGGCGATGGCCTGCATCAGGCCGTGGCCTTGCATGAACTTGTCAATGTACATGGTGTGCAGGCAGGGAGCGTCAAAGCCAGTTAGCCACATATCCCGGACTATGACAAGCTTTAGAGGATCATTGGGGTCTTTGAATCGGTCGGCCAGATCTTTTCGTTTCTTCTTGTTCCTGATGTGCGGCTGCAGGTTCTCTTTATCCGAGGCTGAACCTGTGATAACTACCTTAATCACACCTTTTTTGTCATCAGGATCGTGCCACTCTGGCCGGAGCTTTGTGATCGCCTCATACATCTGGGCGCAGATGCGACGGCTCATGCAGACGATCATTGCCTTGCCGTCTATCGCCTCCTGGCGACACTCGAAGTGGTCCACTATGTCCTTGGCGATCAGGGAAACGCGCCTGTCAGCGCCAGCCACTGCCTCAAGCCTTGCCCATTTGCTTTTGAGCCGCTCCTTGATGGCCTGTTCTTCACCCTCTGTGACCTCCTCGAAGTTGGGATCTATTTTTGGCCGCTCGGCCTCCGAGAGATCGAGCTTGGCAAGCCTTGCCTCGTAGTAGATGCGAACTGTGGCGCCGTCCTCCACAGCCCGCTGGATGTCGTAGATATCGATGTAGTTGCCGAAGACTGCGGGAGTGTTCACATCCGTCTTCTCTATGGGCGTTCCAGTAAAGCCTATGAATGAGGCATTGGGCAAGGCATCACGAAGGTATTTTGCAAAGCCGTAGGCGATGTAGGCACCGTCCTTCTTTTTCACGGTGTGGGCTTTGAAGCCGTACTGGCTTCTGTGTGCCTCATCGGCTATGAATACGATGTTACGTCTGTCGGAGAGGAGGGGATACTTTTCTTTGTCGCCTTCTGGCGAGAACTTCTGGATGGTTGTGAAGATCACGCCGCCGGATGCAACAGAGAGAAGCTTCTTCAGGCTTTCTCGGTCCTCGGCCTGTACAGGTTTTTGGCGGAGCAGCTCCTGGCAGGCGGCGAAGGTGTCGAAGAGCTGGTCGTCCAGGTCGTTTCTGTCGGTTAGGACGACCAGCGTTGGGTTCTCCATGGCTGGGTGGCCGATGATCTTTCCTGCGTAGAAGGCCATCGAGAGGCTCTTGCCGGACCCTTGGGTGTGCCAGATCACACCGGCCCGGCGGTCTCCCTGCGGGGAGCAGGCCAACACAGTGCATTCAACTGCCTTGTTGACAGCGTGGTACTGGTGGTAGGCGGCCATCTTCTTGACTATCTTGTTCCCGTCTGTCTCAAAGACTATGAAGTGTCTTATCAGATCCAGGAACCGGCTCTTCTCGAAGATGCCCTTGATGAGGACGTCAAGCTCCGGTTTGCCCTTGGGCTCGATCTTGTCTCCGTCTATGGTTCTCCAGGGCATGAACCTGGCCCAGTCGGAGGTCAAAGTTCCGGCTCTGGCCTCCAGGCCATCGGAGATCACCAGCATCTCGTTGTAGGTGAAGAGAGAGGGGATGTCGTTCTTGTACGTCTGGAGCTGCTGGAAGGCTGTCTGGATGGTAGCCTCCTCGTCGGCGGGATTCTTCAGCTCTATCACGGCCAGGGGCAGGCCGTTTACGAAGATCACGATATCGGGCCGCCGGCTCTGCTGGCCTTCGACGACTGTAAACTGGTTTATGGCCAGGAACTCGTTGTTCTCCGGGTGCTCGAAGTCCACCAGGCGGGCATAGTCTCCGGCTATGTGGCCGTCTTCGTGCTTGTACTCCACTTGCACGCCATCGATGAGCAGGCGGTGGAAGGCACGGTTGTTGGCCAGGAGCGATGGGGAGTCGGGGCGGGTGACTTTGCGGAGGGCTTCCTCGAGGGCGTCGGCGGGAATTGGTGGGTTGAGGCGGTACAGGGCATCGCGGAGGCGGCGGGAGAGGATGACCTCCTGGAAGGACGCGCGCTCGGCTGCGGGCTCGCCTGGGACGATGTCGGGACCGAAGATGTGGGTGTAGCCCAAGCTGGAAAGCCAGGATAGGGCGGCGGATTCGACGTGGGATTCTGCAAAGCTAAGCGACATTTGGTCAGCCTTCAACTCTATTGATTTTCTTTCGTGCAGTGGCTTTGAAGCACTCGGCAGATTCTTTGACCAATTCTAAATTATATCGTCGTCGATCCAATACTTCAAGAAAACCCATTACATCTTTTTCCTTGATAATGATTTTTCCGTTTACCTCATCCATTTTAACTCCGGTAGAAATACATAATTTCTCCAGTGCAAGCCTATCAATATTCTTGGTCTGGTTTTGACATCGTATGGAAGCTAAATAACGAGCAGCGCGAGGATGATTGCTGGCGTAGTTTTGGATAGGAGCTAGATCTACGAATGCTAGATCGCTTTGTATCGCTGAAACGTTTATTGGCACTGCGGCGAGAATAGCGGCTTGGATATTGCTAATGGATTCAAAGGCTCTAGGTCGAAGGATATGCACATTCGAAGCATCTATGAGCAGATCGAAGTCTTTGTCGAGCTTGAATACTTTATCTTCAACAAGCTCCAATGCATCACTCAGTAGGCGCTTCATGATGAAACGAGCTCTAAGAGCAGCTTTAGATTGGTTTGCTCGTCGCAGCGCTGTGAGGCGATGGCTTTGTATGTCCGTCATGCGGATGAAGTAAGAGAAAATTTTTGTCGGATCGGCCAATGCATTAGAATCCATTGGTAGGTTATTAGCATCATGCAATTCGCGCATACGGTTTGCTAGCTCATTACTTAATGGGAGGTAGACGTATTCCGAGGATTCATACTTCTCTGAAGGGTCGTACATTGGCGGATCATTGTCAGAATCATTCATGGTGTTCCAAGTAGCAATTACCATCTCCCTTATTGTTGCCTGTACATTTGCATCAACAGCCATAAGGTGGTAACTCTCTACTTCGCCATCTTTTAATCCAATGCCGAACTCTATAGTTCGTATCGAATTGAAATCAAATTCGAGATTCATCCTACACCTCCATATAGACAGTGTTGCTTATGCGATAGGCGACAAGTTGCTGACCTGGTGGTATTGTGACACGCTGAGTAATGAGAACAAGGCCAGTTTTATCCGTTAATGGATTCTTATCTGTCGGAGCATAGATTGTAAAAACTCGGTAGCCTTTTGCTGCAAAAAGCATGTTCATGTAATGCAAGTTGAGATGCCAAAAGAGAAAGACAATGAATCCGATGGCAACCAACGCAGCAGCAAGATCACGCCAAGTGCTGAGGTCAGCTGCATAGAACGACAAAAGTATTGCAAATAGATATACTAAAATATGATCGCGGTGGTCTTCTGCAGTTCCTACAGTGAGTTCACGCTTTTCCTCAAGCTTTTTCGCTGTCCGGATCCGCCACCAAAGGAAGACATAGGGTACTATCACCATTAAGCTACAGAAAAATAGGAAATACAGATCGGGAATTAAGCTGCTGCCACGTATAGCCCAGATAACAAACAATGGAGAGATGCTGCTAAGTACCATCAGCAGTCGTGCCGCCCTTAACCCTTCACCGTATCGATAATTTGGCATAGACGATCAGGGTCTTTATATGTCGTGCTAAATACGATTATTCCTTCAATTGTCGGACAGTGAGTCCAGAATTTGGCCCAGGAGGTAACCCAAGTGCGGGCTCAACTCCCTGGGAATTGCGAAGGTCTTCGAGAAGTTTCTGGGCTGGTAGTCGCCGGCCGATCATAGCCTGCGACTCAGGGCGGGGGTTCCGAACATCCTTGCCACGATAGACCTCTACGTGGGTCCCGCCAATTGCTAAGACTCTCGTGCAAAGTCCTCGAGCATAGAAACGGTTGAATTCGCCCTCTGCCAATGTATCTGCGGCGGTATGCGGCACTTTCACTATAGTGAAGCCCCCTCTTGGCTTGCGCCGTTGTTCCTGAGTACGCAGAAGTCTCTTTGAGCGGAGAATAGCTGCAATCCATGTATCGTCGTGGTTTCCGAATGCCTCGCGTAGGATCTCGGGCCAAAATTTGACTCCAGCTTCGGTCAATCTTGGACTGAGATATAGTCTGCTGTTTGATAGATCGTGCTCAAGCTCTTGAAGCATGCAGGTGCGAACGGCTTCATCGAGACTCTCATAACGAATACCCATGATTTATCCTCCTATTTAGAACATTATGATTTTCGCATAACAGCTTTCCATGCATCATTCACCCGCAGCTTGCCGGAGATGAGCTTGGGCAGCAGCGCATCCCGCAGGGCAGCAAGGGTGCGGGATTCTTGTTTGAAGCATACGATTCGGTCGTACAAAGGCTGGCACTTCCTGTTGAAAAGATCCGATATGCTCTGATGCGGCAATACAACTTTGAAGAGATCGATGTCAGCTTTGCCAAGGTGGATGACAGTCGTTGCGGTCTCGGTCATTTCGAGATGCAAAAGGGGCTCGATAATTGCATTACGCACGAATACTGAGCTCCATCCTAACTTTGGTTTGAAGACGCAAATCCGTTGATTTAGCCAGCCTTCAACCCCACCCCATAAGTAAGCACGGAACTCCCCGTCCATCCCGACGACAATATCACCCGGACGCACTTTGTAGCCCTTTGGGTGCACTTCGGGAGTCCAGACGCCCGTCAATTCATTGGCAAGATCACGAATGCGAATCAACGGTTCTCCATTACCTTCTGTGTTGAACTGCGCCGAGGAAAATGGTGCTCCATAAATGACATCTGCAATTTCATACACGCTCCCCACTTCCCACCCCCTCGGCACCATACCCAGCTCCGTCTCCTCGAAGCTGTCGGGAAACAGCGCCGCCGTCTCCGCATCCATCCCCGCAGGCTCCCGGCCTTCAGCCTTGGCCCGCACGGGGTCGAAGTCCACGAACCAGGACTTGAAGATGGCCCGAGCCATCGCCTCCAGGGTCTCGTTCATGCGGCGGTTGGCCTCGATCTTATCGTCCAGGGAGCCGAGGATGCGGGCGATGGCGCGCTGCTCGTATAACGGAGGAATCGGCAATTCGATTTTTCTTAGTTCGCTCTGACGTATCCCTAGAACAGTCGTTCCTGTAGCTCTGGCCATGAGTTTAGCTTGAACAAATTCGGACATCATTACAAATTTTAGGTAATTATTATCCAACAACTTTGGTTTGCCGCGTAGAGTGATCAAACGCTGTGCCAGAGCTACCTTCCTATTATCAAGCTGGGCTATCTCTCCTAAGGGTGCCTCAGTTGTCATTATTACATCGCCTGGTTGAGGCAATCCCCTTCGCATCCATTCGTCATAATCTTCAGGTGCAATAAATTCATTGGGTTCCAAAATTTGACCATTTTTTACAATTTTTGCTGTAATTAATGGTATGCCGAATGTTGTCTTTCTTGGTGATTTTCCTCGATAATCGATAATGGAACTCATACATTTCTCTAGAGGTAATAGTTCCCAATCAGCAGGAAAATCAATTTCCATGACCTATCTTCTCCACCGCCATCAGCTCTCCTCCAGCTTCTCCACGCTCGGGAGGCTGCCTTTCAGGCTATTGGAAAGCACCGCCCTGCTCCTCCATTCTCGATGTAGGCTCGGATGTACCACTCCCGCAGCTTCGGATCTTTGAGACTGGCAATGGTTACCACGTTATGCCACCAGGGTATTTGTCCAGCAAGCTGCTGGACTATTTGCTCCTCCGGGTAAGCCTCGGCGAAGACCCTCATGTAAAACAGGTTGGCTCGTGACAGGCCCAACATGTCTGAGAACTCGTGGCGCAGGTCGTCTGCCAGGCGTTCGATGACCTTTGAGCCCCAGCCTTCCTCTGCCTGGCACTCCAAGGTCGTTTTCCCAATCTGCCAGTAGAGCAGGATAAGCTCACGGTTGACACTGTTAGCAGCGCGCACTCGTGCATTGCGGATGCGATTTTTCAAGTCATCCAGCAATTCCTGATAAGCTTTGGTTAGAATCTCGCTTGCCATCCAATCAACTGCCTATCAGACCTCGTATCCCAGCCCTTTCAGGTTAGCCCTGATCTCCGCCTCCAGCCTTGCAGACTCCCTGAACTGCTCGGCGAGCTGTGCCGTAAGCCTTCGCATCTTCTCCTCGAAGGGCTCGCCGTCGTCCTCCGCTGCCTCCGCACCTACATATCGCCCAGGTGTGAGCACATAGCCGTTCTTTCTGATCTCCTCAACCCTGGCGCTCTTGCAGAATCCCGGGACATCCTCATATTTGCCTGCTCCGGAGTCACCCCTCCAGGCATGATATGTGCCTGCAATCCTGGCGATCTCCTCCGCTGTCAGCTCTCGATGAACCCGGTCGATAAGCACCCCCATCTTCCGGGCATCGATGAAGAGCGTCTCGCCTCTTCTGTCCCTGAACCTCCCGTTCTTCTTATCCCGGGCCAAAAACCACAGGCAGGCCGGGATCTGTGTGGAGTAAAAGAGCTGTCCTGGCAGGGCAACCATGCAGTCCACCAGGTCTGCTTCGATTATGTTCTTGCGGATCTCCCCCTCGCCTGACTGGTTTGAGGACATCGAGCCGTTGGCCAGCACAAATCCCGCAATTCCCGTAGGCGCCAAATGGTGGATGAAATGCTGCACCCAGGCGAAGTTGGCGTTGCCCACAGGCGGGACGCCATACTTCCAGCGCACGTCCTCCCTCAGGCGCTCTCCGCCCCAGTCGCTGCTGTTGAATGGTGGATTAGCCAGGATATAGTCTGCCCTCAGGTCCTTGTGGAGATCTCGGTGGAAGCTGTCGGCATGCTCAGGTCCGAGGTTGTTATCTATGCCTCGAATCGCGAGGTTCATCTTAGCCAGCTTCCAGGTAGTGGGATTGGACTCCTGGCCGTAGATGGATATGTCGCCGATGCGCCCGCCATGAGCCTGGACGAACTTCTCGCTCTGGACGAACATGCCGCCCGAGCCGCAGCAGGGGTCGAAGATCCTACCTTTGTAGGGAGCCAGCATCTCGACCAGCACCTGAACTACACAGCGAGGGGTGTAGAACTGCCCGCCCTTCTTTCCTTCTGCAGAGGCGAACTGTCCCAGGAAGTACTCATAAACTCTTCCCAGGATGTCCTTGGAGCGGTTCTCCTTATCGCCAAGGCCGATTGTCCCTATGAGATCTATCAGCTCTCCCAGGCGCTGCTTATCCAGCGCAGGCCTGGCATAGTCCTTGGGCAGGACGCCTTTGAGAGAGCGGTTGTCTCGCTCGATGGCAACCATGGCATCGTCCACCAGCTTGCCTATGCTGGGCTGTTTGGCGTTGGCCTGCAGGAAGGACCAGCGGGCCTCCTTGGGCACCCAGAAGATGTTATCTGCCCGGTACTCATCAGGGTCTTCGGGGTCTGCACCTTGATCGACTTCCTGGAGGAGCTGGCTATGCCTCTCCTCGAAGGCGTCAGAGATGTACTTTAAGAATATAAGGCCCAGGACGACGTGCTTGTATTCTGCGGCATCCATGTTGTTCCTGAGCTTATCGGCGGCTGCCCAGAGGGTGGCCTCGAAGCCCAGGGTTGCGCCGTTTTTCTTTGCATTGCTGCTGCGTCTGCCTCTCGCCATGCCCTACACTCCACGAGTGGATTTCGATTTCTACTATATTTGGTTTAGGCTAACTTTACTTCATTTGGCCTCTTCCAAGAAAAATCGCCCAGCATTGAGCCCTGAAGGTGGCCAAAAGGACTACACGGACATCCAGCTGCGGGAGCGAGGCATGATGTGGTGCAGGTATTCGTTGCGAAAGGGCTCCTGTGAAAGAGTAAAATGAAGGGCCGCACTAGGTTTGCCTCTGAGAGTGAAGAGGGTGCAGCGGGAAGCCCCCACCCTTCAGGGTGGAGATGAGAGCGAAGCCCTCCCTGATTACTTTTTGGTCTGTGCATTAACGGCTGCAAAAAATATGTTCAGGGGCGTCTTCGCCTGCAAGTTGAACCGCCAGGCAACTCTGAAGACGGCTAATAGGAGGGCCTACCGCAGACAAAGAAGATCAAGCAGAATCTTCTATCGCCGCCAGCACCTTCTTCGCCGCCGATGCCCTCTCAGACCCAGACGTATCCTTCGCCATCTCCTCGAGGTCTTCAACATCGATCTGACCCATCTTGTACCTGGTAACAAGGATGCCAGTCATAATGGCATCGCTCTTCTTCGCCTTCTTAGCCAATATTCCCCATCTCCTTCCCGGCCATAGTCATCCTCAGCTGGCCAGGCCCCTCCCTGTAGTTACCGACATAGTAATAGTTTCCGCCAAATCCAGCCCTTCACCGAAAACTATTTGTATCTATAACGATTATATAGATAGTTTGCCGCGTCTTGCGCTGTAAGGCGAGGATATGTTCACCGACTGAGCTCTTAAGGCTTAGGAATTCGATAGGCAGATCCATCGGGACGAGCCGAGGAAGACCTAATGGCTTGAGAGGTTCTACGCTGAGGTGTAGCATTCGGTGAAGGGTCGGAGAAGCTGAAAGACCAGTTGGGTCAGAGATATGCACGCCCTAACAGGCGTAGCATGCCTTAATTCAGCTACATCCGAGTTCTCTGCCCCGGTGCGGGACGCGGCTCCAAGCTGAGGGCAAGAGGCGAGTGCAGGCCCTATGGGGGCTCCCGTAAAAAGGACGCCGTGTCAAATTCCAGTGCTGTGCCGCCTTGAACCCAGGCTTCTGGTCGGGGCTTTGGGCGAGGCCAGGCCTCTTAAGGAGGCTCCTCTAAGGGCGCTGTGGATTTAGCGCTGGCCCGCCTGAGACTTCGATATGCTATTCTTCGAATCTTTACTTTGCGGATCAAAAAGAAATATAAAGTGAGATCGGAGCTGAAATTCAGCAATTCCGACGAGACCATCAGAAGAAGAATCCTTGAGTGCGTTGGTAGAACTAATAATGATATTGCGTATGCTTTACTGCGAAAACATCAGGTTGACGAGGATCTTAGAGATAAACCGCAGGTAGTGTACAATTATCTCTGCAAGCAACTGCTCTATAGAATCATAGGCAAATATGAAATGAGCGGTACAATAAATATAATCGTAGATAGATCGCTCTATGGAGTCCAGAGAGAGAATTTTAATGACTACGTTGAAGGGCGAATTGGCGTTCACATACCAGCAAATGTCGAGGTCACTCATGTAGATTCTAAACAATGCCCATGCGTCCAGGCCATAGATTTTGTTGCAGGCGCGATAAGCCGTAAGTATAGGGATGCCGATGATCTATACTACCAAAAGATCCATCATAGAATATCCATCGCACTAGATTTCTTTGAACCAGATAAAAGAAAGTTGTAGCGAACCCCTCTCTACTTCGTCCCACCCGCCAATTGGCGGCCTCATCCTTTTCGAGAGGGACTTACAACACTACCAATTATAATAGAAGTCGTCTCGAAACTATAAATACCTCTTTCTGGCACATCACCAATCGTGAAGTTCGATGGAATTTAAAGAGCTGACCGATGAGCAGTGGTTGTTCATCAAGCCACTTTTACCGCCACAGCCAGTAGTTGGCAGAAAGAGAGCTGACGACCGGAAGACCATCAATGGGATACTGTATGTGCTTGTAACCGGATGCAGGTGGCGTGAGATGCCACAATGCTATGGTGCATATCAGACTGTGTGGCGAAGACATAAGGTATGGTCTGAAGAAGGTGTTTGGGGAAAGATCCTTGCTGCATTACAGAGTAAAGCATACGCGCTTGGCAAGCTGGACATGAATACAGTTACAGTCGACAGCACTCTCATCGATTCTAAAAAGGCGGTGACTCATCGAGATACAATGGCCACAAGAGGCGTAAAGGCATAAAGGTGCATGCTGCAGTAACGTCAGAAGGTTTGCCTTTAAGCATTGTTGTGGGACCTGGGAATGAGCATGATAGCCAGCGATTTGAACAGGTCATGTCTGGCACCAGAATCAATATCGGCAGAGGAAGGCCGAGAACAAGACCCGTAGAGGTACTGGCAGATGCGGCTTATGACTCATGGGAGATCAGAAACTACCTTCGAAAGAGAGGCATCAAGAGCTGCATACCAGCCAATAATCGTAACCAGAAGATACCATCTCCAGGTAGACCCACCAGATTCGATGAAGCATCTTACAGAAAGCGAGGATCTGTAGAGAGGTTCTTTGGATGGCTAAAGCTTGGATTCAGAAGGATCTCAACACGACATGAACGACTCGATGTTTGCTTCCTGGGATTCCTGCAGCTGGCCGCATTTCTCATCATCTGGAGGAAACTGTGAATTTTGAGACGACTTCATAGTTAAGTCGATCTATTTAAGACTTAGCTTTAAAATGTCCGACTATCACCTATACCCAGCTCCTCCGCCTTCTTCTTTCTGGCCTTCTCCAGCGCCTCCTTGCGCCCCATTTTCTTGCAGCTCCCCAGGTACACGTTGCGTGTTTTTCCATTAATCATCCAGGCAGCATGCCAGTACTCGTGCTCCTTGCCCTTCTTCATTTCCTTCTTCACCACGAAGACGCTCAGGTCCTCCAGCCTGGCCTGGCCAGAGCTCTTCAGTGCGGCGGCCTCGGCCTTCGCAGCCTCCTGTCTCTCTTGCAGTCTGGCTTGGAGATCGCCCAGCTCCCCAAGGCCCTCCAGCTCCCTGGCTGCAGCGAGGGCCACGCCCAGCTTACGGGCTTCGGCGCGGAGTTCCTTGATGCGCTCGCCGGTGGGTGTTTTGTGGACCATGATGCGTCTCCAAAATGATCTATGATATTATTAATGAAACTATGCATGTTATCATAGATCAATCTTTTGATTGGGCTTGGCAGAGCGACAGAGAAAGGTTTTCTCTTGAAAAAGGATCACATTTATATACATATTTGACTCAATTTAAAGATATGCACTTGAGCAAGAATGATATCCGAGCGCTTGCTCTCATTGCGGGTTCCGAAGAGCCGGTGAATCCCCGCACCCTCCTAGCGGAGCTGGGGTTCCGAAGGGAGACCATATCCAGGCTTTTAACTCACCTGGAGGAGCAGGGGCTGATAGAGAGGAGAGGGCGAGAGGTCGTACTGGCTGGCACGCTCCCAGCAGAGGCCTTCAAAAAGCTCTACTACAGCCACAGGGCATCTCCTCTGCAGAAGGTTCTGTCCCTCCGCAGAGTGGAGCTCCTCGCCAGGCTGGATCAGACACCAAAGAGCCTGGAAGCTCTGGCCAGGGAGACGGGTATCCCCAGTGATACCCTGTACGGTTATCTGAAGGGCTTTCTACGGCTGGGCGTGGTTAAGCGCTCCAGGGAAGGCAGAGCCTATCTCTACTCCTTCAACTACATCCTCTGGTCGGAGCTGAAGGACTTCGTGACCGTGCTCATGGATTACCGGGCTTTGCGCCTTGTTCCCAGGGATGCACTGCTCATCAAGAGCTACGGGGATTGCGTGCTTTTCAAGAGCATACGCCTGCAGGATGCTACGCCCACATCATTCAGCGCCTATGAGGATTACGGAATCGAGCTGGGCCTACGGGATAATTACTACACCCTGCCCAAGAGAGATCTATCCATCCAGGAGGTCTTTATCCACTCCCTGGATTCTGCCGAGGACCTCAGACAGAGGCTTTTCTGTATATTGTTCTACCTGAAGAACAAACAAAAATTGGAGAGCGTCGACCATCCCATGATGAAGGACATAAAGGCGGTCCTGCAGGGCGAGAGGATCAAGGGCTATCCATCTTTGGAGGATATCGAAGACAGGGCGGAGCTGTATGAAATCGAACTCTAATCGCATCTCAAGGCGAGAGGAGGTAAACGAGCTGTTCGAGCAGCTCGGCAAGGTCCTGGACCAGAGGATTGAAGCCCTGCTCATAGGCGGAGCTGCAATGCTGGAGCTGAGGCTGAAGGATATCACCAAAGATATCGATGTCGTCTGCAGAGACGAAGCAGATAAGTCCAGGCTCCTTGAGGCTGCCAAAAGCCTGGGTTTCCAGATCGTCGGCCCAGAGAAGAGGCACGCCCGCTTAGGCGTCAACAGGCTGGCCGTGAAGGGAGAACGCAACCTGGACATCTTCGCCGGTAGGATCTCTTATGATTTCGGCCTGAGCGAGAGCATGTGGCAGAGGGCTGTCAGGTCTAGGTCCTTCGGGAACCTGGTGATCAGGGATGCCTCTCTGGGAGACATCTTCATCATGAAGCTGATCGCCAACCGGCCGGGAGATGCTCCTGACTGCGCTGCCCTATTCTTAGCAGAGTTAGACTTCGATGCTGTCTACGAGGAGATAGAGGCGCAGTACCGCAAGCCTGGCGAGTTGGAACAGAAGATCTGGATCACCTACATCGACGAAGGGATCGGGCGGCTGGAGGAGAATTACCGGGTGCAGGTACCCATTGCGGAGAGGGTGTCGGAGCTGGCGGATGAGTATAGGGAGAGACTATACAGGGAGCTGGCTGGTCGTAATAGGCAGGTTGACTCATGACCGAGCAAAATCGCAATTATATAAAGAAGGAGATAGGCAAGCTTCTTTCCGATATCTGGCGGATCAAGGGGCTGTCGGAGCAGGAGTTTGGCCCGAATCACCCGATAACCAAAAAGCTGGACAAAATGCATGCGGATGCCCAGGCGCTGCTACAGGAAAATATCAAAAGCCAGGATCGATAGGCATGCAATCATTCTACTAACCTAGAGGTGATCGCTCTTCGCATCTTCAATGAATCCCGCGTCACCCTGAGATTTGCTCTTTAGCCTCTCCAAGAGACTCGACACCCTCTCCTTTGCCTCCTCTTTAGCCCTTTCGTCTCTGTTTATGGCGATATCCAAAATATCACCCTCACGAGAACCCTCGGGAAGCAAAGCCAGGGGCACATCTAGCCTCAATCTCTCGTCACCCCTTACCAGCAGCACGGCCATTTCGCCCTCAATCCTATCTAGGGTTGCCTTCATCTCAGCTCCTCTGAGATACTATACGGCCATTGACATCTTTAAGAATTGCTGTATCATGATCGTTGTTCCAGATAGGAGAACTTCGGCCCATATACAACTTATCAGCACTATCACGCCCTTTCCCCGTAAACACCGTTACGCTGGCCCCAGACCCAAGCGTGAACTGCGGGAACTCGTACACTGGCTGGTTGCTATCATCAGACAGCGTCCAGCTCGCTATCACTATAGGACGTAATCCTGAGTTCGTCACCCGGACCCATTCTCCGTTCAGGTTTGCCCTGTCGTCCCCAGGCGCGTTGAACTGGGTGGCACTGATGGATACCAGAGCCGTAGGCGTCGGAGTAACTATGGGAGCTGCAGTGCCCTTCTGTACGGTTACAAAGTAGTTGGTCCCATCTGTGGTGACCACGATATTACCGTTGAGGTCCGTCCTGTATACCGCTGAGCCAGCGTTCTTGAGAGCCTTCAGGGTTGCCGAAGAGGGATGGCCGTAATCATTCCCCTTACCTACCTCAATCACGCTCACCTCTGGGCTGACCACCTGTAGGAATGCCGATGTGCTGGAGCTGGAGCTGCCATGGTGGCCGACCTTTAAAACATCGCTATCCAGGCCATAATTCGAAGAGAGCAGGCTATTTTCGGCCTCCTTTTCGGCATCGCCGGTGAGGAGGAAGGATACGTTCCCGTAAGTGACCCTGAGCACTACAGAGTTATCGTTCAAATCGTCCTTGAAGTGGGCCTTAGGAGGGTTGAGGACCTCTATCTTTAGCAGGGGGTCGAGGTTAATCACCTGCCCCCGCTTGGCTACCTTGAAGGGGATATCCTTCTGTTCGATCAAAGTGAGAAAATTCTCAAAAGTCTGCGAGATATGCGGCTCTCCGCTGTCTAGGACCTGGCGGACGGGGATGCTCTTCAGGACGGCAACTAAGCCGCCGATGTGGTCGCTATGGGGATGGGTTGATACAACCAGATCAAGACTGGAAACATTATGGCTCTTCAGATAGGAGACAACTCTGGAGCCCATATCTGATTCGCCGCCGTCCACAAGTATGTTCTTGCCTGCAAACTGGACCAGGATGGAGTCTCCCTGGCCAACATCTACGAAATGTACGGTAAGGTTATCGGCTGGATTTGCGGCATGACTGATGGCGGAGATATCGTCCTTCTGGACAGAATTGCTCTGGGGAGCTTGATTCTCCACACATCCCGACAATGCAGCTGCGATGACAAACAAAATGATAAAAGCGACTCTGGCTATAACGCTGACCTCTCCTTGACCCATGGTCTACCCCATTACGTGTGAGATATATTTCGGTTTTCCCGAGAAGCGATACCTAAGGAACTCAAAATCTACCAATGGCGAGTGCCTGTTTGATGGCCTTTGGCTTGCCCAATTTTTGGATTAAATTTATTATATCAGCCTGCACCTCTTTACAGGAGGGATTGTTATAGCCAAAAAGGTGGCCGAGAAAGAGACCAGGAATTTTGCTCTCAGAGATAAGGACGGCAACGAGATAGGGGTCTTTACTGGAAAGTCGCCCCGCCAGGCAGCCCTGAAGGCAGCCAACAGGGGATACACAGACATAAGGCTCAGAGAGAGGGGGACGAAGAAGGTGCACATATTCGAGGGAAAGAGAGTTCAGGTGGACAAACCCAAGAGCGCTCCTGCCTGGATGCCGGACAAGATCTGGAAGCCACAGGTCAAGAAGGTGGGCACTGAGAAGCTGGAAGAGCTCTAAAGCTTGGTGGTCTATATGGATGATGTAACCGCCATCGATAAGATGGAGTTCATCCGGACACTCCGGGGCCTGGGAGCCAACCGCAACCTGGCCGCAGCTGTAACTTTTCTCGCAGGAGTAGACGAGGCCACGGCTAAGGACATCCAGGACGGAGCGGGGATCAGCCAGCCTGGAGTGAGCAAGGCAATGAAGGCCCTGCGGGAGCTGGGGTGGCTGGAAGTTCGAGAGATCAAGGCTACAGGAAATGGCAGGCCCAGGAAGATCTATGCGCTCAATGTCTCCCTGGAAGAGGTTGTCAGGCATTTTGAGGTGCAGAAGCTCAGTGAATCTGCGCAGGCAATGCGATCCATCGAGAGGCTGAGGGAGCTGGCGAGTTCATCGAGTCCATAGCGCCTTCTCGATTTTAAATGACTAGGAGCCCCATTTCAAAAAGGATCGGTAGACTACGGCGAATTTTAAGGGTAGATATGGGGCGAGCGGAGAGGGTAGGTCTTTTGCGGTTATTTTTCCTCTCCCTCGCCGGGACATATCGGAGATGAATTGTCCCGCCCGGGCTCTGGAGGCTATTGATTAATAGGCTTTTCTGTCTGCGATTCATTGTGTAGAGTCCCGAAATCTTTGACTTTATATACCCATAATCTCTTTATGGGTAAGCGAAATAAAGCAGTAAAGCTAACCCCCAGAAAAATCAGATACATTATCCGCGCGAAAATCCGCAACCAGAGTACCAAAAGTATAGCTGCGGATATGAAGATAAGTCAATCCACGGTCAAACGGGTTTGGATGTATTATCATAAAAACCATGATCTATTGCCGCTAAAGAAGTTTGGTCGCCCAAAGAAAGCCATAAATGAAGAGGACGAAAGGCTGATACTCAAAGTCCACAAAGAGCAAAATTTGGGCGCAAGACGGTTGGAGGCGATCATCGAATTCAAATACGGTAGGCGAATTCCTCATAATAGTATTCACCATGTACTTCTGGAACACGGCTTGGCTAATCAACAGAAGAATAAGAAGCGCCGTCGCAAGCCTTGGATTCGGTATGAGAGAGATCACAGCTTAACAGCTGTGCATCTGGATTGGCATATGAGCGATTTTAACGGAAAAGGTACGTGTTTAGCTCATGCCAATCAGCATCAGTAGACCTATTTCATGATGTTTCGTGTAATCTGCCCTGTGCAGTTATCTTCGGCTATAGATGCTGGTTTTATGTCTGGAGCGGGTATTTTGCCCATGCGTGCAGTTTGAAATAGCCGTATTCCTTATAAATAGAGGGGCAGAAGATGCTTATATAATTTTATGAATATCATATGGACTAAGACCGATCACATAAGCTGCATGCTATCGATTTTGCCTCTAATACAGTAATGTCAAGGTGATCAGCAAAAACAGCATCTAGCGGCCTATTGATTGAGCTAAACACATACCCTTTTTGAAGTTGAATAATGCCCTTTACTTCATCCCATAACGCTTCCGTATCGGGAGGCTGTCTTTGCAAAAGGCGGGTAAAGGCATCATGTGATGGAGAATTATCTCCTTCTGGCTGACATCTTGCAGCTTCGGTGCAGGTAAAAACGCCTACTGATGCGGTAAGAAAGTGGATATAATCAAGATCGTCACATTTAGGCGGATTCAATTTCAGCCCAGCCTATTTGTTTGTATATCTTATTATATCCTAGGATTTATAAGAAGTTTACTGCAAGTGCGTAAGTCCTAATTATATTGAAAGGCAGGGATCGGCCGATGAAAAACAAAATTATGCTCAATTGAAACTATTCGATTTAGAATGACCATGCGACGACGCGAACATGCCCCGCTGCTTGCAGCGAGGTGCGCCGTCGCCAGTTTGACTTAAAGTTAACCATTTAAATAGAGTTTTTCGGAATTCTCAAATAGTATACCTGCAAATTGGACATTTCAGCATGGCAGATAAGAGGAACTTCTATCACGAGTACAACCTCAGCTTGAAAAGGGTAAAGGGCTCAGAAATACAGCCCCTGCCCCATCAGGATAAAGCCTTAGATAATTTATTTAAATGGTATGAATCTAAGCACGACCCTTATATGGGCGGAGTTCTAGTTCTTCCCACTGGCGGTGGAAAAACCTTCGTTGCTATAAGATTTCTTTGTCAAAAAGCATTATCCGATGGTTATAAGGTGCTATGGCTCGCGCATACACACCACTTATTAGAGCAGGCCTATAAG
>MVRK01000132.1 GCA_002067365.1 Methanosaeta sp. PtaU1.Bin060 | reverse complement strand
CCGATTCGTTATGTCTTGATGATAACGACTGAGCATTCATTCTCAGCAATTGCGATAATCATGGGACTTTTCGATTCCGAGATAAGTTGTTACAATATCCTGTATAACAGGTCCAATCTCTGCGTGCTGTAAAGTCTTCGCATCGCTGTGAGCCGTCGATGGTCACAACCAGATCTGACTCCTTCCCGATATTGAGTGTTTTGAATACCCTCACATCGATGGCGCCATCCTTGATGGATGCCAGAGCAGTGAGATCGCCGCACCCGGGTTTAGGCGGGGGCCATTCTGACCGCCAACCCGCTGACTCGATCAACTGATGCCGATATCAGTTAGGCTACCATGAGGCCAAAGGTCAGAGATCTCTGGCCTTCTACTCAACATAATCATATGTCTTTTCGCCCCTATCAAGACAGGAGGATGAACGCTTACGCATGGCCCATCTCCTCTTTGACCTTTCTGATAATCTTCGAAGACGCTTCCTGATCGACAGCGATATCATGGGACTTCTCGACCCCCAACTCAGTCACAATTACCTGGATTGCAGGCTCAATTCCTGCGTGCTGCAGGGTCTTCGTTGCGCACTGCACAGCACATCCATCCAATGCGATAACCAGATCTGCCTCTTTTCCTGATTTGATCATTCCTTTGATATGCGCCCCAACCCCTGCCAGGCAGAAGAAATCGCCCACCTTTTCTTTTGCCAAATCTATCGCAGCCTGGTTCGCCATCTGGCCCACGTTGGAGGCTCCAGAGCATGCCACAATCTTGGTATCGCCGCTACTGCAAAGACATTTCTTCTTTTCGTCCATGGGCAACCTCGCATTTAGCTTCGTCTTGATTTATCTCCCGCAGCAGCAGCCCTCTCCTGATTCTTTTGGTCTTTCGTCTTCGAAGATGAGATCATACGCGCTTTTGCCGAGATCATTTGTCCAGCCAAGCTGGGAACCAGCCGCGATGAACATAGCAACGGAAATCGCCTCGGCAATCTCCTTATTATTTGCGCCATGATCTATGGCCCTCTGGGAGTGTACATATACACAGTATTGACAGCGCATGAGAGCCGAGCACGCTACAGCGATGAGCTCTTTTGTCTTCCGATCCAGCTCTCCGCCCTGGAAAATCGTTTCCCTCATCTTTCCAAAAGCTTCAGCAGTCTCCGGCAGCATCTCGTCCATAAATGCCATAGTGATTTCTCCCGTTACTTTTTCAACATCTTCTTGATCTCTTCCACTGTCGCTGTCTTGCCGACCATCCTGGACTGGCCGTCAATGTAGAGCGCCGGAGTCATCATGACCCCACGGTCCATAATCTCTTGAATGCTCTCCACCTTCACAATCTCTGCCTGAATACCAAGCTCTGCAACCGCCTTCTCTACGTTCTTCGTCAGGCTTTTGCACTTGGCACAGCCCGTTCCGAGGATCTCTATCTTCATGACTCCCACCAGTTCAAAACATTCTACATAATTCTATATCCAACGACTGCTCCATAAAGCATTCCGACCAGTGTCGATACGATCACAACAAGGCAGATGTAAGCTCCCGCTTTTTTGGGGCCTATCACCCTCGTTATCACAATCATGCTTGGCAGGCTCAGAGACGGCCCCGAAAGCAGAAGTGCCAGAGCCGGGCCCGGTGCCATCACACCTGCGCTATAGCCGAAGAGCGTCCCGACTATGGGCACCTCCAGAAGCGTGGGCATATATAGCAGAGCGCCAACGATCGAGGCGACGAAGCAGGCCACGAATCCGTTCGAGCCGAAGACGGATCTTATCAGGTCCACAGGCAAGAAGTAGCCTATCACGCCCGTGATGAATGTCCCGATGAGCAGCAGCGGAAAGATCTTCTTGGCCAGATCCCAGGTTTCATTGAAAAATGTGCTCCTCTCATCCTCAGAGAAGTACCTTCTCAGGACAAAGGCTGATGCCAGCACGAAGGCCGCCACTACTGTCCATTTCAATACAAACTGCAATGACGATGTCGCCGATAGAAGCACACCTATCAGGAGCGCCAGCAGCACTATCGATTTGTGCTTCATGCCGCCCAGCTCGCCGGAATCTTCAGACGCCCCTGTGGGTGTGGTAACAGCTGCTGCTTTCTGCACTGCTTCGCATTTCGGCGAACTTCTCTCGAAAATGGCAGACATGATCAGGCCGATGACCACAGCCATAAGGACGGCAGCCACCGCCCTGGCGATGCCAAGGTCGAGGCCAAGCACCCTCGCCGTGAGCACTATCGCCAGCAGATTTATCGCGGGGCCTGAGAAGAGGAAGGCGGTCGCAGGACCTATGCCAGCCCCCTTCTTCTCGATGCCCGCAAACATTGGAAGGATGGTGCAGCTGCAGACTGCCAGGATGGTTCCCGAGGTGGCAGCGACGCCATAGCAAATCCACTTCGGGGCATCCTTTCCAAAGTACTTCAGCACGGTCTCCTTGTGCAGCAAGGCCGCTATGGCTCCTGCTATGAAGAATGCAGGCACCAGGCAGGTGAGGACGTGCGCCGACAGGTACTCAAGAAGTGTTTGAAGCCCTTCGTTCAGGGCCGCCATCAGTACTGTTTCTATCGCCAAGGCTCTCACGACCACTCTCGTTGAATCATCTTATAGAAGCCTCCAGAATTCGACCGGCATCCTCAAGCTCTGCGATCTGATCAAGGGCTACGGCGTCAACCTCTCTCAGGAGTCCTAGTATTCTCGGATTTTTTATCCGATAAAGAGTTCTCTTGCCATCGATTCGCCTGTCCAGGATTCCCGCCTCATATAGGATGTTCAGGTGCTTGGAGATGGTGGACTGGGACCTCTGGAAAGCAGGAATGATCTCGCAGACGCACCTCTCGCCTTCAGCCAGATAGTTCAGGATCTCCAGGCGCGTCGGATCCGAGAGGGCGCTCAGTATCTTGACTCGAAGCCACAGGACAGATCCTTCAACCATATGATCCATACTCGATCCTATTCATATATAAACATATCGCGATATGACGATTTAATGATTTGAAATTGTGGGCCAGGATCAGAAGATCCGATTTGCAGAAAACCCATCCACAGACCTCGTCAGATCATGCCGATTCTGCAGATCGGCAGGCTCTACAGATAGCCAGGAGATATAGGATGGCCGACCAGCGGCTTTGCCGCCGAAACCACGCCCGCCCAGACGCTGGCGGTCGTCGGAGCAAAGCTGTATCCGCCTAGCTCAGCATTTATGAGATATACCCCCGCGGCCACGTCAAAGCCGTAGTAGCCCGCGGCGTCGGTGGTGGTGGAGAACCTGCCTCCCTCGTTATTGGAGAGGATCACCCGCGCCCCTCTCAATCCCTTGCCAGACTCGTCCAGGACTCTTCCCGCGAGGCTGTGGCTGGTGGGATAGCCGCCCGAGTCAACCAGAAGGGAGAGGTTGTTGCTGGCCCGGCCAGCTGATGAGAAGCGATAGATGTGAGCGCCCAGGAAGTCGGCATAGGCCCCTGTTATTCTGTACCATCCGGGGGCGACGTAGCCCTGGTTCAGAACAAGGCTGTTTCGATCATAAAGGAGCAGGCTGCCCTTGCCAGCGACGCGGGCCCACAGGGTGTAGGGCTCTCCCAGAAGCACGCCCCCGTCAGTTATCAGCTCAGAGCCCCTCTGGAGGTAGAGCTGGTTTGGAACCCCGACATCATCCTTGATGGAGAGGCCTCTGCTGACAGGGTCCTGTGGATCTATCTGCAGGCTGTATGATCCGCTATAGCCGCCGGGTCCGTAAGGGTCCCACTCCGGCTGCCCTGCCGAGTACGGGCTGAGATAGTCGGGAATAATCGTCTTCTCGCTGACAACTGATGGCCCCGTCACACTCCTTCGATCACCCATGCCCTGAGACGAGGCCGTCCCGACCAGGAGCAGGGCCAGCGCCAGCCCGATGGCCACCAAAAACCTGATCCCCATATCGAAATCCCCGGATGGTTATTCTCCTCTCTGCACTTAAAGATTATGGAAGATGTTGATTGCGCGAAGGAATAATGATCCCTTTGTTTTCGATCCTTCGGGTTTTCCTTCTCACTTCAGTCCTTTCTAGGCAGAGATCAGTCCTCTGTAAATCGCTGCCAGAGTGCCCAGGATACAGAGCATCCCTGCCATGATCATAACCCTGCTGATGGTGGAGGAGAGCAGTTCCGGCCCTGCCTCAAGGATCGTGCCGTAATAACCTGCTTGCGCGAGCTGAAGGGAGATGAGAACGCCGGAGAGAGAGACTCCGAGCGCCATCCCCAGATTCCTGATGGTGGCTGTGAAGCTCGAGGCGATGTTCATCTTGGCGAGCGGCAGCGCCCTCATGACCTCCGTGTTGTTGGGGCTCTGGAAGAGGACACCTCCCACGCCCAAAGTGACGAAGGCAAGAAGCAGCAGCCTGATATCGTGAACTGCCCCGCCGGCCAGGTATCCCATGACAATCATCGATGCTGCCATGATCATCATGCCAAGCGCAGCAAAGTAGCGCAGCGGATGCCTGTCATAGATCCAGCCAGTGACCGGTGCTCCTACTACCATTATCGCTGGAACGATGAGGTAGATCAGCCCTACCTGGGAGGCTGTGTAGCCCATCACCCCCTCGAAGTAGAAAGGCCCGAGCACTGAGATCATGAGGTTGGCCACGAAGAAGAGGATCATGCTGATGCTCGCCAGAACAAAACCTCTGTACCCGAATATGGAGAGGTCCAGAAGAGGGACCTCGTGCCTTGACTCGTGGGCCACGAAGGCCGCGAGGGAGAAGATGCTGACTGCAGCAAGGGCGATGATCGTCGGCTGGATAGTGAAGCTGACCGAAAGAGCGCCGAGGAGCGCCATCAGAGAGACCAGGAAGGCCACAAGCATCACTGCACCTATCCAGTCCACCTCCAGGCTCTGGGACCTCTGCTCCTCGATCTTCAGATACCTCGATGAGACCAGAAGCTGCGCGAGGCCGATGGGCACATTGATGAGGAATATATACTTCCAGCCGAGAAGGTCCACTATCACGCCTCCAAGCGTTGGGCCGATGATGCTCCCTATGGCGACAGTCGCTCCGATGTAGCCCATCGCCCGGCCCTGCTCACCTCGGGGGAAAGCCTGGAAGATTATGGTAGAGCTGATGGAGAACATCATGGCCGCACCCGTGGCCTGGATTATCCGAAAGAGGATGAGCATGCCAAGGCTGCTGGAAACTCCGCAGGCTAGCGAGCTAGAGGTGAAGAGCACGACGCCCAGGAGGAAGAGCCTTGCCCTGCCGGTGTACTCAGCTACCTTGCCGAAGATCAAAAGCAGGCTCGTGAGGGCTACAAGGTAGGAGGTCATGATCCATTCTGACTCGGCCAGGCTCACCTGGAAATAACCTGTGATGGTGGGAAGGGCGATGCTCACCACAGAGCCGTCCACCACCGCCATCAGAACGCCTGTTAAGATCAGGAGCAGGATGATGTAGCGGTTCGAGCTACCCGAAGCCTGGTCAGAATGAATATCCGTGGGCATTTTTTGTTGTGTTCATTTCGTGAATCGAACCGCTGGAAGGACGGCCTATCGATCTTGAATATCGAGTCTCCTGAGCGCCCGGATTGCCCCATGAATGATGCCCGAGAGCTTCGGACAGCTACTCCGCACGGAGCGCCTCGATGGGATCAAGCCTGGCAGCCCTGTTCGCAGGATAGACGCCAGCGATGGTGGTCGTGAGCACTCCGAAGAGCAGGCCGAGGGCGATCGAGGCCGGCGTTATTGCAGAGGGCAGGCTTCCTAGAGTTCCAATCGCCAGAGATATGAGCACTCCGAGGGTGATGCCGATGATGCTGCTCACGAGCCCGAGCACCCCAGCCTCTAGCAGGTACTGAATCCTGATGTCCCTCATGGTCGCTCCCAGGGCCTTCAATACGCCTATCTCTCGGATGCGCTCCTTCACAGTGAGCATCATGACGTTGGCGATCCCGATCCCCCCGACTACCAGGGATATGGCCCCGATCCCGGCGAGAGCTATCTGGATCATCGAGAGAACGCTGAGCAGCGATGAGAGCATGTCTCTGGCTGTCGTGGCGTCGTAGGCCTCGTTCTTGTGATACCTCTTGAGATCCGTCTTGATCCTCTCGACGACGTCCGCTGTCTGGGCAGGGTCCTCGACTGTCACGAGAAATGTCCCGTAGTAGTAGTTATCGCGCCCCAGGAGCTCCTTCATGGCCCTGTGAGTTATATACATCTGAGTGTTCGGACTGTTGCCCGGGCCGCCAAAGGATGTCTGCTGTTGCTCCTGGATCACGCCCACCACCTTGAAGTCCACATAGTGGTCCTGGTAGTACAGCCTGATCTTGTTGCCAGGCGTGACCTTCATCCTGAAGAGTCCCTCCGAGACACCGCTTCCTATAACAATCGACTTGTAGTCGGAGTCGGTGAGGAACCTGCCGAGGGCGACTTTGTCCTTGAGGTCGTCCTCCTTCTTCGGGTCAACGCCTGTGACGCTCGCTGTGGAGTTCTTATCCCTGAAGGAGATGATGACGTTGGCCGATGTCTCTGGGGCGACATTCTTGATCCCGACGATGTTCTCCAGGGCCTTCGTGTCCTTATCTGTGAACTTGGCGGGCTCCTCAGCGATCCTGCTCTGAGGGCTGTTCATGCTGAAGGAGAAGGTTCCGGGCATCACCCGCACCATATCCAGGTCGAAGGCACTGAACTGCGAGGAGACGCCGGAGTAGAGGCCCTGGCCCACAGAGAGCATCACTACTATTGCCATGACTCCGATGATGATCCCCAAGGACGACATCAGTGTCTTGAACCGATCAGCCTTGAAGCCCACGGCGATGAACTCCAGCATATCGGGCAGCTTCAATATATCACCTTCATGACTGTATTTTGCGCCTCTCCTCAGCCGGGGCTCTTCGAGGCATTTGCGCCCTTGGAGTTCTTCCTGCGCCAGTACAAATAGCCGCCAGCCGCCAGCAGGACCACGACCACGACGACCGCAGGCAGCAGGAAGCCGTTCCTGTTTGAGTTATCGACTGGTGGGGTGTAGCTCGCGGTATAGCTACCCGACTCATGCCAGTTATCCCCGTTCTTGAACTGGGCTGTGAAGCTGAGGTTGACTGGACCCTTTACGGGGCTCTCCGAATCTATGCCGAAGCTTATTGTGAAGACCTCATCAGGGTCCATCGTGCCGATATAGTATCTGTCCGGCGAGAACCTGATGCCCCTGGCAGATGGCACTATAGTCACTGCGTTGAGGGTGTTCTCCCTCGGGTTTGCCACATTCAGGTTGATGCTGGGCTTCGTTGGAACATCCGCGCGGGCCATGGTCACGGCAGCCGAATCTACCTTGATGGGTATCTCGCGGTTGATGGTTATCATGTCATAGCCGCCTCGCACAGCGAAATCGAGGAGGTACGTCCCGCTCGATATGTTGTCTGTGGCTCTTATCTTGTAGTAGACTGTGATCTTATCGTTCGGCCCTATCATCCCCAGATCCTGATAATCTGCGCTCGTCACATCGATCCCGCCAGTGCCCCGAAGCATCGTCCTGTTGATGGGTGTCGATAAGAGAGCGTTCTGGGCGCTGGTGCCCACCCCGGCATCTCCTCCTGCACCATAGGCCGCTGCCCCATTCTGAAGCTCGATGGCAACCAATGCCTCGTCTCCTGGCATGAGCACCTCCGGCGTCGTCGTGGCATGGATGTTCACAGGCATGTGATACTGGTAAGAGGCCGCTGGCCCTATGACCAGCAGCATAATGGTGATCAAGAATGCGATCTTCATGATGCCTCGCTTAGTATTCGTCCGTCCCTGAGCCTGATGACCCTGTCGCAGTCCACTGTTACCTCGGGGTTGTGTGTCACCATGATGATGGTTCTGCCCTCTTCGTGCAGATCCTTCATGATGCTCATGACCTCCTGACTGCTCTTCAGGTCGAGGTTGCCCGTCGGCTCGTCCGCGATGATGATCTTCGGGTCGTTGGCGAGGGCCCTGGCAATCGCCACGCGCTGGCGCTCTCCTCCCGAGATCCTCAGGGGGCTGAAGTTCACCCTGTGAGCAAGGCCCACTGAGCCGAGGAGCTCCAGGGCCCTCTCTCTTCTCGTCTCCCTCGGTACATCTGAGAGCATCATCGGCACCTCCACATTCTTCAGGACGGAGATCCTTCCGATGAGGTTGAATGTCTGAAAGATGAATCCCAGCTCCTCCCTGCGCACCCTGGCCAGCTCCTCCTCCGATGTCCGGCTAATATCCTGGCCCAAGAGCAGGAAGCGACCCCTCGTCGGCCTGTCCAGGCAGCCTATGATGTTCATGAGAGTTGACTTGCCGCTGCCAGAAGGCCCCATGAGGGCCACAAACTCGCCCTCTTCGATCTCCAGATCTATGCCCTTGAGGATTGCGACCTCGCTCTCCCCGATGAGGTAGGTCTTCTCGATCTTATCAAGCTCAATCACAATCCTTGTGCCAGGGCAGTCTATGTTCAATTCATTTCACCTCGCTCGTCTCAAAGAGGTAGGCCCCCAGGCCGAGCATCGCGGCGCAGCTGAATGCCAGCACCACCAGGTCGAGGAGCGGCGAGAAGACGCCTGAGCCGATCAGGCTATGCCGGAGGCCGTCCACTCCATATGTGAGGGGATTGAGATAGGCCAGGACCTTGATGGCTGCGGGGAATCTTTCGAGAGGGAAGATTGCGCCTGAGAGGAAGAAGAGGGGGAAGATGAGGAAGTTCATGATCAGGCTGAAGCCGGACATGTCCTCCATCTTCGAGGCGAAGGCCAGGCCGAGGCCTATGAAGGTGGAGGCTATCAGGAGCATGAAGGCTATTGAGAGGAGGAGGCCCTGAGGGCTTGGGACGCTCATGCCGAGCAGGATTCCTGAGAGCAGTATTATCATGGCCTGGATGATGGCGGTGGTGACGCCTCCTGCAGTGCGGCCGAGGACTATCGCGACCCTGCTGACGGGAGCGACCATGATCTCCTTCAGGAAGCCGAACTGCCTGTCCCAGAGGACTGAGATCCCTGCGAAGGTGCTCGAGAAGAGGAGCGTCATGCCGATGATCCCAGGCGTCAGGAAGCTCACATAGCCGATGCCCTGGGGGATTCCCGGCATGGACGTCCCTGACCCAAAGCCAATCCCAAGAAATGCGAGGAAGAAGAAGGGTGCGCCTATCGACCCCACGAGGCGGCTCTTCAGCCTGAAGAAGCGCAGCATTTCCCTCAGCCAGATGCTGTAGACGGCATATAGATCCCTGGCCATCCTGCCGCCAAGACCATTATTGCTCATCCCGCTCTCCTGTGCATCATCGGATGCATTGCGCCAACGGCCTCAGCCGCTCTCATCTTCTTGCCTGTTAGCTTGAGGAAGACATCCTCCAGGGTAGGCTCGTGCAGCGCCACTGATCTTATGGCCACACCATTTCTGTATGCCACCTGCATGACCTCGGGGACCCTGGACTGCGCATGGTCCACCCAAAGCTCAAGGGCTCCATTGGACGTTGCAGCATCCTTGATCCAGTCGAAGGACCTCAGGGATGCGAGCAGCGTCTCTTCCCCACCCTGCGTCTCCAGGGTGATTGTGTCCGCTCCGATCATGTCCTTGAGGGCCTTGGGGGTGTCGAGGGCCGCGATCCTTCCGTTGTCCACAATGGCGACCCTCTCGCAGAGGTAGTCTGCCTCCTCCATGTAGTGCGTAGTGAGGACGATGGTGATGTCTTCCTGTGCGTTCATCTCCAAGACGTACTCCCAGATGTGACGCCTGGTCTGGGCATCCAGGCCGAGCGTCGGCTCATCCAGAAATAGCACATGCGGATGGTGCATCAGTCCCCTCGCTATCTCCAGACGCCGCTGCATTCCTCCCGAGTACTCTTCCATCTTTATGTCAGCCTTGTCTGTGAGGTCCACGAGGTTCAGGACCTCCTCGATCCTCCTTTTGCGCAGCGACCCGTCCATGCCGTACATCCTGCCGTGGAAGTCAAGGTTCTCTCTGCCAGTCAGCATGTTGTCTATGCTCGGGTCCTGGAAGACGACGCCTATCGATGAGCGAACCTCGTTTCTCTCCCTCGCCACATCATGCCCCCAGACATAAGCCTCGCCCGCTGTCGGCATCAGCATTGTGGTGAGCACCTTGATCAGGGTGCTCTTGCCTGCTCCATTTGGTCCTAGAAGTCCGAAGAGCTCACCCTTCGCGATCTCAAGGTCGATTCGATCAACGGCCACGAGGTCGCCGAACCTCTTGGTCAGGCCGCGAAGATGGATGGCGGATTCACTCCCGTCTGATGTTTCTCTCAAGTTTCCTCGTCCTCTTCTCAAAGCTGCAAATTGAATCTGTAATCGCTCACCCCAAGCGTCCTTTCCAGGAGATCCTCCAGAGAAGATCGCATGTTCTCGCGAAAGCCCTCGTCCGAAGTCTGGTCCTTCGACTCTCCTGGCGTCATCGGCCCGTAAAATACGTGGAGAACGGGCCCAAGCAGCATGAGAAGGAGGTAAGAGGTCTCCAGGGGATGGTCGACGCTGAAACGACCTTTCTCTACCCCGAGAGCTATGACCTCGGCCATGACAGGAGCGATCTCGGAAAAGGGCCTTTTTCGTCTGTGATTCTCGTGTATCTCCTTGCTTTTGATCTCATGGATGTAGCCGAGGATCTTTTTCCCTGGATCATTCGGCCTGATGAACCAATTGATCATGGAGTTCAGCTTCACAGCTTCATTCATCTCCGCCTCCTGCGCGATCCTGATCAAGTCGGCCTCCATGGCAGCTATCTCCTTCTCCATAACAGCCATCAGGACCGCCTCCTTCGAATCGAAGTAGTAGTAGAAGGCACCCTGGGAGACATTCACCTCTCTCACGATATCGCTTATGGCTGTCTGATCATAACCGGCTGAGATGAAAAGGCGCTCTGCGGCGTCTATCAGCTCTTTCCTCCTCTCTTCTGGGTCTTTCGTTATCCTGCGCATCTCATCTCCGAACAACCTTTAACTGACTGACCGTAAGTCACTTAATTCCTATAAAAGCGCTTCGACTCACCTCTGGGCGGATAGCCCTGCATGTGCGCAATGTTTGGCCTCTGCAGATGTGAGCGCGCCGCAAGATGTGGTCGAGGGCTGCAGTTTCGGGCAACATCGACTCAAGACGAGGGGCAGCGAGTGCCCCCCATCGATACGCCGTCATTAAGACCAAATAATCCCTTTTAGGTCAAATTTATAAACATCGAGATTAACAGGTGAATAAGATACCGCGGGAGTGCTGCCTGGAAGCTGCTCAAAAAAACAGCATTCCAACAAACAAAAAATATAAATAGATACGGTATGATGTAAATATATTGGAACCGTCATGAACTGGAGGAGATTTATGGATTACGTCAGGGTTTGCGGAGCCTGCTTGCTTCTGTTAATAGTGGCGACAGCTCTGCCCATGGATGTGTTGGCTCAAACCTCTCAGGCTGCGACCGATTCTGGTGCACAGGATACAAACGCCGGAGGGGCAACCCCAATCATAAGCGAGAGCACTCCCTCAAGCACTGCCCAGGGAGAGAGCACCTCTGCTGAGAAGTTGTTGAAGCGCAACAGCGGACTGAAGCCTCTTAAGAGAGCCTCTGCCAATCCTGCTGCAGTTCAGACAGCGCCGGAGGCCCAGAGCACCGCGGCCCCGGCGCAGGAGACAAAGACAGAGCAAGTTCAGGCTGCTTCACAAGAGACCACACAGGTCTCCGCCGCCCCGGCAGAGGAGACGAAGACTGTGGAAGCCGCAGAGACGACTCAGTCTGAGACTCCTGAAACCACCGCCATAGAGAGCGAGGTTGGCTCACAAAGCTCAGGCGCGAGTCAGAGCACAATCCCAAGTGAAGTCACTGTAACGCCTCCTGCGAGTCTGACTCAGACGAACTCCACTGAGCAGGAAGCTTCAGTTAACGAGACGCAAGCTGCTGAGAATGTCTCTCAAAATGCCTCAGAAGATCAGGAGGAGACCACCGCGGAGGAGGCCGCTCCTGAGACGGCTGCTGAGACTGACAGGATCTGGAGACAGGGGATAAGCCCTGATGAGTATACCTGGACGCCCAACACATTCTCCGGCTTCTTCTACGACCTCAAGGACGATGTGGGAACTGAGAAGCTGACTGTGAGGCTTCACAAGTCGGGCAGCGATTACAGCAGGAGCATCGACTCGGGCGACCTCAGGTACAAATCGGATGTTCAGGACATCGAGTACGAGTACAGCAGCTGGGGAAGCTATCAGGTCATGGGATTCATGGCGGACAAGTACTTCGCTGGGTACAAGGAGAGCGAGATCATCAGCAATCCCAGGAGCCTCATCAATGACGGCCAGCTGAGGAAGGTCCTGATAGACAGCGATGATGAGCAGACTCTGACCTCAGGCTCAGTCCTTCCCCTGGAAGAGGGCTACGAGCTGCGCATCAGGGAGGTGGACATCAACGGAAACAAGGTTTACCTCTCTCTCGCCAAGAACGGCGAGGTGGTGGACAGCAAGGTCGTCTCCCCCGATAACATGAGGAGCGCGACATACAAATACGAGGTGGATGTGGCCGGCGAGAAGACCCCCATCCTCATGGCCCACATATCCAACGTCTTTGCCAGCGCAGAATCAAGCCTGGCCACCATCGAGGGGCTCTTCCAGATATCCGACACCTATGCCTCCGTAGAGGATGGCGACAAATACGACAAGATGAAGGTGATCTCGGTCTCCGATTCGGGCATCGAGATGGAGAACGAGGATTCATTCACCCTCAGGAAGGGGGGAACTTCAACGATCTTCGGCGATGTCGGGTTCCAGACAGCTGATGCCGATGAGCTGCGGTTTGCTCCCGTGGTCGATAGATCAGGATCCTACGATGTGAGGGGCACTGTGATCAACCCCTCGAATACTTCGGAATTCACATGGACGCCCTATAACTTCGAGGGATTCTACTACGACATAGACGACGATGTGGGAACGGAGAGCCTGAACGCCAGGATCTCAGGTGGCAATCGGATCGAAGAAAAGGATCTGATATACCAGACGAGCCCCCAGCCGGTCAAGTTCGAATTCAAGGAGTGGGGCAAGTACGACGTCATAGGCTTCATGGCTGACAAGTACTTCGCAGGCTACAACAACGCCACAGTCTTCACCGACGAGTCCAGCGCAATAAACGAGGGCGAGCTCAGAAGGGTCCTGATAGACAGCGACGACAGCCAGACGATAGCAGGAGGGTCAGTCCTGGCCCTGAAGGATGGCTACGAGCTGCGCATCAAAGAGGTCGATCTCGACGGGAACAAGGTTTACCTCTCGCTGGCTAAGGACGGGGAGGATGTCGACAGCAAGGTCGTCACTCCATCAGGTGATGTGGCGGACAGGACATCGAATTACATGTACAAGGTGGACATCGGCTCTGAGAAGGACGTGCCCATCATAGTCGCCCACATCCAGAGCGTCTTCAAGGGCACAGAGACTGATCTGGCCACAGTGGACGGCCTCTTCCAGGTCTCTGACAGCCCCGAGTCTGTGGAGGAGGGCGAGGTTCACGGAAGGATGAAGGTCGAGACGCTTGGAGACGATGGCATCACCATGAAGAACGATGGATCCATCAGCCTGGGACGCGGCAGGACCATTGTGATCATGGAGAACCTGAAGCTCGAGGTGGCCGACAACTCGAAGAGGTTGACTGCACCCATAGCCACAAAGACTGGTGAGGGCGATGCGCTGAACCTCAATGTGCCAGAGGCAGTCGTGAACCAGGAGGTCGTCTTCAAGGCCAGGTCAGGCGCTACGGCTGTTGGTGGAGTGCAGATCATTGTGAACGGGAGCACCATCGGCACGACTGATGTTACCGGATCGATCAGCTATACCCCCAAGAGCACAGGCACCTCCGAGGTGACTGCGAGGAAGAGCGGCTACAGTGATGCCAAAGCCAATCTCGTCGTGAGGACGGCTGCTGAGGCCTCGGCAGTTGCTGCGGCCAATGCCGCGAATGCCACGATGTCCGACCAGCTTGTCATCAATGTTCCAAGGGAGGTCACCAGGAGCGAGAACTTCCTGATAACTGTGATCGGTGGCGTGAACCAGACGCCCATTGAGAACGCAAGCGTCTTCTTCGACGACAAGAGCATCGGCAACACCAGTGCTCAGGGGACGCTCACCTTCACCACCAGCGAGACGGGAGAGCATTCCATCAGGGCGGAGAAGGAGGGCTTCAGCTCGGCCACCAAGAGCATCACTGTGACGTCTCCGATAGTGGTCCAGTCCCTGAGTGCGCCGGAAAAGGCGAGCGTCGGAGAGGAGATCAAGATCACAGCTGGGGTGCGCAACACTGGAACTGAGAACGATTCCCGCAGGCTGGATCTGATGCTGAACAGCAGCACAGTGGCGAGCGAGAATGTGAGTGTGAAGGCTGGAGAGAACGCTACAGCCACCTTCAGCTACAGGCTGAACTCCACAGGGCTGCACAGGTTCAGCCTCGACAGTCAGAGCGCATCTGTGAACGTCGAGAAGGCGCAGAGCAACAGCTGGCTGATCGTCCTGATCATAGTCCTTCTCATAGTCATAGGAGCAGGGTACTACCTGCACACGACAGGGGAGCTGGACAACATCAGGAAGAAGCTGCAAGAGAAGCTGCAGGGGCGGAGGTGAGGGCCGCCCGGCTTCTCCCTTTTCTATATTTTATATTTCCAATATAGTAATAGTATTCAGACGTGAGAGTGTAGTATAATTCTGTTATTATATTTTAGGCGGACCTCCATTGTGAAAATGGGATGTTATTTAACCCATGAGGGGCGGATAATCGCTGATGATTCATCAAAGCGAGGCGTGAGATGAAAATTTCCGAGCACGTTCACGCCCTGAAGATGCCCTTCAAGATCGAAGGGCCATCAGGTCAGAGCATTCCGCGTTTCGTTTATGTCTACCTGATCCTCGGTGAGAGGATCTGCCTCATCGATAGCGGCGTGGCGGGCAAGGAGAAGGCTATCTTCGATTATCTGAGAGAGATGGGCAGAAGGCCGGAAGAGATATCCCTTCTCATTCTCACCCACTCCCACCCGGATCACATCGGTGCCGCCAGGGCGGTGCAGATGGCCTCTGGCTGCGAGATCGCTGCGCACGCAGCCGAAAGGGCCTGGATCGAGGATATAGAACTTCAGTTCAGAAAGCGCCCCGTCCCAGGCTTTCATTCGCTTGTCGAAGGATCTGTCGGGGTATCAAGAGTCCTTCAGGACGGAGATGTTCTGGACCCTGGCTGCGGCCTGAGGATCGAGGTGCTTCACACCCCGGGCCACTCATCGGGGTCCATCTCCCTATGGCTTCCTGAAGAGGGCTTGCTCTTCTCGGCCGATGCCGTTCCACTCCCTGGAGAGCTGCCCATCTTCGACGACGCCACGGCCTCCATCGCCTCCATCGAGCGATTGAAGGCGGTGCGAGGGATCAGGGCATTGCTCGCTGCATGGGACGAGCCGCGCAGAGAGATGCACGCCCGCCGGGTGATGGACGAAGGAATCGGCTATCTGCAGTGCATCCGCGAGGCAGCTCTTGGGGTCGCCAGCGCCGATCCCTGCTCGGGGGCAGATCCCATGAATCTGTGCAGGCTGGTGCTCAGAGAGCTGGGCCTGCCAGAGACTATGGCCAATCCCCTGGTGGCCAGATCCATCCAGGCATGCCCGGACAGAGGAGACCAAGAATGAGGAGGAATCGAATATCACAAACAAGCTACGCATAGCCACATTCAACCTCATGAACCTGGATCATCGCAAAGGCAGGAGGCCGAGCTTGGAGGAGCGCATTCCTGTCCTGCGCCCCCAGATGGTCAGGCTGGATGCAGACATCCTCTGCCTGCAGGAGATCTGCGGCCAGCACTCTCACGGCAGGATGCGCCTTGATGCCCTGAACATGCTGCTCGACAGCACCCCCTATGAGGGCTACAGAAGGGTCTCGACCATCGATGAGGCTACAGGAGAGGTCTTCGAGAACCATAACCTCGTCATCCTCAGTCGCTACGATATCCTGGAGCACCACCAGTACATGCACGACTATGCGCCCTCACCGCGCTACCAGAAGGTGACAGCCCAGCCGGTGGAGCATGAGGCCAGCGAGATCTCCTGGGAGCGGCCGATCCTGCATGTGAAGGTGCGCCTCCCCAACAACATGGTCTTGGATGTGATCAACCTGCACCTCAAGTCCCGGAGGCCGACGAACATCCAGGGGCACAAGATCAGCGATCGGACATGGAAGACCGCATCGGGCTGGGCTGAGGGGGTCTTCATCTCCTCGATGAAGCGAGTCGGCCAGGCTCTGGAGACGAGGATCCTCATCGACAGGCTCTTTGACAAGGACCCGTCCGCCCTCATAGCAGTCTGCGGCGACTTCAATGAGGAGTTCGACGAGGTCGCTCTTGAGGCGATCAGGGGTGATGTGGAGAACACCGGGAACATGGACCTAGCGATGAGGGTCATGGTGCCGACGGAGAGAAACATCCCTGAGCCCGCGCGCTACTCTCTGCTTCACAACGGCAAGGGAAAGATGCTAGACCACATCCTCGTCTCGAGGACTCTGCTCGCCTACTTCAAGGGCTCGGAGGTGCACAACGAGCTTCTGCACGACGAGTCCATAGTCTTCGCGCCCAAGATCTTCTATCCTGAGTCGGACCACGCGCCTGTGATCGCCAAGTTCGAGCTGCCGGAGACGAAGATCAAATGGACGACGGGAAACGGCCAGAAGAGCCAGGAGTACAGGTGCATAAGGGGTAAAGAAAGAGGCAGATGAACAAAGGGTCGCCTCATCCAATCTCCCTGGTTTTTTGCCACTCATGCCGGATATCGGCATCTGATATTAAATGCTCATCCTTTTCACAGCTGCCATGCTGCCTGCCATGAATGCCGCAAAGAAGATCAAGAGGACCAAGAGCGATGTCCAGGGCAGCGACTGATTCAAGGCTGCAGCTCTGAGCCAGAGGCTGGCGTGGGTTAGCGGCAGCAGATAGAGCAGATACTTGAGCCCCAGAGGCACCTGGGATAGTGAGAAGAATGTCCCACCAAGGAATGTCATGGGCAATAAGATGATGCTTCCGAAGGTTCCCATATCCTCATGAGACCTGGCCAGAAGCGCCGCGAGCACACCGAGGAATGAGAATGTGAGGCAGGTGAGGAGCAGCCCCAGAAGAAACATAGGGCTGACATGCATCGAAGGCGCAATCAGCAGGGCCAAAATCAGAAACGCAACTGAGCTCAATACGCCTCTGAACACGCCTATCAGGGCCTTGCCCATCAGGAGTGAAGAGAGCCCAATGGGTGCCATGAGGCACTCATC
>MVRK01000131.1 GCA_002067365.1 Methanosaeta sp. PtaU1.Bin060 | reverse complement strand
TAAGAGGTTCAGGCAAGGGCCTTCGCGCTGAGGATCTTGATCTCCTTCAGGGGCCTGTCCTGGGTGTTCGTCCGCGCCTTGCCGATTCTGTCCACAACATCCATGCCCTCCACAACCTTTCCGAAGACAGGATGCCTGTCGTCCAGGAAGTTGTTGTTCACAAGGTTGATGAAGAACTGGCTGCCGCCTGTGTTCGGCCCGGCATTGGCCATGGAGATGGTCCCGCGGTCGTTCTTGTTGTGGCTCGTGAACTCGTCCTTGATGGAGTAGCCTGGACCGCCACGGCCCGTGCCCGTCGGATCCCCGCCCTGGATCATGAACCCGTCGATCACCCTGTGAAAGACTGTCCCGTCGTAGAAGCCCTTCTCCACGAGCTTCTGGAAATTGCCGGCAGTGACCGGCATGTCCTCGAAGAGCTGCAGTGTGACGTCTCCCTCGCTCGTCTTTAAGAGCACCTTGATCTTGCCCGACTCTGTGCCTTCTGCCATGAAATCATCACCAGTTTATCCTTTTAGTTCAATATTTTTAATGGGTTTAGAGATTATCAGGTCAAGAGACTATCCTCGCCCTGATGATCTTCACATCCTCCAGCGGCCTGTCGTTGGCATCTGTCTTCACCTTGCCGATGGCGTCGACGACGTCCATGCCTTCGACCACCTTTCCAAAGACAGGATGCTGGTCGTCCAGGAAGTTGTTGTTCACAAGGTTGATGAAGAACTGGCAGCCGCCTGTGTTCGGCCCGGCATTGGCCATGGCGATGGTCCCGCGATCGTTCCTGTTGTGGTCGGTGAACTCATCCTTGATGTGGTAGCCTGGGTCACCCATGCCGTTTCCTTCAGGATCGCCTCCCTGAATCATGAAGCCGTCGATCACCCTATGGAAGATCAACCCGTCGTAGAAGCCCTTCTCGACAAGGCTCTTGAAATTGCCAGCTGTGATCGGCATATCATCGTAAAGCTGGATGGTGATGTCGCCCATGCTCGTCTGCAGGAGCACTTCTGTCTCGTTGCCCTGACTGCTGCTCGCCGCAGATCCGGCTGCAGTGATCGCCAGCATCAGAATGCCGGTGAATATGATGGAAATTGCTCGAATCATCCCAGGAGGGTTTCATCTCAAGAGAATTAAGGCTTTCCAGATAAAAAGTTGACAAAAAGGATTTCGAGGAGGCGAATACAGCATCTCCCTGCGGCCCTCGCCCCTTCTCAGTTCAATCTTCTTTCTTTGTCGCCCGGCTCTCGTCCACGACTATGAAATCCTTGACAGCGACCACTGAGCTGAAAGGTATGAGAACGAACTTGCCGTCCTCCCTGTATCTCTGGCGGTCCAGATCGCGGTCGGGCTTCACCACCAGGTCCACCAGCTTCCCAGTCCTCTGCTCGAAGACTGCGTTCTCAAGCGAGCCTAGGACTGCCCCGTCAATGTTGACGATCTCCTTGCCTGCTATGCTTCCAGCGAACATATTTCCCAATCCCTTTACCCCCTTCTTGCTTCGACTGATCACCTGTAGCCTATCAGCGAGCTGGGCTCAGTCTTCACCCCGCCCTTGAACCTCTCGCTGATGCGCTCATAGTAGCTGATCATGCTCTCCTCGATGCTCGGCCTGACCTTCTTTTGGGCCTCTAGATAGTGGATCATCTCTACCCTGTCCAATCCCTCGCGCAGGGCCAGCATCGCGGCCTCTCGACAGAGCGAGTCCAGGTCCGAGCCCACGTACCCCTCTGTCATCTCAGCCAGCTCCTCCAGATCGACATCCTCGCTGTTCGGAATTGCAGCGGTGTGAATCTTGAGGATCTCATGCCGTCCCACCTTGTCGGGCGGCCCTATCATGAGCATCCTATCAAACCTCCCCGACCGAAGAAGCGCCGGGTCCAGGATATCGGGGCGATTCGTGGCTGCGATCACCACGACGTCCTTGAGCGCCTCAAGCCCATCCATCTCGGCGAGCAGCTGGTTCACGACGCGCTCCATCACGTGGTTGCCGTCGTCCATGCCCCTCATGGGCGCTATGGAATCCAGCTCATCGAAGAATATGATCGAGGGCGAGACCTGCCTAGCCTTGCGAAATATCTCCCTGATGGCCTTCTCGGACTCTCCCACCCACTTGGAGAGCATCTGAGGCCCCCTCACGCTGATGAAGTTCGCATTCGTCTCGTAGGCCACCGCCTGGGCGATCATCGTCTTTCCCGTGCCCGGCGGGCCGTAGAGCAGGATGCCCTTGGGCGGCCTGATGCCCATCCTGCTGAATTTCTCGGGGCTCTTCAAGGGCCACTCGATAGCCTCGATCAGCTCCTGCTTCAGGGACCCAAGGCCCCCAAGATCGCTCCAGGTTACTTTAGGGATCTCCACCAGGACCTCCCTCATGGCCGAGGGCTCAATCTCCTTCAGGGCGTCCTCGAAGTCGCCTCCGGTTACCTGCATCTTCTCGACGATCTCTTTCGGGATCTCGTCCTCCGTCGTCAGGTCGGGCAGGTAGCGCCTCAGCGCCCTCATCGCGGCCTCCTTGCAGAGGGCCGAGATGTCGGCCCCGACGAAACCGTGAGTCCTGTCCACAAGGCCCTCCAGGCTCACCTCCTCGGCGATGGGCATGGTGCGCATGTGTATCTGCAGGATCTCAAGCCTGCCCGCGCGATCGGGCACACCTATCTCTATCTCCCTGTCGAAGCGACCTGGCCGCCGCAGGGCCGGGTCGATGGCATCGACGCGGTTTGTGGCTCCGATCACCACCACAGAGCCGCGTTCTCTCAGGCCGTCCATCATGGCCAGGAGCTGGGCGACTACGCGCCTCTCCACCTCGCCCGTCACGTCGCCGCGCTTGGGCGCAATGGAGTCTATCTCGTCTATGAATATGATCGAGGGCGCTGCCTTCTGAGCCTCCTCGAATATCTCCCTCAGCCTCTGCTCGCTCTCGCCGTAGTACTTGGACATGATCTCCGGGCCCGCGAGGGAGAAGAAGTTGGCTCCGCTCTCGTTGGCCACAGCCTTGGCGATGAGAGTCTTTCCTGTGCCCGGAGGGCCGTGCAGGAGAACGCCCTTCGGGGGCTCGATGCCGAGCTTCACGAAGATCTCTGGGTGCTTCATGGGAAGCTCTATCATCTCCCTCACGCGCTGCACCTCAGACCGGAGGCCTCCCACGTTCTCGTAGGTCGTGCCTGTGGCCTTGACGGAGCGAACGCTCTTGGAGGGCTTCTCCAGGAGGACTATCTCAGTGCGCTCGCAGATCACCACAACGCCATCCGGACGGGTCTCTGTTACCACCAGGGGTACAGCCTCCATCCTGCCGGCAAAGGGATGGCTGCCGGAGCTCATGACAGGAAGGATATCGCCGCTCAGCACGGGCCGCTTCAGGGTCTGGCGGCGGATCATATCCGCTGCCTCGTCCCCGTAGTGCATATGAGATCCGGATGGGGGAGCCAGGACTATCCTCAGGGCGTCGGCATACTTTGCCTTGCGGACCTTCACGCGATCGCCTATTCCCACTCCGGCGTTCTGGCGGATGAACCCATCAATCCTGATGTAATCCTGGGACCAGTCCTGCCTGTCGGCGCGCCAGACCTTGGCGGCCGTGGCCTTCTTGCCCTCGATCTCTATTATGTCCCCGGGGGACAGCCGCAGCGTCAGAAGGGCATTGGGGTCCAGCCGTGCGATGCCCCTGGCAGAGTCGTTGGGGTAGGCCTTGGCCACCTTGAGCAGAATATCCTTCAAGTACGACACACCATGTTGTTTATTCTGCTCTATCGATTTAAATTTATCCGATATTCGGCGCTTTATTGTAGATTTTTGCGTCTCTGTGCAGCCGATGTATCGAAGGAGATGAAAGATAAAAATGAGGTTTTGCGGCTTAGGTCTTTATCCCGAACTCAGGCAGACGATCCCTGGCGGCCTCGCGCGCCTGCTGGTGCTCCCTCAGGAAGATCTCGACTCGCTCTGCCACATCCTTCTTGCAGGTTCCGCACATCCTCCTCCCGCTCCGGCATTCCCCGTCCAGCTCCCTGAGCTCTTCGTCGTCATCGGAGAGGTGAAAGAGGAGGAACTCATAGACTGAGCACTTCTCAGGCTCGCCGCCCAGCTTCCTCTGCTCAGCAAGGCTCTGGCGACCGCCGGTGATGGCGCGCATGATCTTCTTGGCAGCCTCCTTCGGGTCCTCCGTCAGGGCGATATGGCTCTCAGGCTTCGAGGAGGACATCTTCCCGCCCGCGAGACCCGTCATGAACCTGTGATAGATCGACGCAGGTGGGATGAAGCCGAACTCGCCGTGCTTTATCTCCACGTCTCTCATCATTCTGTCGATCTCCTCCATAAGCTCCCCTGAGACCAGGCCCTCGCTCTCCCTGATCTCTGTGAGGTCGATGTGCTCGGCGTATCTTCTCACTTTTCCAAAGTCGGCATCCATCAGCGCCTTCTCTGCGGCCTGCATCAGATCGTCTCCTGCCGCCTTGCCCCGGATGCTCACGTAGTCTCCCCTTCTCTCCACCAGGAACCTTCTCATGCGGTAGGCAAGGTCGCGGGTGAGCTTGATGTGGGGGTCCTGGTCAGCGCCCACGGGAATCACCACAGGCTTCGGGCCGCCGAATTCCTTGAGCTGAGGATGCAAGATATCGGCGCTCTGGGCCATGACAGATGCCATGTGGGCGATGGTGGTCTCGCCTGAGAATCCGTAGATGGCCGATACCTCCGAGAAGTTGGCTGACGCAGCCAGCTCGAAGGCCAGATCCCTCATCTTGAAGTTCTCAGATTGGAAGTAGATATGGCCGCTCGGCTGAAAGCCAAGCGCAATGAGGCTGAGGATATACTCGTTTATTCCGAGGTCCCTGCACTTCGCCCAGCTTATCCCCCTGACAGCATGAGCCTCCATATTGGCGATCGCCGCAAAGGCATCGCCACCCTGCTGCTGGTGCCAGATGATCTCGTTCATCACCATCATGTGGCCGAAGTGGACCCTGCCCGAAGGCATGAAGCCGCTCATCACTGCGAAGGGCCTGTGCTGCAGCATGGCCCTCACCACTGAATCGTAGTTGCGATGGCCGAAGATTATCCTGCGTCTCATGTAGGGGTGAGGGGCCTTGAGCTTTGGCAGTATCTCATCGAAGCTGGAGATCCCGAACTCCTGAAAGAGTCTGTTGTAATCGTCTACATGAACTGCGCCCCAGGGATCAAGCTTCAATTCCATGTGCGGGCAATTGAGACGCTGATATATGTAGCTTCTCATATGCAGCTACACATATACAGAACATATCGCTTGTCGTGGCCGCTGTCATCCTCCTTGTGCCCATAACCAAGAGCTCTCTGATTTTTTCCCCTAGTTCTGGATGGCAGCCCGCGAGGCGGAGATTCATAACATATTATTCTAATTATTAGGATCATATCGCTCAATCCTGCGGTTCGATGTGAGAAGTTGCCACCCTTCGGCGGGGCCTAAGAACCTCTCCCGGTGAGCCTGATGCTTCAAGGAAAAGAGGTCGCTATATCGGATCAAAGGGCCTTTCATATCAATTATGCAGGCCATGGCAATCCCATGCCCCACAAAAATAAGCTGCATCGAAATAAACTATTTATATCATAAAGTATTTGTTATATACAAAAATAGAATGAGGTCTTTATGAGACAATTCTCTGTAAAAGTTTTGGATGATTCTGACAGGGAGTTCGTGGAGGTCTTGAGGGAGCTTGGCATTCCCAGAAATGTGGCGAGCATGATCACCTACCTTGCCAATGTGGAGGAAGCAACATCCAGGGAGATCGAGATAGGCTCCAACCTCAGGCAGCCCGAGGTGAGCATCGCAATGCGCACTCTGCGCAACAACAACTGGGTGGAGGAGCGAGAGATAAAGAAGGATGGAAAAGGCAGGCCGATGAAGGTTTACAGGCTCACCATATCACTCGGGGACATCATCAAGCACTTCGAGGAGGAGAAGAAGAAGGAGTCGGCCAAGACCATGGAGAGCATAGAGAAGCTCAAGGAGCTTAGCCGCGGCCTGAGCCTCCCCGCATCTTGAATATCGATATAGAGCAGGCAGATTTGCCAAAAGAGGGAGCGTCTCTCAGGCAGAGCAGCTACTGCTTCTGGGAGATCTTCATAGTTTCTGGCCAGAGATCAATGGGCCTGCTCTTCCTACGAGATCTCCCGCACGAGACTGTCTCAACCGGGGTTTTTAGGCCTCCTCTTCGCCTCTGCCCCTCAGGTCATCGAGGTTCTCTTCGATGAGCTTCCTGCGCTTGATCTCTTCTTTCTTGCCGCCTTTTCTCTCAGCATTTCTCTTCTTGAAGTCGGCCATGGTTCTCACCCAAAATCATCCCTTCGGGAGATTGTAATTAACCTTTCCGTCAGCCGGCTCGCGTCGCCGAACACGCCCACTGGTCGTAAATTCCCCCAGAGTCGCTATTATCGATCACCTCTCCCGACCAGCCTGCACTCTCCAGCGATCTCGCGATGAGCTCTGCCTCCTTTTGGGTGTAGACTGTGAAGAGGACTCGCTCCCGGGCGAGGCCTGACCCCTTGTGGATTATCTCCTCCCACAGGCTCCGGTTCGAGCGATCGATCAGGCCGACCATGAACCCCAGGACGATGTCAAAGGATCCGGCTGGAAAGAATGAGGGCAAGAGCCTGGCATCGAGGACGAAGCTCCCCCTGGGATCAAGAAGGCCGCTCTTCAGCGCCTGGCAGACATCGCAGCGATCCGAATCCATGGAGAGCGGCCTGTGCCCCAGCCTGAGAAGGGCCTGGGTGGCAGAGCCGTCGCCGCAGCAGATCTCAAGGATGCTCTTCTTCGAAGGGAGACGGGGCTTCAAGAATGCCTCCAGCCGCCCTATCCTCTCCTCGGCAAGAAGGGGTGAGCCCTCTACAGGACAGCTGTCGCAGAGGAGGCCGCCCGCTAGGGAGAGGCTGAAGTACTCCATGATGGCGCTGAAAAATTCACCATCATTTGCCTTCACAACCCGTCTCTCATTGAAGGCCTCACAAAGGCTTTGCAGGGTCTTATGCCCTGAGTACCTGTCAGTCAGAAGCAGCCAGAACTCCTCAGGCTGGCAGAAGTGAAATGCAGCGCCAAACCCCGGGAGCTCGATGCAGCTATCTGCATCCAATCCTTGCTCCAGGATCTCTGTGGTCACGGGCAGAGAGATCAGGTCCTGCAGCGACTCCTCCGCCAGAAAGACGCTCTCATCATCCGAGAGCCCGAGCAGATGATTTAGCAGCACGGCATCTCCTCTGGCCTCGATGAATATCAATCTTCTCGGCGGTTCCTCAGATCCTCAAAGCTTCCTGTCCTATTCGAGAATTTTATGCCACCGCAACCATTTCGAGCGTTTGCCCCGCAGCAGCTCATCCTCAGATAGAGGCAGTCGGAATAGATATATTTGATTTCAGAAACAAATGTAGCGCATTGAAGCTGGTAGATCTGCCTGGCATAGGTTCTCGCATCAGGGAACGCCTTTTGGAGCATTTCGGGTCAGAGGAGTGCGCTCTAGAGACCATCATGAGGGGAGATGTAGCGGCTCTCGTAAGGGTGCTCAGCGAGCGCCAGGCCCTTTCTTTGGCCCAGTGCGCCAGGGGATTGAGTTTCGGTGCCAGGCCCGACGAATTTCTGGCGACTGATGAGGCAGTCAATATCTATCAAAGGCTTGTATCCCGCATCGCAGGCTATGCCCACACTGATTATGCCCGCCTGAAGATAGGCACCCTCTTTCCCTCTTCCTCCCCCGAGCTTCTGGCTCTGAACCGAAAGGTGGCTCAGGAGTCCATGGAAAGCGCGAGGCTGCTGGATCAGTCCGAGATTCACGAGCTTCTCGGAAAGATCAGGCCGCTGCGGGAGAAGGCCCAGTCGAGGGTGAGGGAGAGGGCTGTCGCCACAACCTCAGCCGAGGATTTCCAGAGGCTTAAGGCGCGAGGGCTGGATAAGCTGATAGACCTGCACCTGGCCGAGAGCCCCAGAGAGCTGATGGACCTGGCAAGAAGCTACAGCCACGTCAGTCTTGTGGGCGATGAGCAGGGCGATATTCCGGGAATCGAGGCAGCACGAAGCCAGGAGGATTGGTACCTGGTTCCTGAGGCTGTTCTGGGATTTTACATAGATAACCTCGAGGCTCTGAGCGCAGCAGTCAAGGCCGCCAGACGATTGCAGCAGGCGGGCCTTGCCGGATTTGAGAGCATCGATGGCCTGAGGGGTTTCAAAGATCTTGACGATATCGAACGGCTGATCTGCGGCCTCGGGCAAGGCTATGACGCAGAGGCACTTCGCCTCTCGCAGCTGCTCTCAAGCCTCAGCCCGTGCGCCGAGAGGGCCGTCTCCTGGGCAAATTCCGAGCTGAAAAAGAAGATCGAGGGCAGCTCAGTTACCCTTGATGGCACTGATCTCCTCTCGTTGATGGCAAAGGAAGACGGTGTGAGGGATCTCTTCGAGGTTCAGATGAGAGGCGTCTTTCAGGATGTCCTGAAGCAGGCAAAAGGCCTCGTCTCCAGCGAGCTTGATCTCGCGGGTCCGGAGGCTGTCTGGCTGGACGAGATCTTCTCCTCGGAGGTCTGCTATCCCATCGAGATCGAGAGGAAGGCTATAGTTGCCTTTGAGCAGGAGCTGAGGATCAGGAGGGAGACAAGGGAACTTGACACGAAGAGAAAGATCGCCCGCGGCCTGGCGGATAAGAGGGAGAGGCTCAAGGAGCTTGTCTTCGCGATCATGGAGTTCGACTTCTTCAATGCCATCGGCAGCTTCGCGCTGGCCGAAGGGCTCGTGATGCCCGAGATCACAGATCGGCCCTGCCTCATCTTCGAGGAGGGCAGGAACCTCTTCCTGGAGAGGCCTGAGGCTGTCAGCTACGCTCTGGGATCAAGCGACCACCCTGAGAGGATCGCCGTCCTGAGCGGTGTCAACTCGGGCGGCAAGACTTCGCTCCTGGACTTGGTCGCCCAGATCGCTATCCTGGCCCATATGGGGCTGCCCGTTCCTGCGGCGCTCTGCAGCCTCGGGACACTTCAGGAGATGTACTACTTCAGCAAGAGCCGCGGAACCCTCTCAGCCGGGGCCTTCGAGACTGCGATGCGCAAGTTCGCCATCGTCGAGAACCAGAAGCGAAAGCTTGTCCTGGCCGACGAGCTGGAGTCCATCACAGAGCCAGGGGCATCAGCGCGAATCATAGCCTGCATGCTCGATGACCTGAACAGGCGCGACTGCGCCGCAGTCTTCGTCAGCCACCTCGCAGAGGAGGTGAAGAGGTTCGCCGAGACTCCTGTTCGCGTGGACGGGATCGAGGCTTCGGGGCTCGACGAGGAGAACAGGCTCATAGTGAACCGAAGCCCCAGGTACAACTACCTCGCCCGCAGCACCCCCGAGCTGATCCTGGATCGGCTGGTGCGCTCGACGAAGGGATCTGAGAGGGAGTTCTATGCGAGGCTGCTGGCGAAGTTCAGGTGAGATGCATGGGCGCTTACAAGGCTGTGCCAGTCTCCAATCGCTATTTGCCCAAAAGCTACATGCCCCAAAGCTACATATTTCTGAGCCATCAGATGGCTGTCTGCTATGGCACGCGATCTATTGTGCGAGCTTCGCAGGAGACGGCTGCAAATCATCACAATAGCGCTGCTCATCCTCGTCTCATATCTCCTCTCACCACTGCTGGATGGAATCGTGGTCGGAGTGGTCTTCGCCTATGTCGGCAGGCCCGTGAGGGATCTCTTCAAAGAGCGCCGGCAATTAGGCGCTCTAGCGGCCACAGTCTGCATCGCGGGGCCCCTCTCGGCGATCTTCGCCCTGGGTGCCATTGAGGTCCTTAATCAGGTAAGATGGCTGGAGGATCATCGCGACGAGATCTTCGCCGCTGCCGCGGAGTTCATCTCCAGGGTTCGCATCCCTGAGCCGATATTCCATGAGATCTCGCGGGGCATGGAGAACCTCCTCGGCGTCGGATTGCATCTGATCGCCAGCCTGCCCGTCTTCAGCCTCGGCACTGCCATAACCCTCGGGGCTGTCAATTTCCTGATATCGCTATGCGTTTGCTACTTCGTCCTGCTCGAGAAGGAGCGGGTGGCGGAATCTGTGATGGCCCTCCTGAACCCCAAAACAGATGATTTCAACAGGAGGTGCCTCCTCAGGATAGACAGCACCCTAAGCGGGATATACATCGGCAGCATCTACACTGCTATTGCGGGCGGAATCACATCGATCGCCATTTTCTATTTGTTCAATGTGCCAAGGCCCTTCGCCATGGCTTGCATCGTCTTCCTTGCAGGAATGGTTCCTTTCATGACCTGGCTGGTCTTCATACCTGCAGCCGTGAGCATATACATCGAGCATGGGCTCGAAAGCGCCGTTCTGTTCTTCCTCACAGGATCGATTCTCGTTCACGTCGTGGAGCTCGTCATCAGGCCTTATATCGTCTCAACTAAGTCCTCGCTGCATCCATTATTGGTTCTGCTCTCCTTTCTTGGAGGCGGGCTCGTCGCGGGGATCGCGGGCTTCTTCCTGGCACCTGCAATGGTGGGCGTGGTGATGGGAATCAGCCAGGTGATGTGGGAGGAACGGGAGAAAGAGAGAGAAAGAAAACGCGAAGATGATGAGAAGGCGGTTGGGCAGATAAATGGGTGCGAGCGCCCAGCGTCAGAGGTCTGACGGACCCGGATGACACCAATACGGCCTCTCGACCCTCCTTCGCGAAAGAAAGAAGATTTATTTTTAAGTATATCCTATTTATTCAAATTAAGATTTTGATAATTGCGGGTCGAGTTCAAAGAGACCACATGGCATATCAGATTTGCAGGATCCTTATGAACATCACATAGGCCGTAATATGCTGGCCAAAGGCGCAATCAGCCAGAGACCAACTTCATGATTTTTTCTAGCGAAAAAGTTATAAACTTAAAAAAATACCTGATTGTGTATGTGGGAGAATGAGATATCAATAAGGGCCTTTCGCGATTCGGCCCTGGGCGGTTTGATGGAGAGACATCCCTGGATACTCAATCTCCTGCTGGGCGCTATATTGATCTCCTTGAGCCTTGTCGCGATCTTTCTGGCATC
>MVRK01000130.1 GCA_002067365.1 Methanosaeta sp. PtaU1.Bin060 | reverse complement strand
GAAGGACTCCGCTTTCATCCCCACCGTGAACGGTGGGGTCTTCTCGCTCCGTCCTTTCCGATCCTGCTAGATAAAATACAATTTTATTCCTCCCAGATACCCTGCGCCCGGTCTGAATAGGAATAGCATTTTGGTGGCCGGGGTGTTTCTCCTATCTATTTTGTATCTGCTCCAATGTCTTCCTTAAATCATCCAGCACTACGGGCTTCGCGAGGTATCCATCCATCCCGGCCTGAAGGCATTTCTCGCGATCTCCTGCGAGGGCATATGCGGTCAGAGCGATGATCATCGGCCCCTTTTCAGGCCAGAGCCTTCGTATCTCCCGCGTGGCGTCGTATCCATCCAGCACTGGCATCTTCATGTCCATGAGCACAAGATCGTAGTGCTGCCTCTTCAGGGCCTCGATCGCCTCCTGGCCGTTGGCTGCCAAATCAGCCCTGTATCCCAGCTTCATGAGCATCTGCATGGTGACCTTCTGGCTTGAGGCGTTGTCCTCGGCCAGAAGAATCCTCAGAGGACCTGCCTCGGCCAGCACATCGTCGCTGGCCGCCTCTTGTGCGGGAGCGAGGGCGAAAAGACTCCCCAGGATATTATAGATCTGCCGAGGTTTGATAGGCAAAGACATAACTGCAGCGAAGCCATCCCTGGGTTTCGTCCCGATGGGCGCGAGCAGAACCATGGGAGATTCCTTGCGCATCCCTCTCACGAGGGACTCACCCTTTGCATCGGCAAGCTTTGCACCCAGCACTGCGACATCATACTTACTGCCGTATCTCAGATCCAATTCCCTCGCTTCTTTTGTCGATCCGACGACGATTGGCACCATGCCCCATTCATGCAACAGCCTCCCTAAGATCATGCGGTTCGTCATGCTCTCCTCGATGATGAGCACGCTTTTGCCCTTCAGGACGGGCTGCTCTCCAGACGGGATCTTGCTCGGCTCATCGGGCAGCACCCTGACCATGATATTGAAGAGGAAGCAGCTGCCTCTGTCCGGCTTGCTCTTGACCCGGATCTTTCCGCCCATGAGATCGACGAGCTTCCTGGTAATGGCCAGCCCCAGGCCCACGCCATCGTACTCGCGGGAGAGCGATGTATCCGTCTGGACAAAGGGCTCGAAGATGGCCTCCTGCTGCTCAAGAGGTATGCCTATGCCTGTGTCCTGCACACAGAACCTGATCTCGTGCCTGATGCCTTCTGTGGGAGACTGACCCACAGACAGCAATATCTCGCCCTTTTCTGTGAACTTCACGGCGTTGTTGAGAAGGTTCAGAAGAACCTGGCGCAGCCTCGCAGGATCGCTGTAGATGGTCTCGTGCACGCCTCTCGCGATGATGTAGGCGAGGTTGATGCCCTTCTCGGCAGCCTGCTGGGCCACCTGGTCCAAGGCCTCCTCGACCACGGCTCTGAGATCGAAGAGCTGCTCCTCCAGCTCGGCCTTCTCGCGATCGAGCCTGGAGAAGTCAAGGATTTCATTGATGAGAACCAGGAGCGCATTGCCTGAGCTGCGGATGGTCTCGACATAATCCTTCTGCTCTGGCGTGAGGGGCTCGTCCAGGAGAATAGATGTCATGCCGATGACGGCATTCATTGGAGTCCTGATCTCGTGGGACATGTTGGCCATGAAGTCGGCCTTGGCGCGGGCTGCAGCCTCTGCCGCATCCCTCGCCACACGCAGCTCCTCTTCGAGCTTCAGATGCGCCTCATTCTCGCGCCTCAGCTCCTCGTTGATGGCCTCCAGCTCCTCCTTCGCCTCGAAGAGTTCCGCGGTCCTCTCCCGGACGCGAAGCTCCAGATCATCCAGGCTTCTGGCGAGGGCCTGCTCAGCCTCGGCTCGCTGCCTCTCGTGATCGAGCACGTCCAAAGCATAGGAGATATCAGCGCTCAGCGATTCGAGCAGGCCAACCTGCCCTTCGTCAAAGGCCTTGGGGTCCGAGGAGTAGAGCGTGAGCGAGCCTCTGACAGAGCCATGGCGATGCAGAGGGAAAGCAGCCGAGGCTCTGAAGCCGTATCTCAGCGCAGGCTCGCGCCAGGGCAAAGTCGCAGGATTCGCTCCGAAGTCGTCATTTATCACCACGCGGCCTTCACGGATACAGGTGCCTGTCGGCCCTTTTCCCAGCCTGCCCTCCACATCTACTCGTATCTTTTTCAGATAGTCCCCGGCAGGACCATGCCAGGCCACAGGGATCACATGCTGCTTTCGCGCCACACCAATCCAGACCAGCGGGAAGCCGCCCTCCTCGGCTACGATCTGACAGACCTGCGAAAAAAGTGAGGCCTCGTCACCTGTTCGAACAATAGCCTCATTCACGCGGCTGAGCACTGCGTAGAGGCTGGTCAGCTTCGTGATCTGTTTTTCACGACGCTTGCGCTCGGTGACGTCCTCACCGTATATTCGAATACAGCGAGTCTCGGGAAAGAGATACATCACCTGGCTGTAACATCTATCGCCGACTGATACGTCACGCGAATAGCTTCCTCTTTTGATCTCATGGAGCACCTGCACTACGGCATCCCAATCTTCCAGCCAGGGATGCCGGCATCCAATCTCATGAAGATCCGGGAACAGCCGTTTGGCAGGCGGATTGATGTATTGCACCTCACCTGTAAGATCAACTTCAACAATCGGATTCGGATTATGGCTGGGAAACGACGCCAGCTTTGCGAGCTTCAGGTCAGCCGCGGAGAGCTCCTCCAGGCTGATCTGAAGCTCCGAGAGGGCGTCTGAAAGAACTTCGAAGGCATTGCCGGGATCTCTTGCGCATCTTCTCCGCAGATCTTCAACCATCTTATAAAGGTTCGATATCCTGCTCGAAAGGTCGTCGCTCATCCTCGGTGCCTCGGACAAACATACACTATCAGATAGATACGCCATGATTAATATAGTTCGTGTCAGCAAAATCAAAAAAGGGCAGCTCTACGACCCCATGGCCAAAGAGCACTTATCGGGAGAGAAAGGTTGAGCGCATTGCTTCGCCCTGGCGTAGAGGCCAATGCTTCAGCGATCGCTTGTATCTCATTGGATTGCCTAAGATGAAATTATTAATAGCTGATCATAAAATAGCCTCGAAATTGATCTGCAAAGAATTGGATACGCAATCTTTATACACTAGATGCGATGAGGAGTAGTGCGGCCACCGAAGCGGGGTAGGGTAGTCAGGATATCCCGACGGGCTCATAACCCGTAGATCAGTAGTTCAAATCTACTCCCCGCTATGCTTCTACGTGCAACGGATACACATAAATCGAGTATCTTCGACCTCTTCGATCAAGGGGTCGCGTTTGTTTCCTTCCTCAACGCCTTGAAGGCAAGGAAGCTGCATCGCTTGTAAATCGCGAGATTATCCTGCGGGCCATCAAGAAGATCCGGCTCTGAGATATGGCCGCGAAGGAGCATCTCCGGATCATCCGGCTAAAGGGCGGACGAAAGTCACTCGACTCTTCGCGGGCAGGGGTGTGAGCAAGCAGCCATTCAGGATGGACGCCGTTATTTAGGGCGAGCTGAGAAGCTTTGCCCTGCTCGACTATGGCCCACGCCCGGCGATGGCTGGCAGACCATAAGGCTCGCGGGCAGGGCTGAGAAACCTGGAGGATTCATGGGCCGCAAGAGAGGATCCTGACAGAGACAGAAGGCAACAGTCAAGGACGCTGGAGCCCGGGATCAACACAAAGCTCATGGGGAACCCGTTTTAGTCTCTCACTACCTCGCAATTTGAACTGTTCATATTGAATGTGATATATGGCGAGAAGATCGATCTGTTCATCTTCGTCACAGGATCTATGGGCCCATTCATGAGATCTCACCATCATTCTCCTGTCAGTAAGATCCATTAAGACCTGAATAGATCATATGATTGAAGGCAGAATCATCGAACCTATGGATCTCATATATTGGTCCCATGTAACGGATTCGTCGTTCTTCGACAGCATCCCTCTCTGCTGAAATGATCAATAGCCGGGTCTGGTACAATGGCCAAAAATTTATGAATACGTAACGAACTAATATTATCTTGGAGGTTAATCGTGAAAATCCATATACCGTTTATAGCGCTGTTGACGGTGCTGGTCATCACTATGGCAGTCTCGGCCCAGGAGATCAGCGTCGATCAGCTGAAGCAGATGATGTCGGACTCATCGCAGAATCTCACGACATACACATACAACAGGACCGCAGATACGGAGATCATGTACAGCAACCAGTCCATCCACAAGGATTTCAAGGCTGTCAAGACCATAGAAGGAAAGATCGACCTTGCCGGCATGGCCGGTTCGTGGATGTCCCGGCTTGTAGACGAGACTAACGGAGAGGTCCTTGTCTGGAACGGATATTTCGTCAATGGCTCCGAGTGGTGGAAGGAAGGAGAGAACTGGACGAAGTTCGTGCTCAACGACTCAGCAGGGATCATGCAGGATTACAATGAGATTCCAGGCCAAGTGAATCTCATCAAATACTCCGATGTGAAGATCGTGGGCACAGAGAGCATCCAGGGAGAGGAGGCTTACAAGCTCAATGGCACGCCCTACATCCCTATATGCAAGGGGATCTGCGGCATACAGCTCCTGACCGCCTATTCCGCATCGCCATTCCCCAAGCCCGCGGTCCTCATGAATGGGTCCCTCAACATAGATAACACCACCCTGCTGAACAACAGCGGCACAGTCCTGACTGCCTGGGTCTCCAAGAAAGACGCCCGCCTCTTGAGATTGGACATAAACTCAAGCCTTACAGTGACACCCCAGATCCTGAACATGGATGCTCCAGAATTCAGAATTCACAGCACCATCAACGAGAGCACTGTATATGGCGACTTCGGCGCTCCCCTGACGATCGAGCTTCCAGAGGATGCCGTGAACCAATCATTCAGGATGAAGGGTGCAGACTGGAGATGGGCGGTCTTCGGATCTGTCAGGCCCTGAAGGGAGGAAGAAGATGACTCGTAAAATAAACATTACAGGATCGAGGCTCCTGCTGGCAGTTTTTTGCATCTCCATCATCCTCGCCTCTGGCATGCCGTCTGCCTCAGGTGAGGAGACGTACCAGCAGATAAGCTCGGCTACACAGGCCATAGACACCTCTGTGCCCGATAGAGCCCACTGCGTGAGTATGGGCTACCTCTACACGACAAAACCCTCATTGAACAGCGGCAAGCCTGTCTGCCAGTTTCCAGACGGGAGCTGGTGCGATGCCCATGCATTCTTCACAGGGAACTGCAGCAGCAGCGGCCTTTCCAGCCCTTACAACCCCAGCTTCTACAGCAACAGCCAGGGGGCGCTTGACATCGCTGCCGGAACAAAGGAGTGCCAGAGATTGGGCGGCGGGGTGCAGGGAGTTCACACCGCCTATGGAGACGTGAACCTCTGCGTCTTCCCAGACGGCAGCACCATGGACCTTAGGGCGCTGGCCAATGGAGCCTACGGCTACTATGGACCTTATAGCACATACCCCTACAGGGACAACTGGTACTACTATGCTTACTCCTGGCTGAATGCACCCTGATCGCGAAGAGCTAAAAATATATTTCTAAATTTATTTTTTAGTTTGATGCTCAGTCGGTCTCAGTCATATTGATGAGAGCGGAGACCATAGTGGGGGACGTAATAGTATTAATATATAAATGCACATGTATTATATACATATGAAGCCTTTGATATGAAATCGATGTGGTTATAGCCGTGAATATTAATTATATTTGTGCCTCCAACTGCATCGGAGTGCTATTGTAATGAATAATATGATTAGTAACAATTGTTAAAATAAGGTAGAAAAACTCATAAATATGAGCATTGATGTGTTACCAATCTGTGAATAATTGTCGCCATCCAGAGGCTAAATCGAGCTGCTGGAATGGAAATTTGAACAGGTGGGAAATATAGATGGAAAGAAAATGCACTATAATCGTTGCAGTACTCCTCATGACAGCACTTCCCGGATTGGTGCTGGCACAAGGTTCTACAATGGAGGAGCTGGGCTCCAAGGCCGCAAAGGCGGCCATGGATCAACTCGGGGTCGAGAAAGGGGATCAGAATCTTCTGATACTTACCAGTGCTGGCTACGCCATAGCGGACGGTCAGACGACCCAAGCGGCCATCAAGGGCTTGACAGAAGAGAGCGGAAATAGCATAGGAGACGGCAACCTCTTCCAAGTTCTGCGGCCTTACTGGAAGCCGGTATGGTTCTTCTTCTTCGACAAGGCCTCTGGCGAGGCGGTGTACATGGAAGCCGAGAGCAATGCCACAGAAAAGTCACTCGATGAATTAAAGGCCCTGCCTGCTGATAAGGTATTCTCGAAGATCTCCAAGGCGAATGTGGATATGGACTACCTAGGGAACCATACAGAGGAGGGCAATGCCACATTCAACAGGATGGCATTCAATGGAAATGAGTTCGCCTTGGTCAGCATCTCCAATGTTTGGGCCCGCGGAGGCTCTTTTGACTTCATACAGGAGACATGTTTCCATGACCATCTCTGCCCCGGAGTGACCAGCGGATTGTTCCTGGCGAAGTATGTGGAGAAGAGACTGCCCATCAACAACACCACTGCTGAGAGCTACAAGGTCATAGCATGCCCCAACTGGTGCAAGGATGACCTCCTACAGATACGCTGGGATGCAACTCCCGGAAAGAGCAGCATGTTCGTAATGGCATTGACAAATGCTGAAAAGAAGGCTGTGCCTAACATAGCCGGGATTTACATCCGCTGGAACGACACATCAAAGTCGGGCGATGCATTGGCTCTGGGCTTTAACTTCAGCGCAGTGGAATTGCCATCATGGAATGGCCCGGCCTGGGGATCCATGATCTACCAGGACATTGTGCTCATGGAATATGCGGACAAACCTGAGACATTCATATCGACGATCAAGGAGTTCGAGGTTGATGCACAAACACTGGCCATGCTCCAGAACGCCGGTATGCACCCGCTCAAGGTTGCAGGAGTGATGTGAGATTGACATTGAGCGGATGCCCGAAACGTCGATGGGCTCCCAAAGCTCAATTTTTTAGAGATAATTCGATAACATCGAGGTGATTCTATGAAAGACCAATATAAGCAATTGCTGGGCCTGAGCATATTTTTGCTGCTCTTTATAGGTCCTGCTCTCAGTGTGGAACAGATACCAGTTTACACCATTGCCGATTCCACCGGCGACTGGGGATTTCCTTCGCCCTATAGTCATTACTCTCGCGGCCCGGGCTATATCATGATGAGCCTCATCTTCGATACCCTGGTCTGGAAGAATCAAAGCGGATATGTGCCCGCGCTGGCCGATAGCTGGCAAATAGAAGGAGACAGCGCCTACATATTCAACTTGAAAAAGAATGTCACCTGGAATGACGGGGAGAAGTTCACCGCCAAGGATGTGACATTCACCCTAGACTACATCAAGCAGCACCCGTACCAATGGGTCAACTCCGGGACCATAAAGGATGCTGAGGCGCTGGACGACTATACTGTGAAGGTCAACCTGAACAGCCCTTATGCCCCATTTCTGGATATGGTAGCCTGCACGCTCCCCATCCTTCCCGAGCATATCTACAAGAGCGTCAGCAATCCTGCTGAATTCCAGGACGATGATGCCCTTGTCGGCACTGGTCCCTATAAACTCGTGAACTACGATAAGGCCCAGGGAACATATCTCTACGAGGCCTATGACGGCTACTATCTGGGCACGCCGAAAGTAAAACAGCTTAAGTCTGTGAAGATAAGCGAGGAGATGGCGGCTGCAGCCCTTGAAAAGGGCGATGTCGATGCCATTAGCGTGCCAGGTGACGTCGTGGAGAACCTCAAGAAGGAGAACTTCACAGTCCTGGAAGGGCCGCGCGATGGGATCACCAAGATCATGGTCAACCACAAGAAGGAGCCCTTTTCGGATATGAGGTTCAGGCAGGCTCTCTACTACGCCATCGACCGCCAGGCGCTGGTGGATAATGGATTGCGCGGTTATGGCATCATCGCAAGTGCAGGGCTTTACGCGCCGGATAGCGAGTGGTACAATCCGGATATAGAGCAGTACGGATACGACCCGTCCAAGGCCGGCGATCTTCTGGAGCAGATGGGCTATGCTAAAGATGGGCAGTACTTCTCGAAGGACGGCAAGCCCCTGGAGATGGAGATGCTGGTCACCTCTGCCAACGAGCGCGTGGGAGAGATGATACGGCAGCAATTGGAGACTGCTGGGTTTAAGGTAAGCTTGCGCAGCATGGATTCCAAGACCCTCGACAGCCTCGTGGGGGAGTGGCAATTCGATCTGGCCCTGAACTACCACGGGGGCATGGGTGGCGACCCAGAGATACTGAACAGGATCATCGGCGAGGGCTACACATTCAACAGTGCCCGCTACTCAGCGGACCAGAAGCTCAACGATCTCCTGAGCCAGGAGGTCTCTGAGACGGACACCGCCAAGAGAAAGGAGCTCGTCGACGAGGTACAGGCTGTCCACGCTCAGGATTTGCCTGCCCTGCCACTGTACTATTCCAACTCTTACTTTGCCCACGATGGCGAGTTGAATATGTACTACACCAGGCAGGGAATCGCGAATGGCATACCCATCGCCGAAAACAAGTTGTCTTTTGTGAAATAAGATCGAGATACGGGGCAAGCAGACGAGGGTTTTGCTTGCCCAATCATTTTTGCGGAGAACCTGGAGATGAAGATACTGATTTGTGGAAAAGGTGGAAGCGGAAAGAGCACGATTTCGGCGCTTCTGACTAAAGCGATCGCTAAAAGAGGAGACGAGGTTCTTGTGGTGGACACAGATGAATCCAACTTTGGGCTCTATAAGCAACTGGGCTTTGCGCAGCCCAGAGATTTCATGGAATCTTTAGGCGGCAAGAAAGCTCTCTCAGAGAAACTTATGAGGTTCATCAGATCTGATATGAGAGAGGACTTGAAAATCCTGGAGGGATTTCATATAAAGGATTTGCCGGCTGAGTTCGTGGTAGGCGAAGACGGCATAAAGCTGGTGGCCATCGGCAAGATCCATGACTTTGGCGAAGGCTGCGCCTGTCCTATGGGGGCCCTGGCCAGAGAATTCTTAGAGAAGCTGAAGACAAATGGGGAGCATGTCGTGGTGGATACAGATGCCGGAATAGAGCACTTCGGCAGGGGTGTCGAGGCTGGGTGCGACAAGATCGTCGTCGTAGTGGACCCAAGCTATGAATCCGTGTGCCTCTCGGGCAAGATCTCTGATATCTGTGAGAAGATCGGGAAACAGGTTTTCTTCATACTCAACAAGATGGATGAGAACTCGACGGATCTCACGAAGATGGTGGACAGCAATAAGGTGATCGGGACGCTGCCCTTTGACAAAGAGGTCTTCAAGGCATGTCTGAAAGGGGAGAGGGTCCCCGCAGTCCGAGAGATGGATAAGATAGCCGATAAACTGCTGGCGGCCTGAATGGCCGGCCATATCTTTAGAGGGATACCATGATCTTGAGGCCTAATCAGAGGGAAAATATCCTTCCTCTTCCCGTAGTATTGATCTCGACCATCTCGAAAGAGGGCATCAGGAACGCGGCACCTTGGTCAAACTTCACTCCATTATTGCGCCCGCTGGACGAAGTGCTCCTTGCCTCGTGGCTGAAGCGCGACACCCTGGAAAACATCCGCCAGACGGGGGAGTTCGTTGTCAATATTCCCAGGGCGGGGATGGAGGATGCAGTGATGATCTGTGCCCGCAACTATCCCCCCGAAGTGGATGAGTTTCAGGAGGCGAGCCTGCGGGCTAAGCCTTCAGCGAAGGTCAGGCCGCCGGGCATAGAAGGCTGCCTGGCCTGGGCTGAGTGCACCCTCTTGGAAGAGATTGCTCGGGAGAAGTTCGTCCTGATCATCGGCAAGGTGGTCCACCTGGAGGTTGATGATATGTTCTTCAACGCCCAAGGAGAGATGGACTATGAAAGGGCAAAGCCCCTCGGAGCTATGCTTGGAAAGGAGGGGATGAGCTTCACATATCCGGTTTTCTCCGGCAGGCATGCAGAGTACAAGGAGATGTTCTACCACCCTGCTGCTCCGAACAGCGGCTGAGGGCCTTCGTCCGAATGATATGGCATCTACTGCGGCCGAAGTGCCGCAGTGGACTTTTTGCCGATGCAATGAAGAAACCCATATTGATAAAAGGGATTTGTAAAAATAATGGTCAAGAAATAGCGAGGCGATCATCTTGATAGAAGGGACAAGTTCTCTGATTCTCAAGCCGATTGGTGTGATTCATACGCCCTACCATAGGCGAGAGGATATCCCCCGCCAGGGCAGGCTCTCTCTAGAGATTTGCGAGATAGAGGTTTTTCAGGAGTACTCCCCAGGTCTGAAGGACATCGAGCAATGCTCGCATCTCTTTGTCCTCTTCTGGCTGCACCTGGGGGATAGAGGCAAGCTGACCGCAGTTCCCCCGCACGACGGCCGCGAGCACGGAGTCTTTGCCACTCGATCTCCCAGCCGGCCCAACCCCATAGCCTTGGACATCGTCGAGCTTCTGCAGGTCAATGAAAATAGGCTAAAAGTGAGAGGCATGGACGCCCTGGACGGCTCCACCCTTCTGGACATAAAGCCCTACTCGGCTGAGATGGACTCCATCCCGGAGGCCGAAATAGCCTGGCAGAAAAAAAGATGTGAAGGCGACAATGATGGGTGACGGAGCCCGGAAAGGAGCTTCTTGGCGATGAATGATAAGAGGGCATCTTGCAGGAGCCTCCTCCTCAACTACATCATAGCCCTGGCCTTCATCATCGCCATGAACTTCATCCTGCCTCGCCTGATGCCCGGTGATCCGCTTCACGCGATATATGGAGATGAGGCTCTTGTGGCCATGACACCTGAGTTGGAGAAGTCTCTCATCAAGGAGTTTGCCCTGGACCGCTCCTGGATTGAGCAGCTTCAAGCCTATATCATAGGCCTCTTGCAAGGCGACCTGGGCTTCTCCTACTACTACAAAGAGCAGGTCACCAGCGTCATCATGGGTGCTCTTCCCTGGACTATGCTGCTGATAGTCCTTGCCCTGGTGATGGCCACTGCGCTAGGCATAATCCTCGGGATCGAATCAGGCTACCGACGCGGCCGGCCTCAGGACCACTTAATGGTAGCTGGCCTGATGTTCTTGAGCGGTTTTCCCATGTTCTTCATGGGCATCCTGTTGCTCCTGATCTTCGGGGTGAGCCTCGGATGGGCCCCCCTCTCAGGCGCTGTCACACCCTATGCAGGTCTGGAGGGCATCGACTATTTTATGGACGTGCTGAGCCACCTGATCCTGCCGGTGACTGCTCTGGTCCTGGTGCTGGTGGGAGAAACATTTCTCATCACCAGAAATACTGTGGTTTCGCTGCTTGAAGAGCCCTTTATCCTCACCGCCCGAGGCAAGGGCTGCTCGGAACTAGCTGTGAAATATGCTCATGTCGGCAGGAACTCATTGCTTCCAGTCGTCACAAAGACGGGCATGAGCATACCTCTCCTTCTCGTCCAGACGATATTCATCGAGATCGTCTTCTCCTATCCGGGGGTCGGTCTGCTGCTAACCTCTGCCCTCGATGCCCGGGACTATCCCCTGATCCAGGGGATATTGCTTTTGATCACAGTCCTCGTCCTCACAATCAATTTTTTGGTGGATATTCTATACAAAAGGCTTGACCCGAGGGTGAGATATGCACATTGATCCGCTAAGGGATGGTTTCTCCAATCGATTTGCTCTGATGGCGCTATCCATTCTCCTGGCCATAATTCTCATGGCGATCCTTGCGCCTGTGCTCACGCGCTTCCCGCCGGACTACTACACAGGCCAGATCTTCAGTCCGCCCTCATACAGCCATCCACTGGGCACTGATTCCATGGGCCAGGACATCTGGAGCAGGCTCCTTTTCGGGGCAAGAACAACGCTATTCGTTGCCGCAAGCGTCACTTTAATCTCCACCCTATTGAGCTTCCTGGTTGGAGCCTCGGCAGCGCTCATCGGCGGACTTTACGAGAGCTTCTGGATGCGGATTGTGGATGCCATGTCTTCTGTCCCGCCCATGATAGTCATGATCTTATTGGCGGCTTACCTCCGGCCCAATTTATTGGTCATGGTTCTGCTCCTTTCATTTCTCTCCTGGCCAATAGGCGCGAGGATCATTCGCTCTCAGGTCCTTAGCCTCAAAGAGAGAGGACATGTCTATGCGTCCCGAACTTTCGGAGCAAGCTGGTGGCACATCCTCAAGAGCCACATCGCCCCTGAACTCGGACCTCTGCTCACGGCGATCATGATTCAGGATGCCAGGAGGGCCGTGTTCATGGAGGCGGCCATGGGATTCTTGGGGGTTTCCGATCCCATGGTGATAAGCTGGGGCAAGATGATGCAGCAGGCTCTGGCCTTCACTTACCTGAACGTCTGGGAATGGTGGCTGCTGCCGACAGGCTTCGCCCTATCCCTGACATTGGTAAGCCTGAGCTTCCTCGGGCTCAGTTTGGAGACCGCCATGGACCCGAGGCTGCGAAAGGATGAACTGGGGGCTGAATGATGCTGCAGATCAAGGATCTGAAGGTCTCCTTCGGGAAAGCAGAGATCCTTAGAGGAATAAACCTCGGCCTTGAAATCGGAGATTCCATCTCCATCGTGGGAGAGTCCGGTGCAGGAAAGACCACTCTGGGGCTTTCCATCATGGGCCTGGTCAAGGGCTCTCACTCAGGAGAAGTCCGTTTTCGGGGAAAAGACCTGCTCACCATCCCAGAAGAGGATCTCAGGGGCTTGAGGGGCAAAGAGATTGCCATGGTCTTTCAGAACGTGGAGGACGCCCTGGACCCGGTACAAAGAGCTCAGGATCAGGTTGCAGAGGCCATTCGCATCCATCAGAGAATTGGCGCAAAGGGTGCAGAGGCGGCAGCAAAGAAGATCCTCATGTCTGTCGGCCTCAAGGGAGACAAAGCCAGAGCCTATCCACACCAGCTCAGCGGCGGAGAGCGGCAGAGGGTGATCATAGCCATGGCCCTCGCCAATGATCCTGCTCTTCTGATCCTGGACGAGCCCACTGCGTCCCTGGACGCTCTGACCAAGGCCGACATCCTAAGGCTTTTCCGGTCTGTCATTGTTGGCAGGATCTCGCTGGTGATAACGCACGACATCGCCCTGGCCTCTGCGCTCACTGAGCAGATGGCGGTTCTTTACGCTGGCGAGATCGTGGAGATGGGCCGAACGGATGAGATGCTGAGAGAGCCACGTCATCCCTACACTCGCGGCCTGATTCGCTCTTATCCGGGCATGACCACGACCAAGGATCTTCAGAGCATACCGGGAAGGATGGTCCACGGCCTGAGAGGCTGCCCCTTCCATGAGCGCTGCACCCAGAGAATCGAGATCTGCCAGAGAGAGATGCCACCTTTGCGGGAGATAGGGGGACGGCAGGTTGCCTGCCACCGTGGGGGAATAGTGCCCTTGCTCGATGTCAGAGACCTCTGCAAATCCTTTGATTCATGCGATGTTCTTCGTGATATAAATCTAACACTTTATGAGGGTGAGACCCTGGCCCTGGTGGGCGAGAGCGGTTCAGGCAAGTCGACATTGTCCAAGCTGATCATGGGCCTCTATGAACCTGACTCAGGAGATGTGGTTTTGGAACAGCAGAAGGTGCTTAAGAGGGATATCTCATTTTACAGCCGGGTGCAGATGATCTTCCAGAACCCAAAAGAATCCGTGAGCCACCGCATGAATGTGCTGGATGCGGTTTTAGAGCCGCTGGTTGTGCAGAAAAAGGGAACGAGGGAGGAGCGGCTTATCAGGGCAAAGGAGGTCCTCGATCATGTTGAGCTTCCTTCGGACGATGAATTCCTGCAAAGATATCCCCATCAGCTCAGCGGTGGCGAGGTGCAGCGCGTGGCCATCGCAAGAGCTCTGGCCCTTGGACCTAAGCTCTTGATAGCAGATGAGCCCACATCCGCCCTGGACCCGAGCGTCCAGGCCAAGATCCTGAAGCTTTTGATGGGCCTGCAGGATAAGATGGGACTTGCCATGCTGTTTGTCACCCACGATATATCTCTCGCGAGGAAGGTCAGTGATCGCATGGCAGTAATGCACAAAGGCCGAATCGTGGAGACCGGAGCGACGAACGAGGTTCTCAGCAATCCGGAGCATCCCTACACCAGGAAGCTTGTGCAATGCGCTTCGGGAGAGCCTGAAAAGATGGATGATCGGAAGATGCCAGATCGGGAGATATCAAAGGCGACAGAAAACATAGAGATCAACCTTGGCGAGGGGATTCGATGCCGGGAAAGCAATTTTTGAATCGGGCAAATGCGCGAAGAGGGCATACGCTGCATAGCGCAAAACCGCCAAGCAAGCATCGAATCCAGGAATCCGTGAACTTCGAGAGGCAGAGGCAAAGGTTATGAGCCATCAAGGGGATTTATCTTCGTGTTGTGAGGGCAGATGATGCACAGCTCCCAGATGCTCATCAACGGAGAGCAGGTCTCCTCGCACTCCGGCAAGACAGAGATCATCCGCAACCCCGCCAATCAGGAGCCTGTGGCCGAGGTCTATGTGGGCGGCCGCGAGGATGCCCGCCTGGCCCTGGAGGCTGCCAAATCTGCTTTTCCTGGATGGTCAGAGACCTCAAGCCTGAGGAGAGCCGAGATCCTGCATGCGGCTGCCGGACTGGTTCGCAGTCGAGCTGAGCAGATCGCACGGCTCCTGACACAGGAGCAGGGCAAGCCCCTGAAGAATGCGCTTCTGGAGGTCCTGGCATCAGCAGATGTCCTCGATTACTACGCTGAGGAGGGCAAGAGGAACTTCGGGGAGTGGATAGACTCGGGACGCACGAGGAGCATCGTTCTGAGACAGCCCATCGGCGTGGCTGCTCTGATCACGCCCTGGAACTTCCCTGTGGATCTCCTGGCCTGGAAGGTCGGCCCGGCCCTCGCAGCGGGCTGCACCATCGTGGCGAAGCCTCCGAGCAGGGCACCCCTGGCGGCGACGGAGCTTCTGAAGGCTGTGAACGACGCGGGTCTGCCGGCAGGAGCAGCGAACGTAGTGCATGGTCCAGGAGGCGAGGTCGGGGCGGAGCTGGTGGAGAATCCCATCTCCCGCAAGATAGCCTTCACAGGGGAGACTGTGACCGGCAGGTGGATCGTGGCCCATGCTGCGGCGCACATCAAGCGCCTCTCTCTTGAGCTGGGAGGCCAGTCGCCCTTCATCGTGGCCGAGGACGCAGACATCGAGAAGGCTGCAGCTGCCTGCGTGCGACGGGCTTTTTCCAACATGGGCCAGATCTGTGTCAGCGTAAATCGGGTTTATGCGGCGTCCGAGATCGCCGAGGAGTTCACATCCAGTGTGGTGAGGCTCACCCAGCGCCTCAAGATCGGCAACGGCCTCGACCCTGATGTGGACCTGGGGCCGATGTTCAGCGAATCCCAGCGCGAGAAGACGAAGGCGCATGTGGCCGACGCCCTGCAGAAGGGCGCGGAGGTGCTCAGCGGCGGATGCGAGCCAGAGGGAGACGAGTACTCCAGAGGCTTCTTCTACCTTCCGACGGTGCTGACAAACGTCGATCATGGCATGAGGATCATGAGGGAGGAGACCTTCGGACCTGTTGCGCCCATCATGAGATTCGAGTCCCTGGACGAGGCTATCCGGTTGGCCAACGAGAGCGAATACGGTCTCGCAGCCTACATCTTCACCAACGACCTGAAGACCGCCCTTCGCGCAGCAGAGCGGCTGGAGGCGGGAGGCGTCGGCGTCAATGTGAACGATGTGGTGGACATCCAGGCACCCTTCGGAGGATGGAAGCAGAGCGGCCTCGGGCGAGAGCTTGGGCGCTCTGGCCTTGAGGCGTACCTCGAGACAAAGCACATCCGCCTGGCAATTTGATCGAATATTTCTTCACCTGCTGTGAACTGAAGAATCCAGCAAAATATTATCGGAAATAAAAAAGATGGCATATATGAAGAAGTACATTAATAAGTGCAAAGAATATATGCAAAGGCCGATAGGATGTAGGGCCGGGAGGGATGATAGGCTTATCGACCTTTGCCGTACCACCCCACGGTCGAAGTCGATATAAGCCTTTCGGTTATGGAGGGACTTATGAAAACGCCACTTCTTGCTGTGGATGATGTCGTACTTTTCGAGTCAGGGATTGTGCTCATACAAAGAGAGAACCCGCCCTTCCAGGGTTGCTACGCCCTTCCGGGAGGCTTCGTTGAGGTGGGGGAGACTGTGGAGGATGCCGTGCATAGAGAGACAATGGAGGAGACCGGCCTTGAGATCGAGCTTCAGGCTCTCGTGGGGGTCTACTCCGATCCGGGGCGAGACCCAAGGGGGCATGTCGTCTCCATAGCCTACCTGGCAGAGGGAAGAGGCACCCTGCAGTCCGGGTCCGATGCTCTTTCGGCAGAGGTCTTCGCGCCCTGCAGCCTGCCCCCTCTCGCCTTCGATCACGATCGAATAATACGAGATGCTCTGCGGCTGCATAATCAGAGCCGCCCGAGCGATCAATATTAGTAGAGTGATCTGGAATTAGCCCGTGACTATAAAATCAGGGCATCAATCATTGCCCGTCATTGTGGCTGGCTTAGGAGATGTTTCATGGCTGAGATCAGAGATCTCATCGAGAAGTATGCGCTGCAGAATGCTGTGAAGTACAAGGCAGCCCCGAATTCGGGGGCGGTCATGGGCAAGCTCATGGGCGAGCACCCTGAGCTTCGCGCTCAAGCGAAGGAGATCTCACCACTGGTGGGAGAGGTTCTGTCTGAGGTCAAGAGAGGAAGCCCCGAGGAGTGGCAGAGGAGGCTGGAGACCCTGGCCCCCGAACTCCTGGATGAGCTCTCCGTTCACAAGGAGCCTGAGAAGGGCCTGCCCGCCCTCGAAGGTGCCGAAAATGGCGTGGTGATGCGCTTTGCGCCGAACCCCAATGGGCCGCCGACCCTCGGAAGCGCTCGGGGGATCATCGTCAACTCCGAGTATGTCAAAAAGTATGGTGGCAAGTTCATCATCCGCTTCGACGACACAGATCCAGTGAAGAAGCGGCCGATGCCCGAGGCATATGGCTGGTATCTGGAGGACTGCGAGTGGCTTGACGCCAGGCCCGACGAGGTCATCATAGCGAGCGAGCGCGTTCCCCTTTACTATGAAGTGGCGGAGGAGCTGATCAGACGGGGCGGGGCCTATATCTGCCGCTGCGAGCAGGCTGTCTTCAAGGAGCACAAGGAAAAAGGCATCCCGTGCGTCCACCGCGATCAGACCCCCGAGGAGAACCTGGAACTCTGGCAAAAGATGCTCGATGGCGGATTTTCCGAAGGCCAGGCGGTTCTCAGGGTCAAGACGGACATGCATCACAAGGACCCCGCGATTCGCGACTGGCCAGCTGCGAGAATCGTCACTGCCCCGCACCCAATGGTAGGCACGAGGTACCGCGTCTGGCCCCTGCTGGACTTCGAGTCGGCCATCGAGGATCACCTGCTTAAAACGACGCATATCCTGAGGGGAAAGGATCTGGCAGACAGCGGGGCGCGGCAGAAGTACCTCTACAAGCAGATGGGCTGGACATATCCGCGAGTCATTCACTGGGGCAGGATCAAGATCCATCAGTTCGGCTCATTCAGCACCAGTAAGCTTCGAGCTGCGATTGAGGCTGGCGAGTACACCGGCTGGGATGATCCCAGGGTTCCCACTGTGAGGGCAATGCGCTGCCGCGGCATTCGTCCCGAGGCGCTGCGCAAGTTCATGATCGACCTGGGTGTCGGGGAGACGGACATAAGCATCAGCATGGACTCCATCTATGCAGAGAACAGGAAGCTGATCGATGCGGATTCTAACAGGTACTTCTTCGTCTGGAACCCTGTGGCCCTGGAGATCGAGGGAGATGTGCCGGCGCTGGCGAGGGCACCGCTGCATCCCGCTGTCGCCAGAGGCTTCAGAGAGATCCCTGCGGGCAACAAGATCTTTGTCTGCCAGAGCGATCTGGCAGCTTTGAAGGTGGGTGACAGGGTCAGGCTGAAGGATCTCTGCAACGTGGAGGTCACGGGCCTTGAGCCCGCCAGGGCGCTCTTCGCGGGCAGGGAGCCTGAGAAGAAGATGAAGATCATCCATTGGGCCCCCCAGAATGGAGTCGCTGTGAGGGTCCTGAGGCCTGACGGCGCCGATGAGGGCATTGGCGAGGCGGGCATAGCGGATGAGCTTGGCCGGGTGGTGCAGTTCGAGCGGTATGGTTTTGTCCGCATCAACCGCCTCGGCGATCCTATCACAGCTTACTTCACTCACAAGTAAGCCACAGGTAATGCAGCCCAAGAGAGCAAAGGATCTCTGCGGCTGGCGAGCCATTGATAAAGTCGTAGCGCATTACCGACAAAAAGCAATGTCAGATCGTCCTCGAAGGCTGTGGGCGGTGATGCTGGCCCTCGCAGCATTAATCGCCCTCGCGGCCATCTCACAGGGCCAGCCCGATGGCTTCAATGGCACAATCTACCGCCTAGGCAGCGACCATGTGGAGGTCACCCAGCCGATCGACGCCAGCAGAATAAACCTCACCCTCCAGACGAAGGCGGAGAACATGACCCTTCTGGACAAGGAGGGCAAGAGGGTGGGCCTCAACAGCAGCTATCTATTCTGGCGCGGAAGCAACATCTACAGCATCACTTTCGAGAGGCATGTAACAGGTGATCTGATCTACTTCATGCCGCAGCAGGGCCAGCAGTTTATACTCCCGCTGAACGACGTCGGCCAGGTGCGCATAATTCTTCCTCCTGGATACACCACAGGCGATCGCTTCCTGGGAATCGCGAGGCCCGCTCCCGATGAGTTCATGGAAGAGGACTCGGGCGACGTGCTCACATGGCAGAACACATCCGGGCATCAGTTCATCGAGGTCAACTACTACAAGGAGAGCGCCCCCCAGGCCATGATGAGGATCTTTGCAGTCCTGGCTGCTGCTGCTCTGATACTCCTGGCCGAGCACTATGCCAGCATTCGCAGGCTCAGGGCCATCAGGAAGGAGGCAGAAAAGAGGGCGAACCGATGAGTGCTGTAGGGTTTTAGAGGCGTGAAAAGAGCAGCATGAAAGAGGGAGAGAGTTGAGCAGGGCTAAGGCGATTTGCGACAGGGTTTGGGCCGTTGGAGGGCCAGGGCTATCTGCGCCCGAGGATTGCTGCGTCTACCTGGTGGACGCGAATAGCGAGCTGGTTCAGATCGACGCTGGAGTCGGCTACAGCCTTGAGAGGATCGAGGGCAACATAAGGTCTATCGGGTTTGAGCCTGCTTCCGTCTGGCATGTGGTCGCCACCCACTGCCACATCGACCACATCGGCGGCCTGGCCTCTATGAAGGAGCGCTACGGCTCCCAGGTCATCGCCCACGAGCTGGACAGGGCTGGAATCGAGGGCGAGAACAATGAGCTGACGGCGGCCAGCATGTACGGAGTCGAATACAGGCCGGTGAAGGTGGATGTGCTTCTGAAGGGAGAGTCAGAGAGGCTGCGCCTGGGAGATCTCGATATCGAGTTTCTGCACACGCCAGGGCACACTCCCGGAAGCATCGCTGCCGTCATCGAGACGGCCGACGGAAAGGTTCTCTTCGGCCAGGATATCCACGGGCCTTTCTCGCCATCCTGGGGCTCGGACCTGGAGGAGTGGAGGCGGTCGATGAAGAAGCTTCTAGCGCTGCGGGCGGACGTTCTCTGCGAGGGGCATGCTGGCGTTTACAGGGGCGAGAAGATCGCCAGGTACATCGAAGCCTGCCTGAAGAGGTTCAGCGGTTAGGGTCGGTCGACTGATGTATTGTCATCCCAAAAAGCCTCGATTCTGAAGATCCCTTCGGCCTCCTCGACATTTATTTCAGTCTCCAGGAAATGCCTCGCCGTCCAGATGTTGGTCTTCGCGTGCATGGAGACCTCCCTGACGGTGAAGCTTCCGCCAGCCAGGGCGATGTAGGGCACGAGCTGGTCCGCCAGGTGAATATCGACCGAAGCGCCTGAATCCATCTCCTGGATCAGCTCATCAGCCGCCCTTTTCCCAACTTCCTCTGCAGGCAGGCCGCGGGCTCCGAGGGCACATCCCCCTTTGCAGCCCGACCAGAGGGTGATTCCGCTGCCAGTGGAGGGCAGCCGGAGGGTCTCCAGGTCCACATGTGCTTCATAGCCCGCATGCTTCAAGAGAGCCACAGCGGCCTCAGACTGTCGCCTCGCCACGTGCATAGGGAGATTGGAGGAGTGGGAGAGGCCCTGCACCGCCTCTTTTGTGCCCGGCTGAGGGAGCTGGGATTCAAGACGGGCGGGCACAAGGGCCCCTGGCTCGAGATCGAGGAGCACTGAGCCCTGGCCCCGGGGGTAGTATCCCCGCCGCCTCAGCTCAAGGCTCGCCTTCACGCCGAACCTGGCCAGGGCCGGAAGGAAAATGTATCTGAAGTAATCGACAGTCGGCGACCAGCTCACATCCGTTCCTCCATGAACCTCCAGGGAGATGGAGCCGCTCGCTTTGAGCATGGCTGGCAGGAGGCACTGCATGAGGAGGGTGACAGATCCTGCTGTCCCTATCTCGACTCTGTAGCTGCCGCCGCGTATCGGGCCTGGCTCGAAGACTATCTCTGTGGAGCCGGGCTCTGCCCCCGATGCCCTGCCGTCGCAGAGCCGGGCGAGAGCCAGGATCGCCTGCGCATGCTGAGGTGCGAGACCGGGCTTTGGGCGAGCCTGCCGGATCCTTTTGATCCTGACGGCCTTTCCGGTCACTGCCGAGAGGGCGACTGATGTCCTGACTATCTGGCCGCCGCCCTCGCCATAGGAGCCGTCTATCTCTATCAAGGAGATGCTCATGCGAAAATTAGTCTGAGCTGCCGGAATAAGAGCTTTCTGAAAATGCAGTCTTTATGCGCCGATGTGCGCCTGCCCCACTCGCGCGCGAGGTTCCGCGATCAGGCGCGCCCATCCATCCTTGCGCCGATCTTTCAGCCCAAATCCCCTTCGACAGATTGCGCAGGCCAGGCCACATCTACAGGTTCGGCACTTCCAAGGATCCATATCCAGCTTGCCTGCAATCGTAACACGACCTTGCCCAAAGGGGTGATTGAACTGCCTGAGGCAGCCTTTAATGCTTACCATCCGCCTGATTCAGATCAGCCTGATAGCATCTCCGACTCTCATCCGTTCATCCAAAAATATGTAACTACCGCAGATATTCATCTTTTTTTATTATTGTGTCTGCGGGCCACAGCCCATGAGGGTCGGCGTATGGTTAAAAAAATTTGAAGTCAGAACTCTAGCTCACAGCCGCTGCATAAAGTCCGCTGAACTCGTCGCACTGATTCATGATGTGGGCGGCAGCCTCCCTCAGGACTACGACTGGGTCTGCGCCATTGGTCTTCAGGCGGAAGACGGGGTTGTCCATGATAGGGAACTTGGTGTCGTAGGTGGTCATCAGTACCCGTTCGTCGGCAAGAAGCTCTGTGCGCAGCAGGTTGAGCAGCGTGTGCCCATCTCCCTCGAACTCGAGGATCATCTCATCCTCGGTCTTTTTGACGATCTTGAGATTCACTAAACCACACCCAGTCCATAGGATGAGCTGAGCTTGCGCGTCTCGGTGTTGCCGCAAGAAGGACAGACCAGCTTTCCATCCTTTCTCCGAAGGGACGTCATGCATCTGTTGCAGTAGGCCTTGATTACTCCCAGGTCCTCGTCTCCTGTGGCAAGCCTCATCTGCCTCTCATCGACGATCTTCGCCTTCACTATATCCCTTATGGAGAAGAGGTGGCGAAGGTCCTTGACGTAGGAGTTCCTCACATTGGAGATGTGGATGGTGGCCTCCTCGTCCGAGAGGGGCCTGTTCTCAAATCCTTTCTTAAAGGCGAGGGAGAGTATCACAAGGCTCTCCTTCATATCGATGACCTCGCCCACCACTATATCCCCATGGCAGAGTTTGACAGGGGCATTTGCCTTGGGCATGACGCTGGCCGCTCGGGTCTTGGGATCTATCCTGATCAAGCCCGTAGTCGAAGCAAAGATCGTTCCTCCCCTGGCGTAGGTGCAATCTCCTGGAACGAATTCCTCGGAGGACCCCACCACATCACCAGGGAGCACAAAACTGCCTTCCATAATCTATTCCTCTATTACCATCAATATGCTCGGTTGCTCGCGTCACAAGTTAAAGCTTTGCGCGCAAGCAGTTTCAGCTCTCAGGGCTTCCATCGCATCAATTTACTGGCATTCTATTCTGTAAAGCTCAACCTCGATGGTCCTGACGTCGCTCTTGTGGAATTCAAAGCATCTCTTCAGCGGAAAGGGAATGCGATGGATCTCCTGAACTACACAAGGTTCTACAAACCTTCTAATGAAACCTTCGCTTCCCCGGTTATGCAGGGAATAGATCACCTTTGCAGTCTCCAGAGCCTTCTTGAGAAATGCCCTGTCGCCCTGGCTCGCCCTCTGGGCTCCGAAGGGAGGATTCATGATAACCGTCTCGATTTCACGAAGGCCGATCGAACTCACATCGCCCCGGACGAAATCCACATCGACGCCCAGCTTCCCTGCATTGCTCCTGGCCACAGCCAGAGCCCCTGCGTCGATCTCCACGCCTATGGCTCTGGCCCCCAGGAGCGCCGCGCCCACCGCAAGAGTGCCTGTTCCGCAACCCAGGTCACAGACCACTCCGAGATCACCATGCAGATACGCCAGGTAGAGCATCTCGGCCGCGACCCTTGCGGGCGTGACATACTGTTCACGCTCAGGAACAGGGTCTCTGAAGCCTTCAAGGCCTTCCAGCAATATCTCCAGCTGCTTCTTTTTCATCAGGCAACTTCTTTGAATGCCCCTGAAACTATATCAAATATAGTATCGCCTCTATCGCTAAAAGCAGGAAGATCACCACCAAGAGCGCCTTGATGAGCTTCAGAGCATTACTTCTGCTAAAAAGCCTCTCCTTGCCCTCAGCCACCCTTGAGGCGATGGACGAGATCCGAAATCGCGCGCCTGAGATAAGCCCAGCAAAGCCTGAGTTCGAAGCCCTCTTCGCGCCGCCGCTTTCATATCTCGTGATCCCGGATGCATCAGGGATCTTCTGAAGCGCGGGCTCAAAGAACTCAAAGGTTCTAGCCAGCGCCTTCTCTGGCTTGAGCAGGAGTTGAGCCGAGGATGATCGCCCTATGCCCGCCCTCACAGGGACAAGACGGTTCCCCACAGAACAGATGGCCCCGGAGAAGAGATAGCCTGCAGCGTCGATCTCTTCTCCATCCTCCTCAGTTATATCCAGCACCCCCGCCGCGATCGCCTCTTCTGCAGCATCCTGGCCGCCATCTGCTGAAAGCTCCAGTACGGGAAGGGCATCCCTTGAGATGACCTGCGGCTCGGCCTCCGCTGCCACACATTCAGCATCCTGGCCTCCTGATGGTCTCGCGAGACTTCCCGTCAGATTGAGCGCCTCATCCCATCTGAGGCTTGTGGAGGTATCATCGATCTCAAAGAGGGCTCTGTTCATAAGGACCTTCGCAATGAGAAGGATGGCATCTTTCTGCGGCTTATACCTCATAATGTCGGCTGTGCTCGAAGAAGCCTCCTGGCCGCCCTGCTGTTTTTCTCTGCCTGCCAGCCCCTCGATGATCCCTGCCGCCTCGCCGATCCTCTGACCTCTGCGTCGTACGTCCTCTGTACCCTCCGCCATGAAGCTCTCCTCTGCATGGCGCAGATGGCCTGCCGCCTCCTCAAGCTTCTCAAGCGGATCCTTTCTGGCCCTCTCCGCCTCCATGCTTGCGCTCAGGCTCTTCAGCGCCATGCAGAGAGATCCCTCGGCCTCGCAGGATTCGGTGCATCCTCCCTGGAGGAACTCAGCGGCATTTGAGACTGACTTCATGAGCTTCCATGGCTCCCTCTCCATCAGTCCGACTGACCATGCCTCCCTCATCCCGGCAAGCGTCCTCTGTAGCCCTTCGATCTCGCCCTTCTTGGTGCCTGTGGCGCTTCGCTCAGCGCTCTTTAGGGCGGCTGCCGCCTTCTCCACAAGGGCCAGAGCCTCAGCGTCTGTGGGACTGCCATCAAGTCCCGAAAGATATGATCGGCTTTTAGTTATCTCAGCTGCCACTCTGACATCAGGATTATCGACCTTAAGGGCTTGAGCGAGTTCCAAATATCGATCCGAGGCCAGAGCATAGAACTCCGATGCCCGGGAAGCCTCTTTCTGGCCTTCCCCCTCAGCTGTGCTCTCCGCCTTCTCGATGCTATCCTTTGCGAGGGCGCTGTAGGTCGCAGCGAGGGCAGAGAGGACGTTCTGATGAGCGGGCTGCATGGATTTAGGCACCAGCTGTGCAGCCCTTTCCAGGGACTCACGAGCCGATTTTGCCTCCCCCATCTCCAGCTGCGTCCTTCCAAGAGAGCAGAGAACCACTCCTGCGCTCTGACTTTGGCCCATCTCCTCCAGGAGAGAGAGGCTCTCGTGGAAGCAAGATAGCGACTTCTCCCAGTCCTTTTTTTCCTGGGCGATCCTTCCCAGCCAGTCCAGAACTCGGGCAGCGCTCTTCTTGTCTCCGAGCCTCTGAAAGTCCTTCAGCGCCCTCTCGAAGTATCTGGCAGCCAGATCGCTCTCTCCCATCTCGAAGTAGACCCTTGCGAGGCTTCCAGTCAGCCTGGCGACGCCCAGCTCGTCCTTCGCCTCCTCGAAGATCTTCAGGCCTCTGTAGGAGCTCTCTATGGCCCGGTCCCAGTCTCCTGCAAGCCTCTGGGCAGCGCCCAGATTGCCCAATACGTGCCCAAGCCCAGTTGCGTCTCCTGTGCGCTCGAAGCCATCGACTGCTTTCTGATAGTATACGACAGCGCGGGCAGTGTCTCCCTGGCGGGCGTAGGCCTGGCCCAGGTTGTTGAAAAGGACTGAGCGAATGCTCTCGTCGTTGCATAGGGAGAGGGCCTTGTTGTAGGACGTGATTGAGATGCCGAAGAGCCCCGCCTCGCGGCAGATGTCTCCCAGCCGCTTGATCTCGAAGACGTCCTCAAGGCGATCCGCCAGCTTGAGGCAGACTGCCTCCTCAATATGTCCTTTCTTGGAGCCCTCGAGAAGCTGGGCTATGAGTTCCGGACAGCTGCCCTCGATGGCTCCTGGATCGATGCTTTCAAGGTCCTTCGCCCCCTTGAAGTGTGACAGATAAATCTCCTGAAGAACAACCAATTGGTCCATGGGAGATAAGATAACTTATATCTTTATATAGTTTTTGAATATCATAAATTCTTTCATTTCTATCATCCGATCTACAGATAACGCTAGGATCATGATACCGTAAAAACATTTGATGCATAATAACTAAATTTTATAAGAATAATTTAGATATAGATAATAACAGGCCGGCTCCTCAAAAGGGTCGATGTCCACCTGAAGAAGCCTTTTATATCTTGGCCGTGAGCATTTTTTGGAGATTCGCAGAAATGGAGTTCACTGCACAGGAAAAATACGAGTTCAAACGTCTTCTCGACAATCTTCGGTCCAAGACGGGCAGGGGCACTGAGCTCATCTCGCTCTACATTCCTCCCGACAAGCAGATCTCCGATGTCACTGCTCAGCTTCGTGAGGAGTATGGTCAGGCCGCCAACATCAAGTCCAGGGTTACGAGGCTCAGCGTGCAGGGCTCCCTCGAGTCTGCCATGTCGAGGTTAAAGCTCATCCCCAAGCCGCCGCCAAACGGTGTTGTCCTTTTCATCGGAAGCGTTGACGTCGGGGCCAACAAGACTGAGATGTACAGCGTGGCCCTGGAGCCGCCCGACCCCATCATCACATACAGGTATCACTGCGACTCCTCCTTCCTTCTCGAACCCCTAGAGGAGATGCTGGCAGATAAGAAGACCTTTGGGCTCATAGTCCTGGACAGACGCGAGGCAACCATCGGAGTCCTGAAGGGCAAGTACATAGAGCCCCTGAAGCATTTGACTTCCACAGTCCCAGGAAAGCAGCGCAAGGGCGGGCAATCCAGTCACAGGTTCCAGCAGCTCCGGCTGATCGCCATTCATGACTTCTACGGTCGCATAGGCGAGTCCGCCAACGATGCCTTTCTCGCCATTGATCCAAAGGATCTGCAGGGCATCCTCATAGGCGGGCCGTCCCCGACAAAGGAGGAGTTCATCGATGGCGGCTTCCTGCACCATGAGCTACAGCGCAAGGTGCTCGACGCCGTGGATATCTCATATACAGATGAGTCGGGATTATACGAGCTGGTGGATGCCGCACAGGACAGACTTCTGGACCTGGAGCTGACCCAGGACAAGCTCGTCATGCGCAGGTTCATGAAGGAGCTGGTGAGCGACAAAGGGCTGGCGGCCTATGGCGAGATGGAGGTGCGCCACAACCTGGAATTGGGTGCTGTAGAGGTCCTGCTTCTCTCCGAGGATCTGCGCAAGACAAGAGCCCAGATCGCCTGCACCAACAGGAGCTGCGACTTTTCTGAGAGCCAGACACGCTCCGGGGCTTCAGCCCCGCTGGGGAACTGCCCCAAGTGCGGAAGCCAGCTCTGCATCGCCAGCGAGGAGGATATAGTCTCAGATCTGTCAAAGCTGGCAGACCAGTGTGGGGCCACAGTCAAGATCATCTCCTCAGAGTTCGAGGAGGGAGCGCAGCTGTACAAGGCATTCGGCGGCATCGCCGCCATCCTGAGATACAAGACCAGCCACATCTAGGAGCGATGAGAACGGTCGAGGTTTCTTTATACGTCAGTGTCAGGCCGACAGAACGCGTGGAGAAGGTCGTCTCTGCCATAGAGAACATATTTCCCGGACTTATCATGGACATAAGGGGCGACAGGATTGATGCTTATGATGGGCATGAATCCCTGAAGAACTTTCATGAGCTTTTGCGCAAGCAGAGGATTCTTGATACAGCCAGGTCGGTCATGCTGAATGGCAGCATTGGGAATACTGTACAGTTCCGCCTGAGCAAGCAGGCAGCCCTCATGGGCATCATCAGCTTCCCGCCGGATGAGGAGCCTCTCGGCTCTCTGCACGTGCAGATCACAGGCGCAGAGAGGCTGGTGGATTGGCTTGCTCCTGAGACGAGAGATGGCGTGCCATTGGTGGAAATCGATCTCGAAGGCCAGGAGGTTGGCAGGATTGAGGAAGCATTTTGATGGGATTCGGTGGATGGGGCGAGAGGGGATCGCTTGAAAGGGCTTTTCAGCTTCTCCTCCAGCAAGCTGGTGGACAGGCCGTTTGACTGGGCATACCAGCTTGAGGACCTAGGATACACAGGCTGGGAGATCGTGAACGAGGGACGCCAGAGGATCACGCCTGAGAACCTGGCTGATGCCAGGAAGATCGCAGAGGCCACAGAGCTCACAATCACAGTTCACATGCCCTACTCAGACCTGAACCTGGCCAGTCTGAACCAGCCGATCTGGGAGGAGACTGTACACCAGATGAAGAGCACTCTTTCCCTCTCCAGCGAATTTGCGCGCCTGGCAGTCGTGCATCCCGGCCACCTCTCGCCACTGGGGATGCAGATGCCTGATAAAGCATGGACCCAGAACATCCTGGGGCTGCAGCAGATATGCGACCACGCAGCTGAGCTGGACATGAGGATCGCCGTCGAGAACATGGTGAATATGCCTGCACTTCTTGGGAGAAGGCCCGAGGAGATCGAGGGCATCATAGAGACTGTTGACAGGAAAAACCTGGGCTTCATCCTGGATGTCGGCCACGCCAACACCAACGGCAACCTGGAAAAGTTCCTGGAGCTGAAGGAGAAGGTCATCCACGTGCATGTACACGACAATCACGGGGAGAGGGACGAGCACCTGCCTGTGGGCAACGGCACAGTACCCTGGGAAAAGGTCGCTAGGGCTCTGCATGATTACAGCGGCCGTCTAGTCACAGAGTCCAGGTCCCTGGAAGAGGGCAAGAGATCCCTCAATCGCCTCAAAAAATTAATGAATCGCGATTAGTGGATCGAGATTAATGAATTGGTATGATGAATTAAGATAGATGAATAGATATCAATGAGCCAGGATCACTTGGATCATTGATGAATCGGATTGATATCTAGGATCGAAGAAATAGATTAAGGAAGAACGGCGGACCTCATGTGCAGGGACAGCGCTCTCGCTTGAGGACGCCTTCGAGGTGACTGATTATGACTATAGCGTCAATCTTCAAGAGCATGACGCAGGGAATGCTGGAAAACTTTGATGCCAAGGACAGAGCCCGGGAGGAGGCCCTGCGCCTCTCCAGGGACGTCATTCGCCTCTGCTCCTCATCCATAAGGTCTGTGCACCGCGGTGAGCTTGAGGAGGCGCAGCGGCTCATGAACGAGGCTGCCGCAGGGCTAGAGAGGATTCGGTCTCTTCTGGCAGATCATCAGGATGTGCGCTACGCAGGGTTCGTGGACGGAGCCGAGCAGGAGTACGCAGAAGCGCGGTCTGTCTATGCCATCACCGTCAGGCGCGAGATCCTGACGCCTGAAGAGATCGGCGTGGAACTCGTGAACTACCTGGCAGGCCTCGGAGACGTCACAGGCGAGCTGAGGAGGCATATCCTCGACCTGATACGAAAAGGGAGAGCTGCCGAGGGCGAGTACTTCCTGGATGTCATGGAGGAGATCTTCCACCTGCTGATGCTCTTCGATTACCCGGATGCTGTGACGAGGGGCCTTCGCCGCAAGGGAGACCTGGCGAGGGCCATGCTCGAGAGGACGCGCGGAGATCTGACGAATGCCCTGGAGCTGGCAAAGGTTGAAGCGTCGATAGGCAGATTGGAAGACAATCCTGAAGTTTTGCGAGAGCAATAATGATCCTGAACTGAGATTCCTGGAGTCCTAAAGCATGAAATTTGATCCTAGCCTGATAAGAGAGGCTGCCAAGGAGGATTTCAACAAAACTTGGCAGCAGGGAAGGGAGTATCTCGGCCGACCGGCCTTAAACGAGAGATATCCCAGGAACACATATTCTTACGGCCAGCCTCATCCCATCTTCGATACAATTCAGAGGCTCCGCGAGGCCTACATCCGCCTGGGCTTCACCGAGGCCATGAACCCGGTGATGGTCGATGCACAGGATGTTTACAGGCAGTTCGGGTCCGAGGCGCTGGCCGTTCTCGACAGGTGCTTTTACCTGGCTGGCCTCCCCCGGCCAGACATTGGCATCTCCGATGAGAGGATAGCGCAGATCAACTCCCTGCTGGGCCGCGAACTCGACGCCGAGGAGGTGGAAGCAGTTCGTCAGATCCTGCACGGCTACAAGAAGGGGAAGGTGGAGGGCGACGACCTGGTGCAGGAGATATCAGCGGCGCTGAAAGCCAGCGATGCCCTGATATCCACAGTGCTCGAAAAGGTCTTTCCCGAGTTTCGCAATCTTTCGGCCGAGGCAACTACGAGGACGCTTCGAAGCCATATGACCTCCGGCTGGTTCCTCACCCTCTCAAACCTGCACTACAGAAAGATGCTGCCGATCAGGCTCTTCTCAGTGGATCGCTGCTTTCGCAGAGAGCAGGCAGAGGATGCAGCGCGCCTGATGAGCTACTACTCCGCAAGCTGCGTGATCATGGATGAGGAGGTCAGCGTCGAGGATGGAAAGGCTGTGGCAGACGGCCTGTTGAGCCAGTTCGGCTTCGAGAAGTTCCAGTTCCGCCCCGACGAGAAGCGCAGCAAGTACTACACTCCAGGAACGCAGATCGAGGTCTATGCCTATCATCCAGGCCTGGTTGGCTCTGCGACCAAGTACAAGTCGGGCTGGGTGGAGGTGGCAACATTTGGCATCTACTCTCCCACGGCGCTTTCGCAGTATGAGATTCCCTATCCCGTCATGAACCTGGGCCTCGGCGTCGAGCGCATCGCCATGATACTGCATAACTCCCAGGATATGCGGGCCCTCTCCTACCCGCAGTTTCGGACGGACTGGGAGCTGACGGCGCGGGAGATGGCGCAGATGATCCTGGTGGACAAAAGCCCCGCAACGTCCGCTGGCCAGGCGGCGGCAGAGGCCGTGGTTGCGACCTGCATCGAGCACGGCGATACGCCTTCGCCCTGCGAGTTCACCGCCTGGGAGGGAGAGATGTTCGGGAGAAGGGTGTTGGTCTCTGTCGTCGAGCCGGAGGAGAACACGAAGCTCGTGGGGCCTGCGGCAATGAATGAGATCGTTGTGTACAAGCAGAACGTCATGGGCATCCCGCGCATCTCCCGCTGGGAGGAGGCCTTCTCTGAGGGGGTGACCACGGGCATCAGGTACATCGACTCCTTTGCAGCCCTGGCAGCCTACGAGGCTGAGGCAGAGGCTATGGCAGGGAAGGACTCGGAGACCCGCGCGCGAATAGTGCGAAGCCCCGGTGACATCAACATCAGGATACATCCAGCTCTTGAGAGGTACATCACGAGCTACAAGCACAAGATGGACCTGCGAGGGCCTGTGTTCACCACTGTGAGGAGCCAGATCGTGGGCTGATGGGTTTTTAGGTTTCGGGTTTAAGTTTCAAGGATTGGGATTTCATGAAGGACGCTTCAGCCAATGCAGATGCCAAGAGGGCGGCGGGCGAGAGGGCTGCTGATCTGGTGAAGGACGGCATGGCCGTGGGCCTCGGAACGGGCTCGACTGTGGCCTGGACGATCAAGCGGCTGGGAGAGAGGGTCAGGGAAGAGGGCCTGGAGATCCACGGGGTTCCCACGTCCTACCAGGCAGAGGAGCTGGCCATCGCATCAGGGATTGTGCTCACCACGCTGAACCAGCATCCGATCCTGGACCTGGCCATCGATGGGGCCGACCAGGTGGACGCAGATCTCTTCGTCATCAAGGGTGGCGGAGCGGCGCACACGCGCGAGAAGGTGGTCGCCTGTTCTGCGAAGCGGTTCGTGATAGTGGCAGACGAGAGCAAGTATGTAGAGAAGCTGAGGCACCCTGTGCCGGTGGAGGTGCTGCCCTTCGCCGCACGGCTGGTGGAGCAGCGGGCGAAGGAGCTGGGCGGGGTGCCTGTGCTGAGGCTGGGCAAGATGAAGGACGGGCCGGTGATCACTGATAATGGGAACTTCGTGATGGACGTGGGCTTCGGAACGATCTCAGACCCTGCTGCTCTCGCGAGGAGGCTGTGCGGGATTCCGGGGCTGGTGGAGCACGGGATATTCGAGAACCTGGACGAGCTGTATCTGGCGAGGAAGGGAGAGGTGGAGATTATCAGCAAGGAGAGATGATAGTACTTTTTTGTACTTGGGCAGGATAAATATCAAGGCGACAATTGAAGCTCAATCAGGATGAGCTTTAGACCGCTCTTGATTTGTGGAAGCTCATTCTCGATGATATTCCAAACCTCTATCAAATCGATTCCCATGTAATTGTGAATTAGCACATCTCGAAATCCCGCCATTTCTCGCCATTGGATTTCGGGATGCGATTGTTTGAGATTTGGCGAGAGGTGCTTTGTGGCTTCGCCGATGATCTCGAAATTCCGGATGATCGCATCTTGCGTCATGGAAGATGACAGAAATGCTTCTTTGCCTTCAGCTGAATAAGACTCAATGCGTTGAATGCATTCCCAGAGGTGGATCAGGTAAAGTCGGTCGTCTTTCATAGTGGGGTTGCCTCTGCAAGCACCCTGTCCCTGATGTACCAGTGCAGCGCCCTTTCGCTGACCACATCCACCTTTCGCTGCAGAAGGTCTTCGAGATCCTGCATGAGGGCCACGTGGTCCATCAGGCTGCGCCCGGGCTCCATCTCTACAAGGATATCCAAGTCGCTTTCCGAACCGGCTTCTCCTCTGGCCACTGAGCCGAAAATACGAACATTATGGGCACCATGCCTGGCAGCTATGGCTAGGATCTCCTGGCGCTTGGATTTCAGCAATTCATTGAGTATCATGGGCATGTCCTCGGTGTGAAATTTATGTCACCAATCAGGAGGTATGAGGAATTTATCGCCTTAAGGGAGATTTCCTGGCGATTTGCGGCGCTCATGAAATCATCCCAGTACCACGGTTATGTATGAGACTCCACTTTCTTCAAACTTTCGACAGAGCCATTGGTAAATTATGAAAGGGTTCTATCTAATGAATTACATACTCTTCATAAAAGCGTAGCCTCGGCAAGCATCCGGTCCAGGATGTCCTTCTAACTGACTTCTCATCTGGCCACCAGATGTTCGATAACCTGGACGAGCTGTATCTGGCGAGGAATGGAGAGGTGGAGATAATAGGGAGACGAGATTGAGCCTGGATGCGCCGGATGGCAGATCAATGCTGTCTGATTCATCTACGACCTCATTCACCTCAAGATACATCTAACTCTGATGCCCATGGCTCTGTGAAGCGACCCGTCTAGAGCCTGCGGAAATCGCTGCAGCAACATGAAGTGCATCCAAAGCGCTCAGGCCCGAATTTTGCAGATTGCTCTTGTGCCGCTTCCCCCATGGCATCGCGGAAGCTGACCCACATCCACCTTCCGCGGCAGAAGGTCTATGAGATCCTGCATGAGGAGCACGTGATCCATCAAGCTGTGCCTAGGCTCCATTTCTACAAGGATATCAATCTCGCTTTCAGGCCGGACCTCTCATCTGGCCACTGAGCCGAAGACTCGAACATTGTGGACACCATGACTGGATGCTTCTGATCAGGGCCTTCAATTCAGCAAAAGTTTATGCTTTAGTTCCAGAAATCAAGAATGATTTATCCAGGTAACCATTCTTCAGATACTCCAGAAAAGTCTGTCTTCTTGTATCAACTTCCTTAATAATATAAATATCAACGAAGCCTTCCTCCTCAAGAAAGATCTTATCAGCATCAGGGCGTTTAGTTCCAATGCACCAGAGCCCTTTTTTTAATTCAGGCCCATACTCATGAGTATAAGGATTCCTGCGCTCTGTGATCAGTGTCATTAGCAGAGATAGTTCATGCCAGATTTGCTTTTTTAATGTAGTCTTATTGCCGTTCCAGTTTCCATCAATTATTATCACCTTTCCTCCTGGCTTCAAGACTCTTTTCCATTCCATGATTGCTTTCCTGGGGTCTGTAACCGTCCAGAGGACGTATCTACTGACAACGGCATCAAATGCCTCGTCTGCAAAAGGCAAATTCTCTGCGTCACCTTTTTTAAAATTTACATCAAGACCGAGAATTTCATTATTTCTTATGGCATTGGAGAGCATCTTTTCAGAAAAGTCAACACCAGTAACACGATACCCCAATTCTGCAAGCATAAACGCAACAGTTCCAGGTCCTGTACCAACGTCCAATAGATGGAGATTGTCCGTTCCGAGAACTTGAGTAAATATACTTTTCCATGGTCTTTTTGTCTCTTCGGAATGCAACATCTTTTGTATAGACTTATTGTAACTACCTGCATCTGCACTCCAATGCTTCTCAATAGCTTCTTTCATGGATCCTCTTACAAATAGTTGAAGAACAGGCCCAGAATTGCAGGGCCTGTCACAGCTCGCTCGCTAGATAGTAATCAATCCCATTCACAGTGGAGGATAGACGAATAAACCCTCTTTACTGACATCAAAGTCGATTCCTTGGAATCTGTCTATATATTCCTGATGCATATCTTTGGGGTCCAAATCCCTGAATAATTCCGGATGGAACTGCTTTGCATGATAGACAGCACCAAGAAGTCCGTTTGCACCTCCTATCGAGATAAGCCCGCATCCCATGAAGACCTTCCCATTTTTCACGGCGTCGAGGCCGGAAATTTCAGACCGATTCATAAATTCATCTCTTAACCCAGATACAATTGATGAATTGGTTATATCATATCCCATATAGTGGTTTCCTGTAATGAGCAATATAACTGGCGGATTATGTTCCAAGATCCATTCAGGATCGACATATCCACCACTAGTATTGAATCCTGTGTAATCACCCAGGTTTCTCGCACCACCTTTTCGGATAACGTCAGCTCTCATACTCGTTTTGCCTACCAGATAGAAGCTAGTGATTCCAGGAGAATTATAGAATGTTGCTAGAACGAGCGGTTTCTCATCGTCAGAGATCTGGTTTAATCGCTCATCAATCTTATGTTCCCAGCCTTTCCACCAGGCTATATACTCCTCAGCTTTTTCGCGCTTATTCAATACGTATCCATAGAATCTAGTGCTCTCCTCAAAATTAGTCAGATTTACATCCAAATCGATGATTGGAATTCCGAATAGATCCGTGCTATCATCTAAACTTGGAGAATGGCGATCTGTGAAGATTGCATCCGGTTTCAACGATAGGATCGTCTCGGTATTTGGCTCATCGATAGTACCTATGCTTTCGATTTCTGCAAGTTCTGGGTAATAACGAGAAGTGCTATCCCATTTATCGCTCGAATTAACAAAAGCATCAGTTATACCGACAACATTATCACCGGCACCGATTGCACGCATCGTCTCATACAAGTAATGATTATGTGGAACTAGAACTATGCGGTTTATAGGGCCACTAAATGTTATAGGCACTCCTTTGTCATTGAGTACAACGAGTTCCTTTTGAGTGCCTTTAATGATCTGCTCGATTTGATCGATATCGGTTTTATCGATCTTACCGTCATGGTTAGCATCAGCAAGCTCAGTTTCCTCATTTGCTCCATCGATTATTCCTTGTACATAAGCTGCATCACTTTCATTTATCAAATTGTCCATATTTGCATTTCCGAAAATTTCAAGAGTAGCGCAATTCACCGGAATAAGCAGGATATATGCTAATACAACCGCTGAAAATGCCCAGATCAGCTTTTTCATTACCAATCCATCCTTTTGCGATATCTTTTCACAATATTAGACAAAAAGTTGTGTCTTATTAATAAAACTTTTGGTATTAGTATTATATTATACTCAAAAAAATCGGTGATTTTTTATATATAATGTGTGTTTCTAACCAATAATTTGAACAATTCTGTGTAGGCTTGAAGTCCTTGGGAGGAAAAGTCTCAGCTTCGCTTAAGTCGGTCCTGGATGTCCTTCTAACTGACTTCTCCTCTGGCCACCAGATGTTCGATAACCTGGACGTGCTGTATCTGGCGAGGAATGAAGAGGTGGAGATAATAGGGAGATGATGAGCCGTCTGGATCTTTTTGCCTCACATCCCGGGTTCAGCGGAAAATTAAAATATGCTGCAAACGAATTAGGAACCAATGGCTGCTCAACCGTCAACCATAGAATTCTATGAAAGGCGTCCTCTGCAGGAATTCGCCGTTGGCGCCAGGAAGTTCGTTCCTCTCAGGATCACTAATCTTCAGGTGGATTATGATGACGGCCTCTGGATTGTCAGCTTGTCCCCGTTGGATGCTGTGGGAAGCTCTCAGGATTTTCAGGAAGCAAAGAGATTGCTGTTTGAATACATAGATTTCCTGTGGAATGAGTATGTCCTGTGCCCGGAGGAGAAACTGGGCGAGACGGGGAAGATGCTCAGAGACGTGCTCCTGGAAATGTTTGCGGTGAGCTGATGGTCTCATCGCTGAACCAGGATGATATCGAGTCGGGTCTTGCGAGAAAGGGCTTTTGCCGAAGCCACACTGACCACAGATATTTCATTCTCATTATCAATGGCAAGAAAGAGGCTGCCACCTTTCTGAGCCACGGGAAAAACCAGGATATCGGTGCACCCTTGCTCAATGCTATGGCCAAAGAGCTTGGCATAACTACAAGTGAGTTTGTTGATCTCGTGAAGTGCCCTTTGAGCACCGAGAAATTCCTGGCAGCGAAGAAGGATAAGCTGGCTAGTGGTTTGCGGATACTGAAACGAGGTTGAAATCGAACATTTTGAGGGGCATAGCCTCGACAAGCACTTTGTACCGGATGCCCTTCAAAACTGCATCATCTCTGGCCACCAGACGATCCTCTAGATCATCTTGCCATATCCAGTTTTATTCGGAAATACATGGGCATAGAGACTACGGCCCCTTCATTCCATGAGATGAAGAACAGCCTGCTGCAGATGGTCCACCAACTCTGGAGGCACATAAGCTCTGGGTGTTTGGGACCTCGCCAAACATGCGAATACGGGTGACGAGATGCAATCCAGGACATTCTTGACCCTTTCAAGCCTCTTGCCCACAACCTCCTTGGCCGGGCACCTCTCATCGATTCCGTACAGCCCATCGAGGTCGAATCCGATCACCACGGGAAAACGAGACTCCTTCAGATCCCCCTCAAAGGATGCAATGGAGATGTTTCGCGGAACCGGAACCATCTTTCCCCCATCCCGCCTCAATTTTGTTTGTGCATCATCCCAAAGGATTCGACTGATTCTTTTTCCGCCAATCGCCTCAGATCTCATCTTTGTCTTCGGCGAATCCGCAAAATCTCCACCCAAAACCCTACCATAGGCGTCGATCTTGGTTCCTCTGGGGTCAAAGTGGTACAAAGCCCCGATTGCGCCATAGTAAAAGGCCGGACATGTGAAATTTCCCTCATTGAGTTTTCCTTTTGCATAATCATATAAATAGGGCATTATTTTAGCAAAATAATCGAAAATTTGTCTCCCCTCGCGGGCAGGAAGGCTTGGACAATCCTGGTTCATGTCATGATGCTGATCGATCCTGACCACAACCAAAGGTAATCGCATTCTCAGGTACTCCTCGAACCAATGCGGAAAGATCTCATTATGAGAATCGACTACAATGGTCTTCATCTTTCCACCCGTTTGAAACTAATTATAACTATTAATCATAATAATAAGCAGCGTCAATATTTAAATTTATCTATGAGATTAAGCGTGCGGGTATCAGATATTGGGTATAGGATAAAGCAGATCCACTACCACCGCATTTCACCACGCTTCATGCGAATCCCTTGACCCCCTAGCATCTCGCCTCTGAGTGAACTAGCGACTCTGAGCACTACTTCTGAATTGTGCAGCGCTCGGACAGGCCGCACCTGCCATCGCCAGATATGGATTCTGGAGAGGTCTTAGCCTGAGAATGACCAAAAAATTCTAAAAATGAAAAAAGGAGTAAATTAAACGGCTTCTCATTTCGAGGACTTCAGCCATTTTTCGATCTCGCGGGCAGCTATCTCTCTTCCGCCCAGCCCAAAGGCTAAAGCCAGTGCAACCGCTATAGATCCCAGCAATAGGCCGAATGCCATATTGATTATATCGTTTGCAAGACCCATCTGCCGCAACGCCATTGCGCCCGAGAATATCAGTATTGCGATTCTTGCTGCTTGGGCCAGAACCTTTGCCTGAGACATGCCGCTCGACATTACTACGCTGTATGCCAGATTTGCAAGATATATGCCGATAGCGAAAATTATCAGTCCCATCAATACATGTCCTGCAAAGATTGTAAACTCATAAATCAGATCGGCCAATAGCGTAAAGCCGAGGATCTGAGACGCCTCAATGAGGGCAAAAAGCATTATGGCGACCAATGCTACATAGCCCACTATCTGCGAGGGCGTACGTTCACCCTCAGCAGGCTCCTTGCCCAGGCCTATCCGGACCAAAATGGAGTTAAACCCGATGGCTTTCAGCAAATTTGTGACGATCTCGGCAACGACCTTTCCCAATAGGTATGCAATGGCCAAGACAAGCGCAGCGCCGAAGAGAGCAGGAAGAATCCCGAGTATTTGATTCAGCACATTCGAAACAGGCTGAGTTATAGCATCGAGGGCCAGGGCCTGAAGAGCAGCAATCAGAACGGGGATCAGTATCAAGATATAGACCACGATGCCTATCAGGCCTGATAAACCCTGTTCGCCCAAGACCTTGGATAGGCCAATCTTCTCGCTCAACTTTTCAGTACCTGCAGCTATGAGGAGATTGGTTACAATCTTCTGTATGATGCGAGCCAAGAACCAGCCAATGATGATGATGAGCGCAGCTGCAAACAGATTGGGAAGAAATAGCAGCATCTTGCCGATCATGCTCTGAAGCGGCTCCAGAAGGCCGCTCAAGCCCAAAGCGCTCAGCACCATGGGCAGGAAGAGCAATAGCACCAGATAATATACGGTTTCACCAATATTCTGGCTCAAAGGTATTCCTTTTTCTTCAAGACCAGCCTTACTGCTCACGCCCTCATCCACCTTAGCGGCTTTGAGAACTTGGAGAACTATCTTCTTGAGGACTATCGCCACAATCCAGGCAATCAGTGCTATTACAAGGGCCGCCAAGATCTTGGGGAGATAGGAGAACACTATAGTCAAAAGCTGATTCAAGGGCTCGGCGACCAGGGTCAATCCCAAGGTCTGGAAGAAGGCCACAAGCACAAAGAATAGCAATACGTAATATACTATCCTGGAGATCCATCTATATGATTCGATACTCTTAGCTTTTTCCTCTCCTACGATCATTCTGGCAATCTTATCGTCCATCCCTGTGCGTTGCAGCCCCTTTCCAATTGCCGATGAGAGTATCAATGCCAAGATCCATCCGACAATCAGAATCACCAGGGCTCCGAAGAGATGGGGGCTAAAAGATCCTAAGGAGTTGTATATCTGATCTAAATAGGCCATACGGTCACCACCGACTCATGGGATCATGAGATTGACAATGATCATCATCTTCAATTTATTTAAAGATTATGTAGTAATATTAATAATACTCTAGGCGATCCATGCATTCTTACTTCCAGCATTTCAGCCCATTCTACTGCATCTTCAGGTCTATCCACTCTTATCCGGATCTCCTCCCACGGAGACCGCATTTCGTCAGAGCACCATTGTCATCATATCCCACCCAGTCTCAGTCGGCACCCCCGCCTGAGCAGCCACCTCGCGCGCCATCTCCTCCTCCTGCCCCTGTGCCTGCGGGTACAGGTGAGTGAGCACGACGCGCTTTAGGTTGACATTCTTAAGCAGATTCCCGAGCCTGCGGGGAGTCGTGTGGTTCGTCACCTCGAAGGGCTCCGGAAAGGAGCACTCGTGCACCAGCAGGTCAGCGCCCGCCGCCAGAGCAGCCACGCGGTGCGATGGCTCGCTGTCGCCCGAGTATACCAGAACCTTATCCTCCGCCTCGATGCGATAGGCGAGGGCGGTGACACTATGGCGCGCCTCCTCCGCGAAGATATCGAATCCTTTGACGGAAAAGGAGTCCATCGGCCGCACCTCATGAACTGCGACCTCCATCTTCTTCAGGTTCGGGTAAACGCTCTGCGCGATCTTGAAGTAGGCATCAGTGCCCTCGGGCCCCCAGACATCCAAGCCAGACAGCTCTGAGAGGTAGCGGGCATTCGCCAGTGCCAGCAGATCAGAGACATGATCCAGGTGAAGGTGTGTCAGGACGACTGTGTCCAGAGGCCCCAGGACTGCTCCGGCCTGCTCCAGCCTCAGCAGCGTGCCCGCGCCACAGTCCAGGAGCAGCGGAAAATCATTCTCGATCAGGATCGCCGCCTGCGAGCGGCCCGGCTGCGGAATGCCAACGCCCGTCCCAAGCAGCGTGATCTTAATGCCCATAGGAACTAGATGCCCTGGCGAGTTAATAACCTATTTCCCCTAACAAAGGATAGATCATTTAGATATCTTTCTTTGAATATATTAGATATTATATCCGAGCGCGCCTCTCACTCGCAAAAGATAATTAAAATATGTTTTATTTTGGAAAAATTTAAATAGTATAGTGATATACTGCGCACATAAATGTCTGGAGTTGTGGCCACTTTAACGGCATCATCTGGAGGATAATGCACCTAGAATCATTCAAATTCTATATATGGTTGTTGGCAAGAGTCTGAAAGATTGTTTATTTGAATATGTTGGAGATACAAATCAAAGAAGCATATCATCGACGGATGGGTGAGACGCATGGGAATATCATTAAGGGCCTTGGGCATGAGCTCAATGGATGAGTTCGAGATGAAGGGATTGGGCTATCTGCCCGAGCTCCCCGACATCAGAGATCTGGATATTCAAAGCGAAGGGATAGCAAAAATCCTGGCTGCCACAAAAGTGCTGAAAGCTGCTCCTTCCACGCTGCCAGCATCAGTGGATCTCAGGAAATGGTGCCCCCCGATAGAGGACCAAGGTGAGATTGGATCCTGCACTGCAAACGCAGGAGTCGGACTCTTCGAGTTCTTTGAGCGAAAGGCTTTCGGGAACCATATCGACGCATCAAGGCTTTTCCTCTACAAGGCCACAAGAGACCTGATGCAGGTGACTGGGGATACGGGCGCTTATATCAGAAGCACTCTAGGAGCGATGGTGCTCTTCGGCGTTCCGCCGGAGAAATTCTGGCCCTATGATATTGCGAAGTTTGATGAGGAGCCTTCGGCCTTCCTCTATGCCTTTGCCGAAAACTACAAGGCGGTCCAGTACTACAGGCTCGACCCGAATGGAATAACGCCCGATGCCCTGCTGACCAGAATCAAGACGAACATGGCAGCAGGCATTCCTGCGGAGTTCGGATTTTCAGTCTACGACTCCATCAGACAGGCAGCAAATACCGGCAAGATACCCTTCCCGTGCCGCGGAGACAAAGAGGTGGGAGGACATGCCATAGATGCCGTGGGCTACGACGACAAAATGAAGATCACGAACACCAACTGCAACCAGTCGACCACGGGTGCATTATTGATAAGGAACTCCTGGGGAGATAAGTGGGGAGATGAGGGCTACGGATGGTTGCCATACGATTATATCCTGAAGGGGCTGGCGATAGATTGGTGGACCCTGATCAAAGCAGAATGGATTGAGACGGGGCAGTTTACGCTTTAGCTCATATCCATCTTTTTTATTATAATCATTATTCAGCAGATTCGCATCTAAAGGGCGCTAACCGTGTGCATTCCGGGGCGGGCTTTGAGGAGATGACTACCACCAAACGCCCTTCTCTCTTAAGTGTTCAATCAAAGATCCAGTAGAAAACACTGGAACAGCTTCCAAGCCTTTGAAATGCCTATCGTTAGACCAAAGGGGCGACCCGAGTTGCAACGCCAGGGCGAGAAAGGGAGTATCCTTTGGGTCCCTCTCCTTCATGATGCTAAAAGCCTCATTCATCGCACAGGAGTACATTTCAGAAGGCACAATCCTCACAGCACCCAGCACAAACTTCAGGGCATGCTCAAAGCTGCTTCTCTGAATGTATTTGGATCGTTTGGAGAGTATGTATTCCCGATAACAATCGATCTCCATTAAGCCGTCCCGCGGATAGTAGCAGGAGCAGGCGTTGGATCTCAGAAGCCTGGCCGTTATAGAATCGTCTTTCAGGAGTGCCGAGATGAGGATATTCGTATCGACTACAAGTCGTATTTCTTCCTCGTCTTGCCCCATGCCTTCTCCCTTGCTTTTTCGAGATCTTCGAGGTCATCCTCAGTTAGAGACAGCTCTTCTTTGCACCTCTCAAACAATGCCCACTTAAGTTCTTCTTCCTTTACAAGTTCGTCGATTTTCTTCTTGAGGTATGCACCTGGAAGACCCTTGGGGATCTTGACTGTGATTTCCTCCATTAAGATCGCAGAATCAATTGCATTTGAAAGGTATTATAGCTTTCTGGGGATAGCTTTCCGGGGCGGGCTTTGAAGGCTCTGCTATTTCGTCAGGATATGCATGTAGTGCGGAATTTATGACAGCATGAAGGCGCCCCATGGCGACTATTTCGATGCGCAGACCAAATATATGATGGATTTCATAACCGTCAAGCTGATGGAAGATTGCTCTATGATCCAATTGAAATTCAGAAAGGCTGCAGAAGAGGACGTCCCTGGCCTGCTCAAGCTGTTTAAGGAGACGCTCATGGATGTCTACGGTCAGATCTTGCCAATTGACATGTTGAAGCCCTGGATCGAGGGCGAAAGGCTCAGTGCGGATGTCGATAAGCTATGGCCGTACATGGTTGTGGCCGAAAAGGCTGGCGAGATTGTGGCAGCTGCTGCGAGGATCGAAGATCTGGTAGCCCTTCTTTGGGTTCACCCGGCCCACCATCGAAGGGGCATTGGAAGCAATCTGCTGGATATCGTCGAGACGGATTTGATGATGTCAGGGTACGAGACTGCAAGGCTGGAATGTTTCAGCGAGAATCACCAAGCCATGGGATTCTACCGTGCAAAGGGCTGGGAGCCCCTCCGCGAGGAGATGGACAAAGAGGTGGGCGTCCTAAAGGTGGTGATGACGAAGAACCTGCCGAAGATGGGCAGATAGTGCGTCATCGGGAGACGTGCTCCTCTAATGCCAAGAATCGGATAGTACAGATCGATTACCCGGGATGCCGCAGAGGTCATCTCAGAGTGTGCAGGTCATAATCCGACTTCTGAGAGCCGAAAATCGATCTAAGGAGATTATCCCACGGACGTATGTTGTTCATGGATTCAATCTCCAAATCAAGTAGTTCAAGTACGCTGCGAAGCTCACCCAGAGGATATAGGGAACCAGCAAGAATGCCGCAGCGCGATTCAAGGGCAGGAACTTGACGATGGTGATGAGAATCAGGATCCATAAGAGGGCGATGACCACCAAGCCGCTAATAGGTGATTGCATGCCGAAGAACGCCGCACTCCACAGAGTATTTACGACCAGCTGAGCCGCGAAGAAATAGAGGGCACCCCTGGCATCCGAACCATCGGAATGATGCCTCCAGATGAGAAAAAGGGAGATGCCCATTAGCGTGAAAAGGGCAATCCAGATCGATCCGATATAGAATCCTGGTGGCGTTATAGAAGGCTTAACAAGGGTCGGATACCAGCTTGCCACCGAACTTGCCGTGAATATTGATCCTATGACGCCTGCCATTTGGCATATAATAATGCTCAGAATCAGACGAAAAAGATCGCTCTTCTCCATGAACATCTCCCTGAATTAATTGGATCTCCGAGATCTTCAAGATGACGTTTGAACGGATGTTCTTCAATCGAATCGAGATTCCAATTCATGCCTGAAGAGATTATGCGGCAAGCCTTGGAGAAGAAATGGGGCCTGCATCTCGGTGATACACGGAGAAGAGAGTGGCTCAGAAGGCAGGTAAAAGTAGGAGGGAGAATAATTTCCTACCCCTGAGCCAATATTTAGCTTATAGAGAGTCGCGAAATATATAGACGATTGAGACAAACGCTTCCGACCATACTAATCAGTCCGATGGATATCTGACACCCCGAGGCCGAGTCCCTTGGATCGCGACGGTCCGACCCCCATTATGTGGCCCTATAGCCAAAAGATTCACCAGACGTATGGCACCAGGCGATACGGCCTCTTCATGCAATACTCCCGATAGCCCGGCAAATCCCTCAGCAGCACCCTCTCTTCATTGAAGATTCGCCATATCAAGACAGGGATGTAAAGGGAGAAGACAGGAACCGCCCACCATGAGCCAAGAGCTATAGGCGTGAAGAGGATCATGATGATGGAACCCAGGTACATGGGATGGCGGACGATGGAGTACGCCCCTGTCGTGATCACCTTTTGTCCCTCCACCACCTCGACAGTGCGGGATGCGTAGGTATTCTCCCTGAAGACCCAGAGGACTAGGCAGTATCCTAGGAACACACCCGCATCCGCTGCGAGGGCGATGAAGGCTGGCACTTGATTCAAACCCTGCAACCTCAGATCGAGGGCGATGACCATGAATCCTGCGACCCAAACCGCGGACCCAAGACGAACGATTATCTGCTGTTCATGCTCCCTCTCATGAGACTTCATCCGCCGCTCCAGAAGCTCTGGATCAGCCCTCAGAAGATAGCTCACCGCAAAGAGCATGGGAATGATGAGAACCATCCAGTAGAGCCAGCCTTGCCAGTAATTCAGTGTGCCTGCCATGGCAAAGAGGATCGCCGGAATCAGGACCGCAGCTAATCCAAACCGGATTATAACCCGCTTTCTCAGCGCCTTCAATCTCTGCGGCTCAATGAGACTCATCTCCCGAAGAGGGCTGCGACCTTCTTTTGGTTTTCCAGGATGGTGCGGTCTTGTTGATAGTCTAATAATCACTGATGGAATCGGATAATATCAGTAATTATTAATTATAATTTATTAATCATTAATTGCCGATCACTTAATGATATCATAACAAATTAAAAAAATGTTAATATCTGTAAGGCAGATAATACTGGCACGGATAATTATAGCCGTACAGCCGCCCGCAATTCTCATAGGAGTATGGATAGTAACAGCAGCACGATGGACAGCAATAGTCGTAGCTCAGATATGTGCAGGGATAAGTATAGTATTGCGGCCAACAACACTCATAAGACGTCATCCACGGATACGAACATCGATGGCAATCAGTCGCTGCAGCGAGGGATATCGACAGCAGCCCGAAAGCGAGAATTGCCAGGGCCAAATTCCTGGAGACCATTTCTAGATTCCTCCTAATAATTTCTAGCATCTGTATACCCTCTGAAGATATAAAGATACTGCATTGGTTCCAGGGTCATCTTCTGCAATATCCTGAAGGGCATTCTCGAACTGCGACTCTTCATCAAGAGGGCTATTCGGGCACTCATTGAAGAAGCCCTGTCGAAGTCGCGCCTGGCCTTCGATGCCAGTTCAGCCCTCTTCGACGTCGAGGTCTTGTCGGTCCCCGATATCTGGCTGGCCATTTAGGGCTTCTTTGTCAGAACGATCGGATTCGTCTTCGAAGATCCATTGCTCAGATTGGTCGAAGAGGATTGACCAAACGCTGCCGTCTGATTGGCGATCAGCCTGCCGGGATAGGGCATCACCATCAGATAGGGCCCTTGACCGCTCTTTGTGGAGAAGAAGTCCACTCTGTAGCTGCTGTTGCTTATGGCCTCGAGGAGGAATGAGATTTGATCCCCTTTTGCCTTTGCCGCAAGAAGCTTATTGGAGACGTCAAAGGCGAAGATATTATCGCCGTCTGTGTCGGTGCTCATCAGAGTGAGATCATTCCTGTTGATGATATTCCAGACGGGCAGGACGTTGAGGAGAAGCTCAGGAAGATCCGAATCTTCCGTCCAGTCAGAGCCGATTGTCAGAAGCGTCACCATAGCCGAGTCACTGCCGTTCTTCGCGATGGATGCAGCCTTTAGAACAAGAATTCCCACATCATCCTCGGTCATGTTGAGATCGGTGATATCGAACTGTATCATCGGCGCGCCAGGATACGCCTTCACTTTTGTCCCATTGAAGTCTGTGACATTGATCTCACAGCGGAGGATATCCGTCTTGTTGAAGGCCTGCTCATCGCCCGTGCCGAGGCTGACATAGACGTCCTGTGTCGCAGGAACAGATCTCACTTCACACAGCGCATTGCCGCCAATAAGCATCGACAGCATCAACAGAAGGATCAGCCATTTGTGCATCAGTCATCTCCCCTCAAGATTAATTGTAACTGATCCGCTTGATATTTAAGGCGATTCCTGTTCGCCCGAGTTTTTTGATGTTGCCCCGGAGGTTGGCTGCAACCTCACATGGACAAGATCACATGATAGAGAGGCGTTTTACACCTTTGTTGTTCACATTCTCAGTACCTTCGCCGGATCATGAAGTCAGCCAGATCAAGCAGAAGCGCCTTTGCTGGCGAGTCGGGCAGCACATCGAGCGCCCCCTTTCCCCGCGCCACCAGCTCGATCGCCCTGGTGGAGGCATATTCTATCGATCCGCTCCTCTCAAGAACAGCAATGGACTTCTCTATCTCCTCTATAGAGGCACCCTTCTTGCCGAAGACATCCGGCCTGACTCCGTGATCCAGGGCATGAATCATGATCAGAGTCTTCTTTCCCTCGACAAGGTCTCCGCCGCGCCTCTTTCCCAGGACCTTCTCGGGTGCAGTCAGATCGAGAACATCATCCTGAATCTGGAAGCCCATGCCAGTCAGCCTTCCGAACTCCTCCAGCCTCTGAGTGGTCTTGAGCCTGGCCCCTGCGAGGATCGCCCCCATGCATGCAGAAGCACCATAGAGCACTCCCGTCTTCTTCTCGATCATCTCCATGTACTCCTCCTCCGAGACCTCCTCGCGGTTCTCGAACTCCAGGTCCAGCCACTGGCCTTCGCAAATGGCTGTGCATGTCCTGGAGAGCACATTCATGGCATCGAGGACGAGCTTTGGCTCTGCTGGAGATGAGCCCAGAACCTGAAAGGCTTTGGAGTAGAGAGTATCCCCAGCCAGAATGGCCCCCGAGACTCCCCAAAGCTTGTGCACCGCGGCGCGCCCGCGTCTGACATCGGCATTGTCCATGATGTCGTCATGAATCAATGTGAAGTTGTGGATCAGCTCGATGGAGACGGCCGCCGGAGCCAGGGCTGCAGCATCCACGCCCAGGGCCTCGCCCGCGAGGAGGAGCATTGAAGGCCGCAGCCTCTTTCCGCCCGAGTCCACCAAATGTCTGCCTGCCTTGTAAAGCTCCTCTGGATGCACCACCGGCAGCAGCTTCTCCACGGCCGCCGATATCATTGCAGCGCGCATTTCCAGCTCTTTGTCCATCATCTCATCATCACCTCCATCCTGAAACCGCCTAATCGATCAGAAGCTCCTGGCCATTCCTCACCAGATGAATATTCGAGCCTAGAGAGTAGCCCGTCTCCTCAGCCATCATCAGGTAGTTTCCATGGCTGACCAGGTTACCGTGGCTTGGTATCACATGCTCCGGGTTTATCATCCGCAGAAGCTCCCAGTGATCCTCCCTGCAGGCATGGCCAGATACGTGAACATTGTCGTATATTCTGCCGCCGCGCATCTTCAGCTTCGTCACAACTGTGTGGCGGTTGGACTCGTTCAATGGCTGGGGTATGATGCCCGCGGAGAATATGACCTTGTCCCCCGACTCGACGAGATAGTCAGTCTCCCCGTTGGCCACGCGGCTCAGGATGGCTCCGGGCTCACCCTGGTGTCCCGTCATGATGGGCAGGTACTTGTCTTTGCCCTCGTTCATTATCCTCTTTAAGGCCTTATCCACGGACTTCCTTCTTCCGTAAACTGTTACATCCCCATGCTCGGCATACCCTGTGCGCACAGCCGTGCCCCAGTACTTCTCCATCGACCTGCCCAGGAGGACAGGCTTCCTGCCGATCTTCTTCGCAGCCTCGATGATCGCCCTTATTCGGGCGATGTGCGAGGAGAATGTCGTGACCATGAGGCCCGACCTCGTCTCCTCAGTCCCAATGATCACATCCCATACGAGGTCCTTCGCGATCTGCTCTGACGGCGTCTTTCCCGAGACAGCCGCATTCGTGGTCTCTGTGATCAGCGCCAGAACTCCCTCTTTTCCCAGGGCCCTCAGCCTTGAGAAGTCAGGCGGCTCGCCCAATGTCGGAGAGCGGTCGATCTTGTAGTCATTGGCGTAGATTATAGTGCCCTTGGGCGTGTGAATGGCGGCAAAGACGCAATCCACGATGCTGTGCTGCACGCGAATGAACTCGAGTTCGATCTCGTCAGTGACCTGAAAGCGCTCTCCGGCGTTCATGGCCCTTATGGGATTGTTCACGCCGAAGATCCTCTCGGACTTGATCTCCTGCTGAATGAGATCTGCTGTGAAAGGCGTGGCGATGATCGGCGCACGATACTTATGGGCCAACTTAGAGATGGCCCCGATGTGATCCAGATGACCGTGGGTGCATGCGATCGCCCTCACCTTTCCATCGATGCCCTCCATGATGCTGTCATCAGGGATGGCACCCATGGCTATCAGATCTGAGGCATGCAGCGATTCCACATCGGTGTCCTCATGAATCTGCACGCGATCCAGGCGAATGCCCATGTCCATGATCACAATGTCCTTTCCTATCCTGATTGCCGTCATATTTCGGCCAATCTCGTTGTAGCCTCCGACGGCGACGATTGCAATATCCTTCATCTTGACAACTCTCTGTAAATAGAAAATTTTCTTGTTTCGAAACCCCGGCTCTCCAGCCACTCCCTCGTCCTTCCCATGATCACGAGGGGCGAGCCGTTCAGCTGCGATAGGTTCTCACAGCCGCACAGGAACATGGAGATCCGAAGACCCCGCTGATAAGCTTTTATTGCCTTCACCACGGCATCCTTGCTCTTTGTTGCCGGGGCGAGCATGGGGAGGGCAGCTCCTGCCAGGAATGCGCCCAGCGCCAGGCTCTTGGCGACATCCAGGCCGCTTCTGACACCACCGGATGAGATTACATCAGCGCCTGCTGCCCTGCACTCCACTATGCTGGCAGGCGTTGGAACCCCCCAGTTCCAGAAGAGCCTTCCCATCTGCTCAAGCTCAAGATCGCCCTTCTCTGCTGCCCGATAAGCCTCAACCCCTGACCAGCTCATGCCGCCCGCTCCAGAGACGTCGATGACCTTGACACCTGCTTCAACAAGCTCCGACGCCACCTCTCTTGATATGCCCGCGCCAGTCTCCTTGACTATGAGGGGAACAGAACCCGAAAGAGCCGATCTTATCGCCTCCAGGACGCCCGACGCATCCTTATCGCCCTCAGGCTGGATGCTCTCCTGCAGGAAGTTGAGGTGGACCGCCACAGCATCTGCATCTATCATCTCGGCGAGCCGCCCCAGGACCTCGGGCCCCGACCTTTTGAGCTGGACGGCTCCGATATTGCCCACTATGGGAACATCGGGGGCCGCATCCCTGACAGCGCAGAAGGTATCCTCCAGGCTTTTGTCCTCGAGAGCCGCCCTCTGTGAGCCTACTCCCAGGGCCACACCCGTCTCCTCGGCTGCCTGCGCCAGGCGGACGTTTATCTTCTTGACCTCGGGATGACCGCCAGTCATGGCGCTGATGATCAATGGGGCCTTCAGATGTCTCCCGAGGAAACTGCACTCGGTATCGATCTCCTTCTCGTCGATCTCAGGAAGAGCCCTGTGGATCATAACCAGATCATCGAAGGGCCTGGCCTCTGCCTCCACAGGCTTCTCCAGGCAGATCCTGATGTGGTCCAGCTTGCGGCTGGATGTGGCGGAGGTCATCAAATTGCCCTCACCCTTGTGCCCAGGTGCTCGCCCATGAGAGCCCTCGATATGTTGCCCTCTCTTGAGGCGTTGAAGATCACAGAGCCTATTCCGTCGTCTGCCAGATCGAGCAGCTCGAGGAGCTTCCCCTTCATGCCACCTGTCACATCCACGCCCGTGCTTCCTCCGAGAGCGCCCTCTAAGGACGCCAGATCCGCCCGAGTCATCTCGGCAATGGGGCTGCCTGAGACCAGCACGCCATCAACATCAGTGCCGACAGCCACCACATCTGCCCCCAGAGCCCTGGCAATGTAGGGCACGAGCTGATCCCCTGAGACGATTCCGGCCTTTCGTGATGCATCCATGGCCACATCCCCGTGCAGAACCGGCAGGAGCCCATCCCTGACCATCTCCCTCAGAGGCTTTACGGCCAACGCCTCTATCCGCCCATCCTTGAGAAGGGTGCAGGATAGTGGATGAACAGGCATGGGAGAGGCTCCCGCCCTGCTCAGGGCTTCGACCACGAGATCATTCAGCCTGGCCACAGATTTGTGCGTCTGCAACAGACCTTCGGGGCTGAAGCTCTCAGGCAGACCATATCTCCTGGCAGGAATATGTCCAAAGGAGCCTGCACCGTGCACGAGCACAAGATCCTCTGGCGATGATGCTATCTCCTCTGCCACGCGCCTGATCTCCTCGGGCCGCGCCGCAGCATCGCGTCTCTTGTCAGTCAGGATGGAACCGCCGATCTTCAGGACCCTCGTCATGTGCTCGTCTCCACCCTCACGCCCTCACAGCCTGTCCTGACGATGAAGGCCCTGCCCCTCGCCTGCTCCAGGGCGACCATCAGGGCGGCTTTCCCATCGGGGCGGGGCAGAGCTATCATACAGCCCCCGCCCCCGGCACCAGTGATCTTTGCGCCAAGAGCTCTGCCCGCGCCGCGGGCTGCATAAACCAACTCGCACAGCTCTCTTGTGCCGACGCCCAGAGCCTCCAGAAGCCCGTGGTTGATGTTCATCAGCTCTCCCAATTCATCCAGTCTATGCTCCCTCATCACTGAGACCGCCTCAGAGGAGACGGCCCCTATGGCCTGGAAGACTGGGCCCACTATCTCAGGCCGGCGTCGGCGCAGGCTCTGGACACGTTCCACCTCGGTTCTGGTATCGTGAGGCAGCCCCGTACAACCCACGACAAGATCAAGGCAGGGCAGATCGATGGGCTTAACCCCTCCGGCGACGAGACAATGGCCGCCATATGTAGCCAGGGCAGTGTCCGTGGGGCTTCCAAGGCCATGCTGCACCGCCCTCTCAATCTCGTGTGCCTTGGATGCGATCTCCTTTTGGGAGAGCCCGAGATCCATGTGGCTGTTGAGGGCTGCGATGGCTGCTACCACAATGGCAGCCGAAGAACCCAGGCCCGAGGCTGTCGGGATGCTGGACTCGACGCTGACTCTGAGATCATCTGCCCGAAACTCCTTAAGAACAGCAGAGATGTACCTTATGGCGTTCTCGGCCTCGGCGGAATTAAGCTGGCCCGAGATCAGATCAAAGGAGAACCCCTGAAGCGTCAGGTTAAAGGCATCGATCTGGGTTCGTCCCGGCATGTCCTCCACGCTCACCCTGGCCCGCAGATCAATAGCCCCACCAATGGCGGCCGCGCCTGAGACGACAGCATGCTCTCCGAAGAGGATCACCTTGCCCGGAGCCGATGCTGCTGTCAAGAGAGCCTCCGTCAGGCGAAGACGATCGCCCCGTATCCCACTACCTGGTCGTAGGAACCTGTCACGTCTCCGCTGGTAGCATAACGAAGCAGCTTTCCGCTGGCGGCCTTGCCTGCAGCAGCCGCCAGAGAAGCCGAGGCGGTCATGGCTGCTGCTATGGGCCCGTAGCCGCAGGCTGTGGCATTGTAATTATAAACCCTGGCATACAGCTCAGGAACATCCATGTTAAGGATAGCCTCTATGAGCTGGGCGTCCACTTTGCGGGCGATCTCCAGGCGTTCGTAGTGAGTGAGATCGCTGCTGGCAATGACTGTGCAGCTCCGCTTCAGCCTCAGGGCAGCCTTGGCGACCTCCTCCCCAACCTCGACAGCAGTCTCCTCATCCTGAAGCCCCATGGCGATGGGAAGGATCCTGAAGCCCCTGAAGCGGGCCTGGAGAAAGGGTATCTGCACCTCGATGGAGTGCTCTTGCCTGTGGGCCAGCTCGTCACAGTCGATGATGCTGCCAGCCAGGAGATCCGCCAGCTCGATGTCGGTCTCGACAATTCCCAGCGGCGTTCGCCAGGAATCGCGAGAGAGCGCGACCGCAGCTCCAAGGCCATGGTGGTTTGGTCCGAGGATTACGTATGTCTCCCTCTCGGGAAGACGGGAATAGACCTCGGCTGCCACAGCGCCAGAGTAGACGTACCCTGCGTGCGGAACGACTGCTCCGAGCGCCTGGACCTCCTCGCCCTTGGCGGCCTGCAACATCTCATCCAGCTGGTGCCTCAGCTCCGCTGCAGATGCGGGATAGAACTGACCTGCAACAGCCGGATTCCTCATGCCATTAAAACTCCATCTCGAAGTCGGAGACTGTGTATTTGAACCTGTCCTCTTCGCCCCGCTCTCTCAGCACCTGGCGTGCCATGAGCCAGTATATGAGGGTCAGTGCCTTGCGCCCTTTGTTGTTGGTGGGTATCACAAGGTCCACATTCGATGTCATGTTGTTTGTGTCGCAGAGGGCGATGACTGGAATCCCCACGTCCACGGCCTCGTTGACCGCCTGGGCATCACCGCTCGGGTCTGTGGCTATGAGCACATCCGGCTCGATGTAGCCCTTGAAGGCCGGATTTGTGAGAGTATTTGGCACAAAGCGCCCCACATTGGCCAAAGCGCCGATGGCCTTGGAGAACATGGTCGCAGGCCTCTGGCCGTACTGCCTGGCGGAGACGACCAATATCTTCGAAGGATCGTACTTGGACAGGAACCTGGCCGCGAGGCGGATGCGCTTGTCCGTGGACTGAACATCCAGAACATATAATCCGTCTGTTCTCACCCTGTAGATATAGGGCATCATGTCGTTCGTCTTCTGCTGAGTGCCTATGTGCACGCCCGCAGCAAGATACTCGTCAATCGGTATGAGAGTCTCGTATTCTCCCTCTACCTGAATCACATCATCATCTTCCAACTAATTCACCTGCCTTTTTGATATCGCCTACCTTATTCTACTATGCACCCTATCGTTTACCGTCGCGTTTTACGGTGATGGGTATCACGCCCAGCTTCATCTCTTCAAGCGCTATTTCGAGAGGGTCGGAATTCTTACTATCTATCAGAACCGGAGCGCCCATGAAAATCTGCAAAGCGCGTGCTCCCACTATCCGAGCACGCTCATATCTCGTATATTTCTCACCCTTCAAATAGCCACCTCAAAAGGAAGAGCATGATGGGGTTGCTGAGATTCGAACTCAGGTCACAGCGTCCCGAACGCTGTAGGATGGACCAGGCTACCCTACAACCCCCTTTCCCTTTTACTGGTACCGCCTGAGCGTATCCACTAACTCCACATGAGAAAGAAGCATACGCCGACAGCAGTATTTGTCTATTCCCAGGTCATCCAGGACCTTGCCGGGAGGCTCAGTCTTGATGCGCTCCCGGTACTCCTCCCAGACATGAGAGACCACTCTGCCGCAGGAAAAACACCTGACTGGAATCAAGCTGTTTCACCTGTAGGACTTCTGGTATTTTGCCCTTGCACCGAGTCCTCCGAACTTCTTCTTCTCCTTCTGCCTATGATCGCTGACGAGGAGATTTCTGTCGTACTCGGAGAAGGCCTCTTTAAGCGCCGTGTCGCCTGTCCACTCCACAATGCCCTTGGCGATGGCTGTGCGCACTGCATCAGTCTGGCCCATGGTGCCGCCGCCCCGGACAAAGACATCGATGTCTATTCCCTTGATAAGATCCCCGGCAATCTGGAGGGGCTCCTGGACCTTGAGCCTGGCAAGCCGCGGCTCGTATATCTCGACTGGGACCTTGTTGATCCGAACAGTGCCCTTTCCATCCTTCAAAGTGGCTCTTGCGATAGCGGTCTTCTTCTTTCCAGATGAATTGATTATCTTCATTTCGAACCCTCAGAAGTTTGCGCCGAGCCTCTTGCTCAGGGTTCCAAGCTCGACATACTTGTCATTGCTCGCATCTCTCATCCTTGCCCCGTCCGGCTGCTCTAGCGCCGCACCCTTCAGCTCCCTTGGAACTCCCACATAGATTCTCAGTCGGGATAAAGCGTCTCTTCCGCGCCTCATCTTGTAGGGAAGCATGCCACGCACAGTCCTCTTGAGGATCATCTCCGGGCGTCGGGGGAAGTAGGGTCCGCGCTCCCGAGTGCCACGTAGCCTGGAGGTGCCATAGTCGCCGAAGATGCTCTCTTTTTTGCCTGTTATGACCGCCTTCTCAGCGTTGACGATCCTCACCTCGTCGCCTGCCAGAAGGCTCTTCGCCGCCACGCTCGCCAGGCGTCCCATGACCAACCCAGTTGCATCTACTACTATCATCAGTCTCACCTCAAAATCTTTATGCCAGATCCCTTGGGATGCTGCTCTACCAGCTTCTCTATCGCCAGACATTTCCCGCCAGCGCTTTGGATCTTGGACATGGCGTTGTTGCTGAAGCTGAGGGCTGCCACAGTGACGCTGTGCTCGATCTCGCCCGAGGCCAGCACTTTTCCGGCAACAAGAACTGTGTCGTTGGACTCCGTGTGCCTGTTGATCTTGCTCAAGTTCACAGCAGCATAGTTGCGCCTGGGCTTCTCCAGTCTCTTGGCCACATCGCGCCAGATGGGAGATCCATTCACGCGAGAGGCCGCCTTAAGATCGCCGATAAGTCGGACTAATCTTGGGTTAGTCTTTTCTGAACGTGTCATCTCAATCCTCCGCATGGTCTCGATATAGACCGACTCACGCGCTATGCGCGCGTTCGGACCTGCCGGTCCATGCGCCCAGGGCTTTCGGGCCCTGTGCGGAATACCTAATCGAGTATTCGCCCAGTATTTAAGGGTTTTCTAGAGCACTGGGCACTCTGCCGAGACGCTGCGATCAAGATCCAGATCTGAGCCGAGGTGATAGGTGATATATCTTATGCGCAAGGATCTTTATGCGCAAGAATCTGATTGGCTGGAGAGCCATTTGGGTCTGGAGAAGGACCGATAGAGATCGCTAAAATCCTCTGCATTTGCCTGTGAGCCCTGGATGAGGAATGACCTGTTTGATGAGAGCAGGAATAATAGATTAAATAAGATAATTTATATATACAATGCTCCCGTGCCGATATGATATTCTCATAACTTGTGTGAAATTCGCATATGCTTTCTTAAACATGCTTATCAATTAAGCATTTTTCACATCACATGGTGGTAACATCATGCGTGAGTTATGCTCATTGCTATTATTGCTGATCTCATTGATCGGCCCGGGCGCTGCCCAGGGCTCGCAGATCAATGGCGCTGACAACGCCTGGGTGCTGATCAGCGCGGCCCTGGTCCTGCTCATGATCCCTGGTGTTGGCTTCTTCTACGGGGGCATGGTGCGCAAGAAGAACGCCATATCCACGATCATCCTGAGCTTCGCCATCATGGGAATAATCAGCCTTCAGTGGATCTTATTCGGCTACACCCTGGCCTTTGGAGAGGACATCGGAGGCCTCATAGGCGGCCTGGAGCATCTGGGCCTGAACGGCGTCGGCATGGATCTCAAGGAGGGCCTGACCATCCCTGCTCTGACCTTCATGATCTTCCAGGCCATGTTCGCCATAATCACAGTCTCCCTCATCACAGGCAGCTATGTTGAGCGCATCAAGTTCAGCTCTTTCCTGGTCTTCTCCATAGCATGGGCGACCCTCGTCTATGATCCCATCGCCCACTGGGTCTGGGGAGGCGGCTGGCTCTCCCAGATGGGTGCCCTGGACTTTGCAGGTGGGATCGTGGTCCACATCAGCGCGGGCGTCTCCGCCCTGGCGATCGCCTGGGTGATAGGTGCCCGCAAGGGATTTGGCACCGACCCCATGGAGCCGCACAACATCCCCACCACTGTCATGGGCGCGGCGCTGCTCTGGTTCGGCTGGTTTGGATTCAATGCAGGCTCGGCCCTTGCGGCCAACGGGATTGCAGCAAACGCCTTTGTGACTACCAACACATCTGCTGCAGCCGCAGCCACGACCTGGATGCTCCTCTCCTGGCGGCATAGGGCGCCGTCGGCGCTGGGAATGGTCACGGGCGCTGTGGCTGGCCTGGCGGCTGTGACGCCAGCTGCTGGATTCGTCACACCTCTGGCGGCGATACCAATAGGCATCGTGGCGGCCATTGTGGGCTACTATGCCATCATAATAGTCCGCGGAAGCAAGAGCGTGGATGATTCCCTGGATGTCCTGGCATGCCACGGCATCGGCAGCACCTGGGGCGTCCTGGCCACTGGCATCTTCGCAAGCATCGGAAGCGCAGGGCTATTGGCAGGCAACCCGCACCAGCTGCTGGTGCAGGCTGTGGCCGTCGCAGTTACCTGGAGCTACTCCTTTGCGATGACTTACGGGCTGGCGAGAGCAGTCGATGCCTTCATGGGCCTGCGGGTCAGGGATGAAGAGGAAGCTGTCGGCCTGGATATCTCCCAGCATGGCGAAGGAGCCTACATGTGAGGTCTTGAAGATGAAGAAGATCGAGGCGATAATCAGGCCCGAGAAGCTGAACCTGCTCAGGGAAAAGCTGGACGCGAAAGGCTTCTCGGGGATGACAGCCACAGAGGTGAAGGGCAGGGGAAGGCAGAAGGGAATAGCACTTCAGTGGCGAGCTGGGGACTACAGGGTGGAGTTTCTTCCAAAGATGAAGCTTGAGGTCGTGGTGGACGATGAGGACGCCGAGGTCGTGATAGATACGATCTGCGAGACTGCCCAGACAGGCGAGGCCGGGGACGGCAAGATCTTCGTCTACCCCGTGGAGGACGTCGTGCGCGTCAGGACAAAGGAAAGAGGGTGCGGGGCGGTCTAGGGATTCTCAGAATCGCCTCTTCTTTTTATCAACATTCTACTTCGGGGAGATTGTGGCCCCACATTGCATCTCGCAGGATCACTGCAGCTCTATGGTCCCAACGACGCGAAGCTTGCCGCCCTCCGGATATGTCAAGACTGCCCTTGAGCCTGGCCGGTAGACCAGCATCTTGTCGAGCTTCAGGCCGAGCTCGGGACTATGCCAGTCGCTCCCGGATGCCACATTCTCCACCCTCGCCGGGATGAACTGCATCCAGTAGCCCAGGTGAAGGACCATTCCCTCCTTTATCGGGGACGGCCAGTACTTTACGATCGTGGCTTTGGACGCGAGGGAAGAGGTCTGTCGAAGCGACTTATCGCTTGTTAATATAGTTCCCCTGTCCAGCTCCTCCACATCGATGCCCTTGAGGGCGATGCCTGTCCTGTCGCCAGCGCCAGCGCACTCGAAGTCTGCGTCATGCTTCTGGATCGATCGCACCTGGACGGTCTTGTTCCCCGGCAGGACCGCCAATTCATCATGCTTTCTGATGGCCCCCTCGACGACCGACCCGAGGACGACTGTTCCAATTCCCCGGACGTTGAAGAAATGGTCCACGGGCATGGTTCCCGTCTCGGAATCGCAGGACGACTCCAACTTGGCCGCCTCCTCAAGAAGGCGCTCTCGAAGGGCGTTCTTGTCATCCTCAAGGAACTCATAGCCGTCAACGACTGTGCCCTTGATGAGGGGGGCGATCTGATCGCGCGTGAGGTAGTTCCTGAGGATCACAATGCCGTCTTTAAGCCCCGCGCAGTCCAGCATGATGACGGACTCGCCGAAGACTGGATTTATCTGGTCCACCACCACAATGGCCATTCGTGCCAGGGAGATGGCATAGAAGAGTGGCGCGAGCCTCTCAGGGTAGCGGGTGGGCTCTATGAAGGTGACTGTGTCCTCTCCCTTCTTCAGGTTGTAAAAGGTTAGATCGCTGGCGGTGCCTTTTTTCCCCAGGTCTTTGGCGTAGTCGGTGGCACCGAGGATCGCTATATTGAGATTTGCCATGTGATATGTGGATTCATTCATCGGATATTAGAGCTTCCGGTGTGACGGCGCGGCCCACATTATTTATAAATGAGAGGCCAAAGCAAGGGAGTGTGTGCGGCGCAGATCTTGCAGGCATAACCGAAGAAGAACCGGACGAAAGAGAAGAGCCTCCAGCGAAGAAGACGCGCAAAGGCTCCTCGGATGAAAGATCCCCATAGACGAGCAAGCTTTTGTCATATTAATATCATAAGTTCGTAATATTATATATGATATGGCTTATGCAGTATTATGTTACATATATTATTATTATTCTACATAATATTTTTATTTTACATAGTATTACTATTTTTCACATAATATTATTATTTTGTGCAAAGTTTTACTTTATAAAATATTATCATTTCGCATAATATTTTTATTTTGCGTGATATTATGCTGACAGTGCTGATAATACGGTCACTTTAATATCAGTAATGTGCGGCTTGTTTGACGACACGCCCTCGAAGGCTGGGAGTGCTGCGACTCAAAAGATATTTATCGCATCTGAGCACATTATCTTCAATAAATGTTTTTGAAGCTTGTGAGGTGAGTGAGTTTGCTCAGTTCAAAGGAATTGGAGAATATGGGTAAGGCGATCGAAGAGATCGGCGCTGCCAATACCTGCATAACCGGACCTGTGCTCCAGGAGACGAAGAAGATCGTGAAGGAGAAGGGCATGGATGCAGCAGAGCTCTATGCTGCTCAGCTCACTGGATCCGATCAGAACACAGAGCTCATGCGCGTGCTCACCATCGCCAGAAAATATAATCTGAGCCCGGAGGCAGTCACCCAGGTGATCGATAAGCTGAACATCATCGAGTCGGGCAAGTGGTAGCGAATATTATATTTGCTGCACAATTTTTTAATAATAATTGGTCGAAAAGCCAAAGTAGATCAAGCTCAATAAGAGAGACAGCCGTGGGCAGATCGTGAAAATAGATCGCTGGCATCGGCTCAACAGGGCATAAATTCCTGAAATTCGTCTGAGGATTTCTTATGCTATCGATTTTCGGCAAATAACAGCCACGGCCCAGATATGCAGAAAAATAGTCGGGAAGCCCCCGAGATATGTTTCTCCCCTCTTTCCTTCATCCTATTTCAGCTGTGCGCTCGAGAATAACCTTTTATCCTAAGACAGTTCTACGCATGACCTATCAAGGAGGAATCAAGATCAGATACCAAATGATGATTGTGCTCTTAATAGCGCTCCTGATCATCCCGTCTTATTCTCAGCCTCTCCAAATCAGTGGAGGCTACGGGAAGCAGTGGCTTGCTAACACCGGAAGTACATATCAGTTTCCCGCAGCAAACGGAATGTGGGATTGGGGTTCGTCACCCAAGGGAAAGGAAGTGCAGAACGGCAAATTGACGCAGACAGGGCCAGGCATGCTGGTATACCCCGCATTCCCTGCCACCGGAGCAACCACTCTCGTAGTGAACGCAACAACACCGGGCACAGGGCTGAACTCGACTAACCAATCCACGCTCCGCGATCCAAACATCTACCTGGATCCATATGCTCTTGCCCAGATAAACGACAGGCCAGTTTTGTTCCGGGCAAGTCCATACTAGATCGCAGGATTCGAGCGGGCGGATCGCAGCCCGCCCCTGCGGCTTAAGCTTTTTTGATCTCTTTCAATCGGCAGAAGCACTATCACCGATGGATGCTGCTACCAGATCCACGATATCGATAACCTTTCTGCCGGCTCCGGCATCTCGAAGATTCCTGATGCACAGGGGACAGGATGTCACTATGAAGTCCACGCCCTCAGGCACATCAGCCAGCCTTCTTTTCGCCATCCTCAAGGAGAGATCCCTGTAGCCTACACGAACACCCCCGCCGCCACCGCAGCATCTGGCGCTCTCGCGGCTCGCCCTCATCTCCTTCAGCCTGCAGATAGATTCTATCACCCGGCGCGGCTGATCGTATATCCCACTCTGCCTGCCGAGGTGACAGGGATCATGGTATGTGACAGTCATCTCCAGCGGCTTCAAGTCCAATTCAGGGAGGCGGTCTGCAAGAAACTCTGGCACGCTCATCACCCTCAGGTCGGGCGGATAATCCCTTTTCAGGGTGCTGTAGCAGCCAGCGCAGCCGGTGATGATAGTATCAGCGCCAATCTCCCTGATCTGCCTCACATTGGCCTCCCTGAGTCGGCCAGCATCGAAGCCGGTCCGCACGAGCGGCGAGCCGCAACACTGCTCGTCTGCCAGTATCGTGGCTCCGAAGCGCCTCAGAAGATCGAAGGTCCTTGAGGCAGTGTCTTGATAGCGGTAGGAGTTCAGGCACCCCACAAAATAGATAGCCTTCGCCTTGTCGCCCTTCAGCCAGTCGCCTTCCTGCCCCCTCCTCTTGAGCCATGCCAGACGATCACCAGGGTCGCCGAAGACGTTGCCGCTGGAGAATAAGCGCTCCTTGAGCAGAGCCTGCTCCCTGCTCATTATCCCAGAGGAGACGAGCTCTCTTCTGACGCCCTCGACCATATCTGGCGGCTTCACGCCAGCGGGACAGCTCGCTGTGCAGATCCCACATGTGGTGCAGGTGTTCAGGCTGTCCAGAACATCAGGCCCTGCCACAAGGCCGTCGTAAAGGCCCTTCATAGCCAGAATCCGCCCCCTTGTGTTGGCAGATTCCCAGCCGACCTCCTCAAAGACGGGACATACAGACCTGCATGTGCCGCAGCGCACACACCTGTTGATCGACTCAAGATCGAGGTTCATATTCTCCTTTCATATAGCCGCATCAGACTCATCGGGGAGTCGTCGCCAGGATCACCATCATCATCGTTGACATCCACATCGCCATCGGATCCCGGTGAGGCGCTGTTTCAGATCTAAAGCCCCAGCTTTCCTGGGTTCAGGATGCCCTTCGGGTCAAGGGAGCTCTTGATGCTTCTCATCACCTCAAGCGCCGCCCCAGCCTGCGCAGGCATGTAGCCAGCCCTCGCGAGGCCTATGCCGTGCTCGGAACTCACAGTCCCGCCCAGCTCCAGGGCGGCCCTGTGGATCCTGTCCGCCGCCAGATCGAGGCGCTCCCATTCTTCGCGGTTCATGAGATCGATGAAAAGCGCGACGTGCAGATTTCCATCCCCGATGTGGCCGTACTTCATGGCAGCGATTCCCAAATCCTCTGAGATCTTCTGGACCTTATTGATCAGGGAGGGGATCTCTCTGATGGGCACCCCCACATCCTCGCCCGCATAGACGCGGGTCTTCGTGGGGTCCAGGCGGGAGACTGCCGCCCCCACAAGCCTGCGTCCGGCCCAGATGGAGTCCATCTCCTCCTGGCTCTGGGCGATCCGGACAGACGATGCGACGGGCGCGCATGCCTCTCCGACCTCTCTCGCGGCCTCATCGACTGATAGATTCGTTCCGTCCACCTCGAAGAGAACCAGGTCCCCGCTTTCTGGCAGGGCTACGGCAGGATTGCAGCGCCTCAGGACCTCAAGCGTCGTCTTGTCCATGATCTCGCAGGCTGAGGGCGTTATGCCTCGGGAGAAGACATCCACCACAGCCCGGCCCGCGGCCTCTGCATCCTCGAAGGAGGCAGCCACAAGCCTTCGGGCCTGAGGAAGGGGCACCACCTTGAGCCCTGCCGCAGTGATGATTCCAAGGGTCCCCTCGGCACCTGTGAAGAGCCTGGTGATGTCGTATCCAGCCGAGGATTTCAGCACCTTCGAGCCTGTGTGAATCACGCTTCCGTCAGCGAGAACGACCTCCAGATCGAGGACATAGGCGCGGGTCGTCCCGTACTTCACAGAGCGCATGCCGCTGCTGTTGCAGGAGATCATTCCGCCCAGGGTGCAAAAGGCGCTGCTGCCAGGGTCCGGCGGGAAGAAGAAGCCCAGAGGCTTAAGCGCCTGGTTCAGCCTCTCCTGAACGACCCCCGGCTCGACGATCACCTGGAGGTTTCCGATATCGATCTCGATTATATGGTTCATCCCGGACATATCGAGCACTATGCCACCCTTCACAGGCACTGCTCCGCCAGCGAGCCCCGAGCCTGCGCCCCTGGGCGTGGCCGGGATGCCCTTCTTGTTGCAGAGCCTGAGAATCTCTGAGATCTGCTCTGCGTTCTCAGGTCGCACCACGAAGTCTGGCATTCCCCTGACACAAGAGGCATCCTGGCTGTAGCAGTACCTCTCGAGCATAGAGGTCGAGACCCTGCCGTCTCCAACGATTTTCCTGAGATCCTCAAGCACTTCTTTCATGGCCATCAAATCGAATTGAGATAAAGCGGTACTGCTGAAGTGTGAATATAAATGTTCCTTAGAAAAGAATCGCCTTCGATGAAATCGCCTTCGGTGATTTTCATGCTCATGGAATTCGCCTGCAATGAAGATGGTTGTTCATCCTGTGAAATTGCAGAATCCCAGAAACTGTGGTGTTAGGAATCGCAAGTTTGATTAATCCAAAGCTTCATTAAAAGTCCCTTGAATGCGTTTTAATTCATCGATTGGGCTCTTTGGCAAGGCCAGGAGGCTCCTGCCGGGGGGCGTGAGCAGCCCTGTTAGGGCCATATCTCCCTGCCCTTTTTACACCGCCAGGGCCAAAGGTCCCTACCTATGGGACGCTGACGGCAACAGGTTCATCGATCACTGCCTCGCCTACGGTCCCATGATCCTGGGGCACCGCCACCCCGCCGTGGAGGCTGCAGTGGAAAAGCAGCTTGAAAAGGGATGGCTCTATGGTACTCCTTCTGAGATTGAGATCCAGATGGCGGAGCGGATAGCAGGGCACTATCCCAGCATGCAGATGATGCGCTTCGTCAGCACGGGCGCAGAGGCCACGATGGCTGCGCTGCGGGTCGCCCGCGGGGCGACTGGCAGGAACAAGATCATCAAGATCGAGGGCGGCTTTCACGGGGCCCATGACAGCGTCCTGGTGAAGGCTGGCTCTGGTGCCACAACATTGGGCATCCCAGACTCCAGGGGCGTTCCCGTGGACACGGCGAAGAACACCCTTCAGGTGCCCTTCAACGATCCCGAGGCTCTGGAGAAGACCCTGTCGAGCTTTCCAGAGGAGATCGCCTGCCTGATCATCGAGCCGGTGCTCGGAAACATCGGGCCCGTCCTGCCCCAGGAGGGATATCTAAAGAGCGTCAGGGATCTCACCAAAGAGAATGACGTCCTGCTCATCTTCGATGAGGTAATAACCGGCTTCCGGCTTGGCCTCGGAGGCGCGCAGGAGCTATATGGCGTGACCCCCGATCTGACAACCCTCGGAAAAATCATCGGCGGAGGCTTTCCCATCGGAGTCTTCGGGGGCCGCAGGGACCTGATGGAACAGGTGGCCCCGAGCGGCGGCATATACCAGGCAGGCACATTCAACGGAAGCCCGGTCTCCCTGGCAGCAGGCATGGCAACCCTCGATATCCTCGAGGGAGACTCGACTCTGGAGAAGCTGAACAGAGCGAGCGATGAGATGCGAGAGTCCCTGAAGGAGATGGTGGAAGACCTCGATCTCGGATACAGCGTAGTAGGCATCGCAAGCCTCTTCAAGGTCTTCTTCGGGCCAGAGCCGCATAACTATTCTGAGGCCCTGAAGTGCGATAAGGCCGGGTATCTGGAGTTCTTCCATAGGATGCTCAGAAAAGGAGTCTTCATCACACCGAGCCAGTTCGAGACAGACTTCATCTCCACAGCCCACAGCCGAGAAGTCCTGGAAGCCACCCTGGAGGCGTTTAGGTCCTGCCTGAAAAGCTGATAGTCGGCAGCCGAGGCAGCCCCCTGGCGCTGCGCCAGACAGAGATCGTCCAAGAGCTTCTGAAAGAGAGGGGAGTGGATTCGGAGCTTCGGTTGATCAGGACGAGCGGGGACGTCTTCCTCGACAAGCCCCTGCACGAGCTGAAGGGGGTCGGGGTCTTCGTGGCAGAGATCGATAGCCGCATGATCTCTGGCGAGATAGACCTGGCTGTGCACAGCATGAAGGACCTTCCCACGAAGAGGCCAGAAGAGCTTGTCATCTCCGCGATCCTGAAGCGCGACTCTGCGCACGATATCCTGGTCTCAAAAGGAGGAGGGGGCCTGGAGGATCTGAGGATGGGAGCAGTGGTAGGAACATCCAGCATGCGGCGGACTGCTCAGCTGCGCCGTGCGCGGCCGGACCTCGTCATCCGGAGCCTTCGGGGAAACCTCCAGACGAGATTGCGAAAATTGAACCAGGGAGAGTATGATGCCATAGTCCTGGCACAGGCTGGGCCAGAGAGGATGAAAATGGAACTGGAGTACAGCAGGCTGGAGATCGAGAGGTTCGTTCCCTCTGCCAACCAGGGAACGATTGTGGTGGTGGCAAAGAGAGGAACCCCTGGAGAAGCTCTCTCCCAAAGCCTGGATGACGGCCCTACGAGAGTGGAGACCATGATCGAGAGAAGGATACTTGAGACCGTTGGAGGGGGCTGCATCGTTCCCATGGCGGTTCACGCGAGTGCGAAGGGCGAGAGGGCACGTGTGCTGGCTGAGGTTTTATCCCTGGATGGAAGAAGGTTCATTCGGCTTGACGAGGAGATCGCCATCAACGGTGATTGCCTGCAGGAATCCGCCGACCTCGGAAGAAGGCTGATCGAGATGGGCGGAGAGGATCTGGTGAATGAGGCGGTGAAGGCTCTTGGCGTGCGGTAAGGTTTATCTCGTCGGCGCGGGTCCGGGCGACCCCGAGCTCATGACTCTCAAGGCAAAGCGTCTGCTCTCCGAGGCAGATGTGGTTTTGTTCGATCGGCTGCTCGATCCGAGGATGCTTGAAGGGGTGAAGGGCGAGCGAATAGACGTGGGCAAGTCGGCAGGATCTCACAAGCTCAGCCAGGAGGGGATCAACCGGCTCCTCATAGAGAAGGCTCTCAAGGGCAATATGGTGGTGCGCCTGAAGGGGGGCGACCCCTATCTCTTCGGCAGAGGTGGCGAGGAGGCGCTGGCGCTTCGAGAGAGGGGGATCGCAGTCGAGGTTGTGCCCGGAGTCACCTCTGCTGTGGCAGCGCCCGAGCTGGCGGGAATTCCTGTGACACACAGGGGCATAGCCTCAGCCTTCACAGTCGTCACGGGCCATGAGGAACCTGGGAAGGATTCACCTCTTGACTGGGGGGCTGTTGCCAGACTGGGCGGCACCCTCGTCGTCCTGATGGGGGTCTCGAGGCTCGAGAAGAACGTCGGACAGCTCATCGCTGGAGGCAGGTCGCCAGAGACACCGGCGGCGATCGTCGAGAAGGGCGGCTGGGCCGACCAGAGGCTCGTGACTGGAACGCTGGGGGATATCGCAGAGAAGGCCAGCAGGGCGAAGATCGAGTCGCCTGCAATCTTAGTTGTGGGGGACGTGGTGAGGCTCTCAGAGCAGCTCGCTAGAAAAAGGATTGCGATCCTTCGGCCAGAGGCCCAGCAGGAGGAGTCCGCAGCGCTCGCAGAGGCTTACGGTTTTCTGCCAGTTCAGTCTCCGGCCATCGCCCTTGTAGAGAGGCCCCTGCCGTCTGATCTGATGCACAGGATCATGGCTGCAGAGTGCGTGGCCTTCACGAGCGCCAATGGCGTAAAGATGGCCATGAAGGCCGAGGGAGTTCGATTGGGCCTTGAGAAAAAGATGATCGTGGCCATCGGCCCGAAGACCGAGGCGGCTCTGGCAGGCTGCGGCCTCAGATCAGAGAAGCCTGAGGAGTACAGCTCCGAGGGCCTGGAGAGCATGCTGAATGGCAAATGCAAACGCATCCTGTTTCTGCGCAGCGCCCAGGGAAGCCAGTACCTCTCAGAGGGCCTGAGGCATGGGGGAATAGAGGTGGACGATATCCCACTATACGAGGTCGTTTTATCAAGGAATGCGCTGCTGGATGATCTGATCAGGCATCCAGAGGCGGTTGACATCTTCGCCTTCACAAGCTCCTCCACAGCCAGATCGCTTCTGGAGCGTGCGCGGGAGCTGGGCCTTGAGGACTCGCTGAGAAACGCCCTGGCAGGAGCCACTGTGGCAGTGATCGGCAGGCCAACGGCGGCGGAGCTTGAGCGCCTGGGGGTGCGTGTGGACATCATGCCCGAGACATTCACCTTCGAGGCGATGCTCAGGGCGCTGAGGAGAGTATCATGATAATATTTTCAAAGGCTCTGGCGGATCAGGCCACAGTCTGGGAGGCATTGCGGGCCTCGGAAAAGGGGCAAAGCCCAGCGCCTGATATGCTCAGGTTCTCAGCTCAGGCGAAGCCTGTGGTGATGTGGAACCTGACGAGGAGATGTAATTTAGCGTGCCAGCACTGCTACATGGATGCCCGAGGCGAAGCAGATGGCGAGCTCGGCCTTGAGGAGGGAGTGCGCCTCGTGGATGAGCTGGCGGACCTCAAGATACCCATCCTAATCCTCACCGGCGGCGAGCCCCTCATGAGCAGGAACTTCTATCCCCTGGCCTTCCATGCGCGCGATGTCGGCCTTGCAACAGTCATCTCCACCAACGGTACCCTGATCACCCCCGAGGTGGCAAGGCTCCTGGCCGAGGCCAGGATCAGATACGTGGGAGTGAGCCTAGACTCCGCTGCACCAAAGAAGCACGATCTCTTCCGGGGCGCTGCCGGGGCACATGATCGCGCCCTTCAGGGATTGAGGAACGCGCGCGACGCGGGCCTGAAGACCGGCCTGAGGGTGACACTGACGAGGGACAACTGGCAGGATATCCCTGATCTTCTCGAACTGGCTCTGGCGGAGGAGATTCCCAGGTTCTGCCTCTACCATCTTGTTCCGACTGGCCGCGGGGCTGCCATCGCCGAGAGGGACGTCACTCCCGAGCAGCGTCGCAGCGTGATCAGATTCCTGGCCGAGGCAGCTGTCGAGCTGAAGAACAGGAAGATCGAGATCCTCACCACCGACTCGCCTATGGACGGTGCCTACCTGCTGGAGCTATTGAAGGACGACCCAAGACGAGAAGAGGTCAGAAGGCTCCTGACCAATGCTGGCGGATGCTCCACAGGCGTGAAGGTGGCAAACATCAATCATAGGGGTGATGTTCACCCCTGTCACTTCATGCCGCAGGTTGTCGTCGGAAATGTTCGCGAGAGGTCCTTCAGGGACATCTGGATAGACCACCCTTCCGAGGAGCTCCTGGCCCTGAGGAAAATGAGGTCCTGCCTGAAGGGAAAATGCGGGAAGTGCGATTACCTCGATCTGTGCGGAGGATGCCGTCAGAAGGCGTACTACTACTGCAAAGATCTCATGGGCGAGGACCCGACCTGCATAATCGAGAGCGAGAACGGCTCATCAAAATGCGATATCACCCGTACATAGGGTCTATTCATGCTATAGCCATCCAGAAGGCTCTTCGACTTCGCTGCGCTGCCCCGTGGGAGCGCACGCGAGGGATCGGCGATCAAGGGACAGGGATTCACTTTGATCATATTGTCATTGTCAAACGTGATAATCCATAGCTCTGGGCGGTTCACACCTCCGCATCATTCTACAAGGAAATTCAATTCACGTTTTCTTGCCATCAATCTCGTCTAAAGCATCATCAATGAGAGGCTTTATTTGAGGGAGATCGCGGGTAGCCGTGTCCCATACGATCTCAAGATCAATTCCGAAATAGCCATGCACGACCTTGTCCCTCATCTTAGTCATATCCTCCCATGGAATCTCTGGATATTGATCTCTTGCTTGCTTGGGAACATGCTTTGCAGCCTCACCCCAAAACATGCAGACACCAGAGCACGGCGAAGACAGTCCTCTTATCGTTTATGAAATCATCAGCATCGTAATCCGTCAAAAAAGTTCGATGTAATCTATTGAATCCAGGATATCTTGAAGGAAGTCGCCATACTCCCGGATACTCATACGTAGACGACCTCTTTTAGAATGTGCTTGCCAATCCTCGGCTTGAGTGATTTTTTCATGACCAGATCCACCTTTTCACCGAGAAGCTCACTCAGATACCGCTCCAGTCGAATGACTTCGAAAAGGCTCACCCTCCCCTTGAACTCCACCAGGATATCTAGATCGCTGGTCTCCTTCTGCTCACCTCGCACGAAAGATCCGAAGATGCCAATTTCTTTGACATTGTACTTTTCGTCAAGCACATTCTTATTTTCCTTGAGCCGGGCCTCGATTTCTTGAAGGTCACTCATCCAGGAGTCCCCATCTCTTGGTATAAATGATGCTTATTATTTAAACAGCACTGTAATTTTGCTTTCGAGATCCGAATCAGTCCTGAATGCGCCAAAACTGCGCCAATGATTTCGCCATAGGATGATCAGGGCACCGCCAGAAGCCGCGAGGGATCGGCGACCAAGATGGCTCTTCAAGATATCAAAGATGATTATTCCGCATTTGGAGAGGATGAAATGCACCCAGGATGAACTGGGATCTGCCTGGATCTGCTGGGATTCTTGCTGCCTCGAAATACAGCGAGTGTTTTCCATCGCCGTCCTGCACCGAAGGGTTAGCTATTTTTGCGCGGCCAGCCTAAAATGAATGGATGATCTCTCGCGTATATATTTCCCACAGCAGGGAGGACGAAGATCTTGCACTGCAGCTCTCCCGTGCCCTGTGGCGGGTCGGCCTGGAGAGCTACGTCTCGCTATGCCGCCTCGCACCTGCGGTATCCCTGGGAGAGCGCGTATCATTCGGCGTGCGCAATTCCGAATGTCTGGTGGCGCTGCTCACCAGGGAGGGCTGCCGCTCACCGACCGTCTGCCAGGAGATCGGCCTGGCTCGCGGCCTAGACCTTCTGCTGATCCCCCTCCTTGAGGATGGAGCAGAGGCTCCCTTCCTTATCGAGCACCTGCGTCCCCTGAGCTTTTCCAGAGAGAGATACATCGATGCAATCGGACTTCTTATCAAGACCATCCGCGACCTCTCCCGCCTGGAGTGGCTGAAGGTGACATGCCCCAACTGTGCAGAGGAGATGACCCAGTACCTTTCGCCCCAGGAGGAGGTGGATGCCGCCCTGGAGAAGGGATCATCGCTGGAGACTGTTTGCAGCTACTGCCAGAACAAGATCCGATTGGACCCGAGGAACTTCGAGCCCGTGCCGAGGTAGTCTATAAGTCGTATATCACAGGGAATATATCATGGCGGTTCATAGAAGCAAACGGCTCATGTGCATTGATATGGGCTTGGTAGTATTTTTGATCTCGAATCGCCAGCTGAAGATGAGCTATCGATCTCCAAAGGTTTTTACCTTCGTAGCGCTTCTCCCTTAGGGATGTTCAACAAGATCCTGATCGCCAATCGAGGCGAGATAGCTATCCGCATCATGAGAGCCTGTCGGGAGCTGGGCATCTCCACAGTGGCCGTCTACTCCGAGGCCGACAAAAACGCCCTTTTCGCCAAGTATGCAGACGAGGCAGTCTTCATCGGACCATCTCCCTCCTCGCAGAGCTACCTCAGAATAGAAAACATCATCAAAGCTGCAGAGGAGACTGGAGCCGAGGCAATTCATCCAGGCTATGGTTTTCTGTCAGAGAACACCCATTTCGCCTCGGCCTGCAGGGAGAGCGGAATAGTATTCATCGGCCCGCCCCCTAATGCCATCGATGCCATGGGATCGAAGATCACCGCCCGCCAGACGATGAAGGCTGCTGGCGTTCCGATAGTGCCGGGGATCGAGGAGGGCGTCTCCGACCCAGGCGATGCTGAGAAGATGGCAGAGAGCATCGGCTATCCCATCATCCTCAAGCCGGCCGCAGGCGGCGGAGGGATTGGCATGAAGATAGTAATGAGCCAGGAAGAGCTTCTGCCGGCACTCACATCGTCGCAATCAGTGGCCCGCAGCGCCTTCGGGGATGATACCATCTACATCGAGAAGTATCTGACAGAGCCAAGGCACATCGAGTTCCAGATACTTGCCGATAACAGGGGCAAGACGATCTACGTCTCGGACAGGGAGTGCTCCATCCAGCGCCGCCACCAGAAGCTCATCGAGGAGTCCCCCTCGCCGGTTATGACGCCTGATCTGCGAGAGAGGATGGGCTCAATCGCAGTCAAAGCCGCGAGGGCTATAGGCTACGTGAGCGCCGGCACAGTGGAGTTCATGTACTCGAGGGGCGATTTCTACTTCCTGGAGATGAACACCCGCCTGCAGGTGGAGCATCCCATCACAGAGATGGTGACGGGCGTCGACCTTGCGAAGGAGCAGATCCTCATAGCCTCCGGGGAGGACCTGGGCTACTCCCAGGAAGAGATGGAGATCCGAGGTTGGGCCATCGAATGCAGGATCAATGCCGAGGACCCCCTGAACGATTTTGCCCCGTCGCCCGGAAAGATAAAAAGATACAGGAGCCCCGGCGGCCCGGGCATCAGGGTCGACAGCGGCGTTTATACGGGTTATGTCATACCGCCCTATTACGATTCACTGATCTCGAAGCTGGTGGCACACGGAAAGGACAGGAGAGAGGCCATCGCGAGAATGGAGCGCGCCCTTTACGAGTACATAATAGTCGGAGTGAAGACGAATGTGATCTTCCACAAGGCGGTCCTGAGAAACGCGCGCTTCCGCAGAGGCGACATCAACACTCAATTCATAAAGGAAGAGAACATCATCGAGGCTGTCAAGGATGTTGCTGTGGAGGATGATGAGAAGGGCAAGTCACTCGCATCTGCCCTTGGCGCTGATTCGCGCAAGATCGCCGCCATCTCTGCGGCCGTCGGGTCCTATCTTAGCCAGCAGAAGGCAGGGGAGAAGACCTGAGCTTGAGCCCTGAAGAGGTTCTGAGCTTTTTAGGTCCAGGCGAATGGGTATCAGGCGAGGAGATCGCCTCCAAACTGGGCATCTCCCGCGCCGCAGTCTGGAAGAGGATTGAGGGCCTGCGGAATAAAGGCTATGAGATCGATGCCTGTACGAGGAGGGGCTACAGGCTCTCCAAAAAGCTGGATCTGCTGGATGCCGGGCTGATTCGCTCGGGCCTTGCTACATGCTGGCTTGGAAAAGACCTGCGCTGCTATGGTGAGGTCGATTCCACTAATGAGAGCGCACTCTCCATCGCCCCCGAAGCCCAAAACGGAACAGTCATCCTGGCAGAGACCCAGACCAGAGGTCGCGGAAGGATCTCCAGGTCATGGGCATCTCCGCCAGGCGGTGTCTGGATGACCCTGATCCTCAAGCCCGAGATTCCCATGGCTGAAGCTCATCGGATAAATATGGCCGTGAGCGTGGCGCTGGCAAAGGCGATCCGAAAGCTCTACGGCCTTGAGGCGAGCATCAAATGGCCGAATGATCTCCTGATCGGGGATCGCAAGATCTGCGGCATACTGATGGAGGTCAATGCCGAGGTGGATCGGCTGAACTACGCCCTCGTCGGCATCGGCATCAACGCCAACGCGGACGTCTCCAGCTTTCCTGAAGAGTGGCGGGCCACCTCCATCTCGAAGGAGATTGGCAGAAGGGTCTCGCGGCCCGAGCTGATCCAGAGAATTCTTCAGGAGATAGAGGAGACCTGCGATAGAATGAAGTGCAGAGAGGTCTATGATGAGTGGCGCAGCCTCTCTAGCACTCTCGGAAGACGCGTTCGCGTGGTCACGGCCAAGGGCAGTGCTGTCGGCGAGGCGGTGGACCTTGCCGAGGACGGCGCACTCCTTCTCAGGACAGAGAAGGGCATCAAGCGCGTTCTGGCAGGGGATTGTGTCCACCTGCGTGCTTGCGCCGAGGGAGGATGAGAAGTTGCGAGGAGGACCATGAAAAAGAGAAAGGTTCGAGGGATTGCCAGGGACACCCTTCATTTCATACTTGAAGCTTCCAGGTCGTCCATGCCAGAGGAGTTCGCGGGACTTCTTCAGGCAGAGGACGATGTCATCACAGAGGTCCTGATGCTTCCAGGCACAGAGTCTTCGAGGATGAGCGCTTTGATCAGGCTCTACATGCTTCCCAATATGAAGATCGCAGGCTCGGCCCACAGCCATCCCTCGGGAAGCATCCGCCCCTCTGAGCAGGACATCCTCTTCTTTTCGCGGACAGGAGATTACCACATCATCGTCGGCCCGCCATTCGACGAGAGGAGCTGGGCCTGCTATGACCCTTCAGGCGAGAGGAGGGAGCTTCGGGTTGTAGATATGGAGTTCGAGGATGAAGATTTCAAAGGCGGCCTCGACAACATGGACATGGAGGAGGATCTCTGACTAGGGTCGTGGCGACAGGCACCTTCGACCTCCTTCATCCGGGCCACATCCTCTACCTCGAGCGCTCGCGCGCATTGGGAGATGAGCTGGCGGTGATAGTGGCGAGGGATGTGAACGTCAGGCACAAAGCAAAGCCGGTGGTGCCCGAGGACCAGCGGCTGAGGATGATCCAGGCCCTCAAGATCGTGGATCTCGCTCTACTGGGGCAGGAGGAGGACATCTTCAGGACAGTCGAGCAGCTGCAGCCTGACATCATCACCCTCGGATTCGATCAGCATTTCGACGCTGCTTATCTGGAGGCTGAGCTCTCAAGAAGGGGGCTTCACCCAAAGATCGTCAGAATCGAGGCCAAAGATGCTTGTGACCTCTGCAGTTCCCGAAGGATTGTGGCGAGGATCTTGGAGCTTTACTGCGGGGGGCGAGTCTAGGCCGCCAGGTACTTATACGCTCCCCACGTTGCGGCCCTCTATGGCCAGAGTCGCCGTGGGTGGCACCTTCGATCCGATTCATGACGGACACGTTGCCCTTCTGCGGCGCGCCTTTGAGCTGGGCCAGGGCGGAGATGTGGTCATCGGCCTGACCTCCAACGAGATGGCAAGGGCCACAAGGACCAGGCCCGTTCAGGATTTCGAGATCAGGCGGAGAAACCTGAGGGAAAAGATCATAGAGTGCTTCGGCATTGACGATGTGCGGATAACCAAGATCGATGATCAGTGCGGCTCATCTATCTACGAGGACTTCGACTACATAGTCGTCTCCCCGGAGACGGAGCCAATGGCCCAGAAGATAAACCGTCTGCGAGAGAAGAGGGGCCTGAAGCCCCTGAAGATCTCTGTGATCGAGTATCAGCTGGCACAGGATAGCATGAGGATCAGCTCAACGAGGATCGCAGAGGGAAAGATAGACAGACACGGACGGATTTTGAGCCGCTGAGAGAAGCATAATAAAGGATCTGCGAATTTTTGCGGCCGCAAGCTGCATGTTATTAACGTCATCTCAATAATATCGACTGTGCAATCTATTTTGGATTATGAAATAGGAAAATGAAATGGGACATGATCGCGACTCATTTCTTCAGCCCGGGAGCTGGCGGCAGGCGTGCTACTCGGGACGGCAGAGCTAAAGGAGAGCGCGGGCATTGTGCCGCCTCTTGATCGAGACCTTCAGGTCCGATTCTTGCCTATTCGGGCCCTAACGCCATTGCGCCGCGATCAGGAACGCCTGCTAGGCAACCTCACCACTTTCTTCGGGCCTCTTCCAGCTTTTGTTTGGCTGCTTCTATATCTGCTGCCATGCGCGCTTTTCCGGCCTCGTACTCGCTCTGTTTGGTCCCGGCCGTGGATGCGTTATTGGTCACCTGCTGGCTGTTATCAGTCAGAAGGTCGTTGCTCATCAGCGCATTGTTTTCAGTCAGTGCATTATCTTCGGTCAATGGGTTATTCGATAAGGGGCTGCTGTTCGTCCCGGGGTTGACGCTTTCTTGGGCCTGGGGCTGAGCGGGAGAGGTCTCTGCGCAATAGCCCGGCCAGAGGGGCGATTCGCTCTCGTTTATGATTATTTGAAGGGACTCAAGGAAGCTCACCATCACAGTCTCGTTCATCCTTCCATCCATGAGCACGAGGGCTATCGTCTGGTTCGCGGGCTGGTAGGCAGCGAAAATGGTATTCTCCAGCTGGCCCCACAACGCAGGTCGGCCCGCGATGCTCAATTCCGTCGAGCTGTAGTTTGCAGTCTCAAGGACAGGGGCAAAGACCGCTATTCGAGAGCGCAGATCAGCCGGTTCGAGCAGAGCCGTGGGGGCTGGGCAGGGATAGAGAAGATGCAGAAATACATTGCTCTCGTTGAAGAGCATGGATGCCTTAACCTCCCTTCCCTCAGTGTAGTTCGCCACGGTAATGGCTTCTGGATTCACAGCCACTTCCGGGGGCAGGCAGAAGTCCAGTTCGGCGTAGCCTTTCAGGTCTGCAGCCATGCAGGAGGTCGTTTCGCCTTGGGCTGCAGCCTGCAGTGAAACCATGAAAATCAGCATAATGCATCCATAGAGCAGCATCAGGAGAGCAGATCTCCTGGAAAACATCCCATCAGTCATCCGATCCACCTCGATTTCTGTCAAGCTTTCTGTTCCGAGCACTCATTCGAGCAATTATTCGAACACAGATTGCATACCAGCATCATTCCCAAACTATAAAGCAATTTTCCATTCCATCATCCCCGTCGGCATAGTAATATAGCTGCAATACTTCAGCAATGATCAATCGAAGATAAATGGGTGGAGGAGCAGTCGTGAAATCAAATTCGTGGGCGATCTGCCTTCTGGCTGCGCTGGCCTTACAAGCCCTCGGCGCAGCAAGCGTTGTCATCAACGAGATGGAGCTGAACCCTCCTGAGGAGGGCATCAACTGGGTGGAGATCTACAACACAGGAAACGAGACAGTGGACATCAGTGGCTGGACTGCCACAATCACAGATGGCGGCTGGATCGGGAAGTTCCCGCCTGTTCCGGCAGGAACCATCATCGCCCCCAAGGGCTTTTACGTCTTCAACGGCCAATCTAGCTGGAATCACCAGAATGGGGGCTTTGCTACCCTGTACTCCGAGACGGGAGAGAAAGTGGACGAGACGCCCTACAGGGAGGATACTCTTGGAAACGACTTCACCTGGGGCAGGCATCCCGATGGCTTTGGAAAGGACATGGATGGCGCATGGGGCCTCGGCTATGCCACCAAGGGAAGATCGAATGTGCGCTAGATCGCGGGGTGTATGAAATGAATCACATAAGGACGAGAGGACTCATGGCTCTCTGCGGATTTATGGCAGCCTGCGGGATGTGCCTTGGCAATGTGCTGATCAACGAGGTGGAGCTGAGCCCTCCGGACAACGCCTCGATGTGGGTGGAGCTTTACAATCCCGGAAACGAGACGGTCGATCTGGCGGGCTGGACTGTAAAGATAGAGGATAAGCCCTGGGCGGGATTGATACCCCTCAGCGGCACCATCGGGCCAGGGGAGTTCAGAGTAGGCGAGGGGCAGACAGCCTGGCCTGATATAGGCAATGGGACAGTCACCCTCTACGACAGCAAGGGGGACATAGTCGACAGGACACCCCTGTTAAGCGACAGCTCGCACACGGATTTCACCTACGGAAGGCTGCAAGGAAAAGAGAATGCGGACAGCAAGGCTGATTTTGCCTTCATGTTTGCAAGCAAAGGCAGGCCCAACATGAGGATCGGATAGAGCCGATCCTCCTATTCGAGAGATCGGGCTGTTCTGGGCCCCCCACCGCAGAAGCCATTGAGATCCCGTCGACTGCCGCATCGAAGGAGATTCTTTTATATCCTTGCGCAGATCTAATTTTATGGAAATCTGGCAGATAGTAGTAATCTGTATCCTGATGATTCCCCTCTTCCTGGCAGCCAACTACTTCATAGTCAAGAAGATGGCCGCGGACAGAAGGCTGCGCGACGATAGGATAGAGAGGGCGGTCGCAGAGAGCGTCGCAGAGAGCTTTTCGGATAAGAGTTCGCGATTTCAGAGCTGGCCGAAGTACAGGGCAAAGATGAAGCGCCAAAAATAGCCTCGCATTCCAAAAGTCATTAAAGCCGGTATTCGACCCTCCAAGGATCGGCTCATCCTCTGAGGGGCCCCTTGAGACCGGCCCGGGCATGCCTTTGTTTTCTCTTTCTCTTCGATCCAAGGATCAGCTATATCCTCTTAGGACCCCTTGAGACAATGGCTCCAAAGAGCGAGAGAATGAGACCGCCGAGCTCATCAGCCCTGTTCTTCTCGAAATAATTTAAATATCTTGAGTGCCTTATAATTTCAGTATAAAGTATTTGGATGTGAGAGATTGAAGAGAATAAGTTTGGCCGTCTTGATCGCGGCTGCTTCTCTGATTTGCGTATCCCTTGCCCAGAACATAGACGTCACACAGACCCCATCCCAGGGAGCCTTCGAAGTCGGAGTTCCTCATACTTTCCCTGGCACAGAGACACCCTCCATGCAGGCATATCGGATCGGCACGCCTCAGAGGAGCCCAGGAACTGAGACCCCATCTCAGCAGGCATATCAAACAGGCAATCAGACTGCAACAGGGGCTCAGCCAGGAGTCGTGGCCCCCTTGGCAGAGGGAGCAGCAAGCATTTACAATCTCGTGAAGGAGGGAGACGGACTCCAGACGATGGTGATAAACAGCGGAGTCGCTGCGGTGAACATGACAGGCTGGAGGCTCGCCCTCAACAATGGAACAGCCATCTATGCCTTCCCGAATTTCGCCCTTGAGCCTGGAGCGCTCGTCACAGTCCACCCGCAGGATGGAACGAACACATCCACTGATCTGTTCGGGAGCAATTTCGGGTGGAATGAGACACGGTATGTCGAGCTGCTGGACGAGAGTGGTGCTATCGTATCAGAATATGCATTGATGCCTACGTGAGAGAGCATTGCGCGAGATGGGCTCATGGCGGCTGTCGGGTGATGGACCTCATAAAAAAAGGCAGCAGATAAGGCTAAGCTGGATGCCTTTGTCATAAAGCTGCTGATTCAATCCTCTTTTTCGTATTTGAAGGAGAGCCTGACCTTGGCACGATACTCGACTATCTTTCCGTTCTCCAGCCTTACATCCAGCTCTCTTACCTCTGCGATCCTAAGATCTCGAACGGTCTTCGATGTGGTGTTGACGACATTCTGAACGGCCTCTTCCCAGCTCTTGGGAGATGTCCCTACCAGCTCTATTATTTTGTAGATGCTTTCATCCAAAGTCCTCACCCCATTCAGGTTAGTAGTATTAATATGTGCACTTCTTGTTGATATAATTTGCTCAGTCGGCCCAATGCAATAGAGATCTCAATTCAGAGATACTCCCCCCCGTCTCTTCACAGAGGGGAAAAGAGAGCCAGGGAGCACGAAAATCGCAAAGCATATCAAAAGCATGAAATAACATGCTGCTCTCGTATCCAAAATCCAGAGCCCAAAAGATCGAGGAGACAGATTATGATCCAGCCACCAGGCGACCAAGTGGGTGTCGACGACCTTTCGGTCCATATACCCAAGCTCTTTTTGTCCGCTGCCGGAGAGTTCTCCTCCGCCAGAGATATCAATCCCGCCAAATTGACGAGGGGGATCGGAATCGAAGAGATGGCCGTACCCGATGCCCATGAGGATGCAGCAACCATGGCTGCCATGTCGCTCTTGGAGCTGATGAAAAGAAACGACATCTCTCCTGAGGAGATAGGCAAGATCTACATCGGAACCGAGTCCGCTGTGGACGAGGCCAAGGCCATGGGAACCTATGTCATCGGAATGCTGGAAAAGATCTATGGGGAGGGGTCATTTCAGGATTGCTCCACAGTCGAGTTCAAGTCCGCATGCATAGGCACGACGCTTGCTCTCGAGAGCTTGAGCTACTGGGCTGCTCAGGAGGATGACGGCAGGGTTGGCATAGTGATCGCATCCGACATCGCCAAGTACCCCCTCAGATCACCGGGCGAGTACACTCAAGGGGCAGGCTCAGTCTCCCTCCTCGTTAAAAGAAGGCCGCGGCTCTTGTCCCTGGAAAAGGATTTCGGATCATTCACCAAAGATGAGAACGACTTCTTCAGGCCGCCTGGCGCATCCACCGCAGTGGTAAACGGAAAGCACAGCAACTTCTGCTACATCAATGCCGTGACGGGAGCCTTCGATGCCTTCGCAAAAAGAGCCCTGAGAAAGGGAACAATAAGATTGAAGGAGGGCGAGTGCCTGGCTGATCATATCTCACACCTGCTCTTCCACATCCCCTATCCCAGAATGGCCGAGTACGCCTCAGCCGCCATCTTCAGGCATTGCTGGAGGAGCCTTCCTCGCTGGGAAGAGGTCGAGGCCGAGATAGGAAGCGAGCCTAAGCCTTCGGATTATCCCTCTTTTGATCTGTTCACGCTGGCCGATGCAGATTTCGGAAAGAGGTTCGCCAGGACAAATCTTTTTTTGGAGGAGTTCAAGGCCAAGGTCTTGGACACGACAGATATCTCGCGCAGGGTCGGAAACATCTACACCGGCTCGATCTACCTCGGCCTCGCGAGCCTGATTGAGCTGAGAAAGCTGCATCCCGCAGAGCGCATATGCTTCTGCGCCTACGGAAGCGGATGCTCATCTCTTGTGTTCTCGGGAATCGTGCAGCCTGATGCATCTTCTCTGCCTTCGAGAGATCTCGAAAAAAGACTTGATGAGAGGAAGCAGATCCGCCTTGAGGAGTACGAGAGGCTTCACGAGGGCAAGATGGAGAAGAGCATTCTGCAGCCTTCCGAGGAGTTCGCCCTTCTCTCCATAGACCATCAGGGCTACAGGCATTACGATTACCTGGATTGAGGCGATACGGAAGGGACGGCTCTCTGGTTTGAGCCCCGGGGTCCAAACAGCGCCCGGCAGGCTGCACTTTCATCATTCTCTAGCGGATAAGCACAGCGCTCAGGACGACCACGAAGAGGCCCAGGAAGAACCAGCCGAGGATTCCCTCCAGCATCGCCAGATGCCTGTAGTAGCTCACTGGATAGGTGTTCACAGGAGCCTGCGAGGTGGTGAACATGGCGATGCTGAAATACATGGCATCTGTTAGCGAGATGCGCCGATCTTCATGCATGCTCGGATTTCCCGGAAGCTCCACGCCCTCGATCTCGAACTTGTTCATGCCCTTTCCCGCCCAGAAGACCAGGCCGAAGAAGAGGATGGTGAAGAGGCACCAGAAGACTGTGTAGCTGACGCGCACCCCGTAGCCGCAGGCGAGCCACGATATAATATCGGACAGCTTGGCCCAGCCCCAAGGCTCCATCTCCTGGCTGATCCTGCGGTACTGATAGTAGCACTCATCGGCATCGTCGAACCATTCCAGGCTCTTGTAGTTCTTCACGAGCGCGAGATAGGCAGCGCCATTGTAAACCAGCATGCCCTTGATCACATCCCATCGCACGATGAACCTGGTGAAATCCGAGCCATTGAGGTTGATCCTTGCGCCAGCGCCAAAGGTGGCGTTATCGAGCTGCATGCTGTAGAGCCTGGCGTCCTCAAGAGTCAGATCCTGGTTGAACCTGGCATCGATGAAGTAGGCCAGGTCAGAGAACTTGACGCCGCCGAAGAAGGCAGCCTTCTCGAAGTCTGCGCCCGCAAAATCTGCCAGTCCCCCGAAGCTGCAGAGGCCGAAGGTGGTGCCTGCCAGGAACTTCGCCGACCTGAAGACCACATCGCCGCCGAAACGCGTTGCAGCAAAGCTGGCTATGCCGTTGAACCTGGCATTGAGGAAGGTCGTGTGCCCTTCGAACTGAGTCTCCAGGAAGCTGACGTTGTTGAAAATACCCTCCCAGAAGGAGGCCAATCTGGCGAACTGGGCGAAATTGAAGTCCACATCGCTGGCGAAGCGGGATTGCAGGAATGCTGCGTCCCCGTCGAACTCGGCGCTCCCGAAGCTGGCATCGCTCAAAAATTGAGTGTATGAGAAGGAGGCAAGGCCGCTGAAGACTGCGTTCCTGAAATCCGCCTGCCCTAGAAAGCTGGCGCCCGCGAACTTCGCATCTCCAGCAAAATACGCCTTGACGAAGCTGACGTTATCCTGGAAGGTCGTGCCCCTCAGGTCCAGGGAATCCTCAAAGGTCACGCCCTCGAAGCTCACAGGGTCCAGGAATCTGGAGTTGGTGATCTTCACTGGTTGCTTCACGCTGCCAGAGATCCTGCCAAGATCGAGCATTCCCTTCACTGTGACGTTATCGTAATCCAGGGGCGCTCCCGAAGCTATCCATTCCACTAAGTCGGCTGCTGCAACTGTCTTCGATGAAGGGTGGGAAGGCGACGCTGACGTCGACAGCTCCGACTCCTGTGCGGTCGCATAGACCGGGCACGCCATAAAGAGGACTGCGATTGCCGCCAGCAAGCAGAGGGTTTTAGCCACTAATCCCCAAGAAGACAGCCAAAGATTTATCATTTTTGATCTACCGTATCATGACCCTGCCCAGTGTCACGTGGAATAATGCGAGGAGCAGCCACCCCAGGATTCCCTCAAGGATGACATAATACCTGTGCCTGGCCACAGGCAGGAAGTCGATGGCCCCTGAGAGAGGAATATCATTGTGCTGAAGAAGAGCGCATTTCGGAAGGTGGCCCTCGGGCACTGGATCCCCTCGAAGGCGCATCTCCTGATTCGGGTATCCCGAGAGCGATATAACCCTTTTTCCTTTCTGGGAGAAGGATTCCTCGCGAAACTATTTACCCCTTGATGATTCTCTACGAAGGCGAATGGATGAGACTTTGGCCGAACTGACAAATCCGATCCGAGCTGCATCAAGGCAGAGAAGGCACAAGCCCATACAATCCATGGATAAGCGAGAGACAGCCGAGAAGGCACTGGCCAAGCAGGGCTACCACCTGGTAGGCTCGGGTGCAGTCAAGCCGTGTCTCTGGCTGAACCGCGCCATGCGCGGCGGCGAGCAATGCTACAAGCACCACTTCTACGGCATCTCCAGCCACAGATGTGTGCAGATGACGCCGACTCTCGAGTGCAACCACCTTTGTCTGCACTGCTGGAGGCCTATAGACGATCCCGTCTCGCGACAAGCAGGCTGGACAGAACCCGATGAGCTCTTGAACGGCATCCTTCATGAGCAGCAGAGAATCCTCTCGGGCTATGGGGGAGCCGAGACCACAGACATGAGCAGGCTCAAGGAGGCTCGAAGCCCGAAACATGTGGCGGTCTCCCTCATGGGCGAGCCCACCCTCTACCCTCACCTGAGAGAGCTGATCGAGCTGATCTCGAAAAAGGGCATGACCTCCTTCGTGGTCAGCAACGGGACAAGGCCAGAGATGCTGGAGCGCCTCAGGCCGACGCAGCTCTATATATCCCTGAACGCCTCTGATGAGGCGCTTTACAGGCGCGTCTCGCAGCCATCAGGCAACCTCTGGCCGAAAGTTCAGGAGAGCCTCGCCCTTCTGAGGGAGCATACCTGCCGCAGCGTCGTCAGGATGACCCTCGCGCGCGGCCTGAACCTGCAGAGCCCGGAGGATTATGCCCGCATCCTCGCGAAGGCCGAGCCGGACTTCGTGGAGGTCAAGGCATACATGCACCTGGGCAGGTCGAGGATGAGGCTGAATAGAGATGCCATGCCGCAGCATACAGAGATCTTCGACTTCGCGAAGCTACTGGCCGAGGCCATGGGCTACGAGCTGGCAGCCGAAGTTCCTCTGAGCAGGGTGGTGCTCCTCTCCAGCGGCCGTATAAGAAGAAGCATAACATAAGGCAGTATGAAATCTGAAGACCACCGCCTCAGATGCTCTCCAGAGGATTTTCGCGAGGTACACTCTTAAAAAATAAAGTATGATTATCAGATCAAGCATGAGTGTATGAACAAAGGTTGTTTAAACTGGATCCGGAACCTATATTTAGAATTCGATCCATATCATATGATGATAAATACTCATTTGTTGTACTGACTTATGCTACGGATGGGTTCGGAGGCACACCTAAAGATAATTATGATATTATTATATATCTTCTGAGAGCATCCGCTGACGGTCATGTGAAAAGGAGATTCATGCCGATTAATGGGAAAACTATTTTTGCGGGTAGTTTCATTCGGGCTCTTGCGAGTGCGTCGTCGCAATGCCTGAGAGCCCTGCGATGTGATGCGTTGGAAACGATGGCAAAGGGATTTATAAAGGCTGATAAAAGGCCTTAAAGGACATATAAAATGCCAAGAGGTCGATCTGAGATCGAGAAATTCATCGGAGATCAGGAGATTTTCTGAGGTCGAGACCCAAGAGCAATCGAGGAGGACCATGGGGCGAGATATAAAAATCCTGCTTGTGGAAGACAACCCTGAAGACGCAGCCTTTACGAGAAGGCTTCTTAAGCATAACAAGCTAGAGGGTGATTTAGTCGTGGCCTCCAATGGATTGCAGGCGCTGGAGGCGCTGGAGAAAAAAGCCGGTGAGGGAGATCTCCCAAATCTGATTTTGCTCGATATAAACCTGCCAGATATAAGCGGCATCGACCTGCTCACGCAGATAAAGCAGGACGACCGCTTCAGGCACATTCCTGTGGTAATTCTGACGGGCTCAAACGAGGATGACGATATTCAGAGGAGCTACGATCTGGGAGCAAGCACCTATCTCGTCAAGCCCATATTCAGTGATGCCCTCATGCTGGTCATCGATAGGATATTCTAGCAGAGTTCAGCCATTTTCCTCGCAGCCCTGAGGTTCCCCAAATCGTCTCTGCGATCGTCCACAGGCGTCTCCATGATCATGGGCAGCTCCCGGATCAAGGGATGACACAGGAGAGCCCTGAACCCCTTTTCCCCTATCTGCCCAAGGCCGATATGCTCGTGCCTGTCGAGGTGCGAGCCCAAACCCCCGCGACAATCGTTGAGGTGCACGAGCTTGAGCCTCTCAAGACCAATGGTGCTCTCGAAGCATTCCAGGGTGACCTGCAGCCCTTGTGAGTCCCTCAGCTCGTAGCCAGAAGCGAAGAGGTGGCATGTATCAAGACATACACCCACACGCCGACTCTTTTGGCCGAGAGCATCGATGATCGCCGCCAAATCCTCGAAGCGTCCGCCCATGCTGTTCCTGGTGCCGGCTGTGTTCTCCAGGAGAAGCATAACATCATCGTCCGCCGCAAGGAAGGCATTCTCCAGCGCCCCTGCAATCCTCATCGAGCCCTGCTCCAGGCCCGCACCTAGGTGACTTCCGAGATGTGTGACGAGGTAGGGTATCGAGAGCGCATGGCATCTGACCAGCTCCTCCGCCAGAACATCGATCGATTTCAGGTAAACATCCTCCTTTGGCGAGGCAAGGTTTGGGAGGTAGGGCATGTGGTCCACCGCCAGGCTCAGGCCTGATTCTCGGAACCTGAGCCTGAACCCATCCGCCACTTCGGGCAAGAGGGGCTTCGATCGCCATACCCTCGGATTGCGCGAGAAGATCTGAAAGACGTCGCATCCCATCGCTCTTGCCCTATCCACGGCCTTATCCACGCCTCCTGAGATGGAGACATGAAACCCCAAGCGCACCATGACAGCCTATCCGGCCTCTGGCCTGATCAATGTGATCCATGAGGAAAAGTTGAAATCGATGCGGATTCGATGCCTAGTGCAGTAGCCGCAAGCCCGGCGACGCTGCGCCAGTGATGATAAAATCCATCTGATCTGTGATGAGCCCTATGAGTTCTGAGGCGCGCGATTTTGGATTAGATTGAAATGATTTTTGGATTTTTAAAATAATGTATTTCGCATTAGAACGCCCGACGGCATCATCGGGGCTTCTAGATCACTCTAGTCCCTTTGCCATGCCTGCTCTCGCCCAGCGGCCTATGCCGTCTATCAGGTTCAGCTCCATGATCTTTTTGGCATCGTATAGCATCTCTGCCACATCCCTCAGGGCAAAGCTCTTCTTTTGGCCTGCTTTGTCGACGACCTCGATGGTCTCCTCCAGGCACTCTTTGTCCGCATCGCGAATCATCAGCGCGAGATCGGAGCAGGCATTCTTGAGGTATCTTATCGAGTAATCGGATGTGGCCTTCCTATCGGTGAGGTTCTTGTTGACTTGCTTGATGGACCAGCACATGGTGAGGATATCCCTGTACATCATGCCAAAGGTTATTCGCGAAGGATATTTAAAAGCTGTGGGGTGGTTTTGCGGGATCTATCAGAGGGGCAGGCCCTGAGATGCCCGCGAGGACGTCCCGACGAAGAGGGCCATCAAGAAGATGTGGGGCTGGTGAGATTCGAACTCACGATCGACGGGTCTCTCCGATACTGAAGTGTCAACAGCCCGAGAAACGGTGGCTGATAACAACCCATTTCAGTGCTCCAACGGATCATCAACGGCCTCCCCGTCGAGAGGCCTCAGCAGACCCGTTGCTCATCATCAAATATACCGCTGGAGCCCGTCGCCCTACCTGGCTAGGCCACAGCCCCGTTAAAGCGGGCCGAGAGGGATTTGAACCCCCGACCTAAAGGTTAAGAGCCTTTCGCTCTACCTGACTAAGCTACCGGCCCGGACTCCACCAACGTCGATGCTAGATATATACGTTTCGCCCCCGTTCAGAAGGCCGAGACGCAATATGCTTATCTATCTGTTTTTCCTTCGTCTCCCACATGTCCGGTGCAAAGGTTCTGGTGGTCGATGCTGGTGGCAGGGGAAACGCCATAGCTCACGCCTTTGCCAGGAGCGAGGCCGTCGGCACAGTCTACGTCGCTCCAGGCAACGCAGGCAGCGAGATGATGGATAAGTGCCGCCTCGCCACGGTGGACGGCAAAGTGCCGAAGTCCATTCCCGATCTGCTAAAATTCGCACAGAAGGAGAGCATCGATCTCACCTTTGTCGGCCCGGAGGGCTACCTCTCAGAGGGCATAGTGAACGCCTTCGAGGCCGATGGCCAGAGGATCGTGGGGCCCAAAAAAGAGGCTGCAATTCTTGAGGGGAGCAAGTGCTACACCAAGGATCTCCTGAAGAGCCTGAGGGTCCCCGTGCCGCCTTGCAGGAACTTCTCGGACCCATCCGAGGCAAAAGAGTATGCGCGAGAGATCTTCGCAGAAGACCCCAGGAATGGAGCGGTGATCAAGGCGGATGGCCTCGCGGCTGGAAAGGGCTCTATCGTATGCTTCTCCCAGGAAGAGGCCCTCTCGACCATCGAGAGGATCATGGTCAGCCCGAGGCTTTTTGGTCGTGCAGGAGAGAGAATCGAGATCGAAAAGCGACTGCAGGGCCGAGAGCTGATGTTCTTCGCCCTGAGCGACGGCAGAACTGTCCTCCCGCTGGAGTCGGCTCTCGACTACAAGCGCGCCTTCGCCCCGGACGAGAAGGTCGCCGTCAGGCTATTCAATAAGCTCTCAGGCAATCCCAACATCGACAACAACCCCAACACAGGTGGCATGGGCGGCTTCTCGCCCCATCCGTGGCTCGACGAGGAGCTGACGGACAGGATAATGAAGAGGATTGCAGTTCCCACTGTGAGGGGATTCAAGGATGCCACGGGCCACGAGTACGTGGGGGTCATCTACTTCGGCCTGATGATATCTGAGGAGAGGGAGCCTTATGTGCTGGAGATAAACGTGAGGCTCGGTGATCCTGAGGCGGAGGTGATCCTGCCAAGGCTGAAGACCGACTTCTATCAGCTCTCCTCGGCGGTGCTTGACGGAAGGCTGGACAGGGTGAAGCTTGAGTGGTCCAAAGAGCACTGCCTCGGAGTGTGTGCAGTCTCGGGGAGGGCCATCAAGCCCCTCTCGTCCGGCGGCGGCGAGAGGCCGGGATACCCTGGAGAGCACTACACAAACATGCCGATCTCGGGCCTGGAGAAGGTTGACCCTGATGTTCTCGTCTATCACAATGGCACCGCCCTCGGCAATGATGCTCAGGAAAAAAGGAGGCTCTTCACCACTGGCGGGCGCGTGCTGACACTGGTGGCCCACGGCAGAAGCCTTGGCGAGGCGAGAACCAGGGCCTATGAGAACATCAAGAGGATCAGGTTCAACGGAATGCGCTACAGAAAGGACATCGGCCAGGATTATGTTTAGAGAGCATAGACATCAGGGATCACAAGGAATCCAGAAGCAGAGGCAATAATAGCGATGATAGTATTCGGCTTGGAGGGGACAGCCTGGAACCTGAGCGCTGCCCTGGTGGATGAGAGAGGAGTGCTCTACGAGAAGAGCGCGACCTATGTTCCTGCCAAGGGCGGCATCCACCCCCGCGAGGCTGCGCAGCATCATGCCGAGCACATGGCGAAGGTCGTGGGGGATGTGCTGGCCCACTCTCGCGAATCGGGGCTGAGGCCGGATGCCATCGCCTTCTCCCAGGGGCCGGGCTTGGGGCCTTGTCTTCGGACTGTGGCCACGGCGGCGCGCGTGCTCTCGCAGCGCTTCAGTGTGCCCCTCCTAGGCGTCAACCACTGCGTGGCCCACATCGAGGTGGGCAAGTGGCAGTCAGGGGCCCGCGATCCTGCGGTCATATACGTCAGCGGGGCAAACTCGCAGGTTCTGGCGCTGCGCCAGGGCAGGTACAGGATCTTCGGGGAGACCCTGGACATCAGCATCGGAAACGCCATTGATAAATTTGCCAGAAGCGTCGGCCTGTCTCATCCAGGCGGCCCGAAGGTGGAGGAGCTGGCCTTGAAAGCAAATAGGTACATACCACTGCCCTACACAGTGAAGGGGATGGACCTCTCCTTCTCGGGCCTCTCCACGGCAGCGACAGAGGCTGCAAAGAAGCATGACCTGGCCGATGTCTGCTACAGCCTCCAGGAGACGGCCTTCGCCATGCTTGTCGAGGTGACTGAGAGGGCTATGGCACATGCGGAGAAGAAGGAGACGATGCTGGTCGGAGGCGTTGGAGCGAACAAGCGCCTGGGCGAGATGCTGAATACAATGTGCCTGGAGCGCGGGGCTAGGTTCTACCTCCCTCCGCGCAAGTTCATGGGGGACAACGGCTCAATGATCGCCTATACGGGGCTTCTCATGCACAAGAGCGGGAGGCAGACGCCCATAGAGGAGTCAGGGGTCAGGCCCAACTACAGGACGGACGACGTGGCAGTGACGTGGGCGTAAAGGTGTAGCGAATCAGCCTCCCGATCTCTGAAAATCAATCTCGCCTTCATCCTCAGCAGATCTTTTATTCTTGTAGGATTGAAGATTAAGCGACATGGCTTCAAAAACCCTGGTCATCACGTCCCGTGAGGAGGAGCAGGATCTTCGCTCACTTGTTCCTCAAAAGTTGTTTGAGTTGGCCCAAAGGGATGGCCAGAAGGCGATTCCAAATATCGCCAAGGACACTGAGGCAGTACAGTCCATAGACGCTGCAATTAAGAATGTCCCTAGCAGTCATCGGTTGGTCTTGGGCGACAGCAGAGCGATGGAAGAAATACCCGATAAGAGTGTCCATCTGGTCGCGACGTCGCCGCCTTACTGGACCCTAAAGGAGTACCCCATGAGCGATGGTCAGCTTGGAAGGGTCGAGGACTACGAATCATTCCTAATGGGGCTGGATCGCGTCTGGGAACAGGTCTTCAGGGTCCTTGTGCCAGGTGGCAGGCTAGTGATAGTAGTAGGAGACGTGTGTCTTCCGAGGCGCAGCTTTGGAAGGCACGTGGTCTATCCACTTCATGCGAGCATCCAGGAACACTGCAGAAGATTGGGATTCGACAATCTCGCCCCGATAATCTGGCACAAAATTGCCAACGCCAGCTTCGAGTCCAGCAGGTGCACGAACTTTCTGGGCAAGCCCTACGAGCCCAACGCCATCATAAAGAATGATATAGAGTACATACTCTTCCAGAGAAAGCCAGGCGGTTATCGGCAGCCCTCCTTAGAGGCCAGGCTTCTCTCGGTGATCCCTGAGGACTGCCACAGGCAGTGGTTCCAGCAGATTTGGTGTCTGGGGGGAGCCTCCACACGGCAGCATCCTGCGCCATTCCCTCTTGCGCTGGCCGAACGCCTAGTCCGCATGTTCTCGTTCGTGGGAGATACAGTGCTGGACCCATTCATGGGGACCGGCACGACTAACTTGGCTGCAGGAAAGTGGGGACGATGCAGCATAGGCTTCGAGATCGAACCCGAGTATTTTGAGATGGCATGCAAGAGGGTGAAGTCCCTCCAAGAGGCTCAGCTTACGCTGGATACTCTCCGGCTAAAAGGAGTGAGATCCCCTTGCGTGCCATAAATCAGTTCATATTTTCTGATGCGGTGAGGGATTTCTGGAGAATCAGAGAGCGCCAGGCGTACGCTCAGCGCATGCGTGGTCAGTCCGATCAGGGTTCGCGCAGCGCAGTTACCGGTGGAAGGCAGATGGATGGCTTTTCGCGAAAGATCGCAGAGCTGCTGTCTGATGCTGGGATTAGGGAAACCAATATTTTTCAGAAGAAGACTGTAGAGTTGCCGGGATTCTACAGGCCCACCAAGGAATGGGACATAGTTGTGGTCGTCGATGGAGTTCTTCTCGCAGCCATCGAGCTGAAATCACAGATCGGCCCATCATTCGGTAACAACTTCAATAATCGAACAGAAGAGGCATTGGGGTCCGCGGTGGATATCTGGACAGCCTATCGGGACGGCGCCTTTCGAAGCTCGCCTGCTCCCTGGCTTGGCTATCTCCTGCTTCTAGAGGATTGCCCCCAGTCGAGAAGACCGGTGAGCGTTGTCGAGCCACATTTCAATGTGTTCCCCGAGTTCAAAGGTGCCTCCTACGCAGTCAGATATGAGCTGTTCTGCCGCAAGCTCGTAAGGGAAAGACAATACAGTGCCGCCTGTTTCATCACAGCCAGCAAAGAGCAGTCGGATTCTGTTGGGAATTACAGCGAACCTGCCGATGATCTTTCTGCCGTGCGATTTCTATCTCAGCTGCGCTCTCACGCGAAAGTCTTCTCTGTCAGCACAAGGGAATAATTTGATGCAGCGCGGGGCAAATCTCCAATGCCCTCTCTGCAATCGCACACTTAGCCCGTAAGTTCGCCCTGGTCTCCACCCCGCTTTGCTTATCGAAGGATAAGTGCGATGGATAAATACCTGATTTCAGAAGAGGAGCGCCCTGGCCTGGCAGAGTGCCAGGGCATTACAACAGGATTCTACTGTCGGTAAAAGG
>MVRK01000129.1 GCA_002067365.1 Methanosaeta sp. PtaU1.Bin060 | reverse complement strand
CTCTCTCCATCAGCCTCCTCTGGTATTCCCCCAGCTTGGCGTGCGCCTCTCGTGGCGTCATGGAATCCAGGTCCAGTCGAAGTATCTCCTCCGCCACCGGGTCGCTTTGCACCTGCCTCTCCTGCAGCTCTGGCTCCCCGTCCGGCTGGTCGAAGAAGATGAGCTGGGTGTATCTCGATGCCTTCCTGCCTTTCTTCGAGCCTGCCAGGGGATCTATCTCCGCCTCCCTCTCTATCTGCCTCAGGATCTCGTCTGCCCTTCGTGTGACAGCAGCAGGCACTCCAGCCAGCCGGGCTACGTGCACGCCATAGCTCTTGTCAGTCGCACCTGGAACGACAGTCCGAAGAAAGGTGATTGTGCCCTTCTCCTCCTTCACTGCGATGCTGTAGTTTCGAACGCCGGGAAGCACGCCCTCAAGCTGCGTCAGCTGGTGGTAGTGGGTGGCGAAGACCGCCCTGCACCGCACGACGTTGTGCAGGTGCTCAGAGATGGCCCAGGCGAGCGAGAGGCCGTCGAAGGTGGACGTGCCGCGGCCCACCTCGTCGAGCAAGACGAGGCTGTCGCGCGTCGCAGAGCCAAGAATGCTCGCGATCTCCGTCATCTCCACCATGAATGTTGACTGGCCCGCTGAGAGGTCATCGTAGGCTCCGACGCGCGTGAAGATGCGGTCCACGAGGGAGAGCGAGGCATAGCTCGCCGGAACGAATGACCCCGCCTGGGCCAGGATGGCGCACAGAGCTATTTGCCGCATGAAGGTGGACTTGCCTGCCATGTTCGGGCCTGTGAGGATGATCAGGCGGTTGCTGTCATTGTCTAGCTGTACATCGTTGGGAACGAAGCCGCCCCTCATCGCCTTGTCGAGAACCGGGTGGCGCGATGCACGCAGGAATATCCTCCCCTCAGAGTTGAACTCGGGCTTGACGAAGGAGTTCTCCGCAGCCACCGTGGCGAAGGCGAGCAGCACATCCAGCTCCCCAAGGGCCGCAGCCCTCGTCTGAATCTCCCTGATTTGCTCCGCGATCCGAGAGAGAACGCGCCCGAAGATCTCCTGCTCCAGGGCAGACGCCCTCTCCTGCGCTGAGACGACCTTTGACTCCATCTCCTTCAGCTCCGGGGTGATGAAGCGCTCGGCATTCGCCAGGGTCTGCTTGCGCATGTAGTCCTCCGGGACAAGGTTGAGGTTGGCCCGCGAGACCTCCAGATAATAGCCGAAGACGTTCGTGTACCCCACCTTCAGCGATTTTATCCCTGTCCTCTTGCGCTCAGAGCTCTCCAGGCGCGTGATCCAGCCTTTTCCATCCTTCAGAAGGGCGCGAATCCTATCAAGCTCCTCGTCGAAGCCATCTTTGATCACGCCGCTCTCGCGCAGGTGGGCTGGCGGGTCGTCTGCTATCGACTTTTCAATCAGCGCCACTACGCCCTCCAGCGGGCCCAGCTTGCTGGAGATGTCCCGAAGATAGGTCGAGCCGACCTTCTCCAGGGCTATATGCAGCGCAGGAAGCCTCTGAAGGGTGCTCATAAGCACCACAAGATCCTTTGGGTTTGCGGCGCGGCAGGAGACCCTTCCAGCCAGCCTCTCCAGGTCCGCCGCTCCCTTCAGCTCCTCTGCAAGGCTGCTTCGGAGCAGCGCATTGTGCAAGAGCTCATCTACGGCGTCCAGCCTTCTCTGGATCTCCTCAAGAGAGAGCAGTGGCATCTGAATCCAGCGGGCCAGGGTGCGAGAGCCCATGGGCGTCTTTGTCTCGCCCAAGAACTCCACAAGAGTTCCCCTGCGGGAGCGGTCGCGGATGTTTCGGAGGATCTCAAGGTTGCGCAGGGTGATGGAGTCCAGGACCATGAACTCGGAGCCCGAGTAGATCCTGATCTCGCTGATGTGGCCGAGAAGATCGAAGTGATGGCTGTGAAGGTAGGAGAGCACCGCTCCGCAGGCTCGGGCCGAGAGGGGCCTCTCATTCAGCCTCTGGCCCTCCGCCCATCCGGGCCCAAACCTCTCCTCCAAAGCCCTTTCGGCATTTGCTTGGGAGAAGCATGCCGCCTCCAGGACCCGGCTGGGTGCGCCGTCCCACTCCAGATCAAAGGGAGCAATGCACTCTGCCGGCCTGAACCTGGCCAGCTCAGATCTCAGCCGCTCTTCTGGGATCTCTGTGGTCAGAAACTCGCCTGTCGAGACATCCAGGAAGGCAAGCCCAATCCTGCCGCCTTCTTCGACCACAGCTGCCAGGAAGTTGTTTGAGCCTTCCTCGAGCATTGCTGGCTCTATGACTGTTCCGGGAGTCACCACGCGGGTGATCTCCCTCTTTACCAGGCCCTTTGCCGTCTTCGGGTCCTCAACCTGATCGCAGATGGCCACCTTGTGACCTGCCCGGATGAGCTTGGCCAGGTAGGCCTCCAGGGCATGATAGGGAACGCCCGCAAGGGGGATCTTGTTGCCCTCATCGTCCCTCTGGCGCGATGTCAGTGTGATGTTCAGATCGCGTGAGACTGTCACAGCGTCCTCGGCAAAGGTCTCGTAGAAATCGCCTACTCGAAAGAGCAATATCGCGTCCGGGTACTTCTCCTTCTCCCGGTAATACTGCGCCATCAGGGGTGAGAGCTTTGTGGCAGCCATTCTGGTCCTATCTTTCGCAATTCTCCCGATAATTACTTTCGGTTGCCCTGTGCTACTGGAGGTTCATCTTCCGGATGTTCGGGTATTTCTCCCCGGCTCACAGCAAAATTCGGACCTCGATCTATGCCCTGATGCGTGGGCATCCATAATCAGCATGCTGTGATGTCACTGGCTGTATCTGGCAGATGGATACCAAAGCCTTTTAATGAGGGATGGACAAAGTAAGCAGGTTATCAAATGCTCAACAAACACAGGAGGTGTATTGATGCCCTATGAGAGCATAAGCGAGCTGCCAAAGAGCGTGCGTAACCTTCCAAGTCGCGCGAAGACCCTTTACATGAAGGCATTCAACAGCGCCTGGGAAGAGAACGACCTGATGCAAGATGTCTCCAGGGAGAAGCTCTCCCATGAGAGCGCATGGTCCGCGGTAAAGCTCGAGTACGAGAAAGATGGGGATACGGGCGACTGGGTCAAGATCGGAGAAGCTGCTGGAAAGCATTCCCGACACGCCCTAAGGCACCGCAGAAGCAAATCTGGCGGGCCAGCCTCGCAGGCCAAGGCCCACGCATGATATCCGCAGAAGAACGCTGAGGATCTGAGCCTGACAAAAAGCAGAGGCTCCTCTTCAGCCAACTTGTCGCGAGTTTGTCTCTTTTAGATGGATCGTCTTCATGAAATATTTTCGATCAAATCTGCCATACAATACGCATCTGCAATGCAATTTGCTTGCCCAAATGGCCCTCAAAATCGCCTGCATTCTCCTCATGGCTGCAATATCCGGCCCAACATAGATATCCGATGAGGGCAGAGGTGGCCTTCATGATATCCATCGAGATCGGCCGCCAGGATCTCAAAGAGCTTGCCAAAACAGAAGTTCGCAACCTGCCAGGCGCTCTCTTCGCAGGGTCAAGCCCTCTTCTCAAGCCCTTCATGAAAAAGCTGGAAGATCTTCTGCCGCTGGATCGCAGGGGAAAGGGGGATTCCTACATCCTCTCTGCCCTGCATTCCCACATCGATGAGGTGCATGCGGATGAGAATGCGATTTGCGTGAAGAGCAATGAGAAGGTGGTGCAGATCGGCCGCGAGGAGCTGGGTAGATTGATGGGCGAGAGGTATCCTGCCACAGACCACCATCGTCTCAACCTGCCGGGTCTTCTCTTCCTGCAGAGCAGCCCTGCCCTCCAGGCGTCGAGCGCAGTCCTGCTCCGCAGGGAGCACAAGCTGAGCATCCCCGAGGGACGCAGGACATCCCGCTACATCTTTCATCTGGCAGTCGCCTCAATTGATGCTGACAAGGAGAAGATCAGGATCAATTTCGACCTGGAGCGGCTGCCCAGGAGGCCGGACGGCTCCTCTGTGCTCGAGCAGTCAAACACCCCCTGAGGCTCCACAAAGACATAGCGATACAGTGTGGCATACCCGCCTGTGGGAAATTGTCAAATGGGGGCATTAAGAGGCTGCACGCGATCGTAATATGATCAGATCAGTGAAGCACTATTAAATATCATAAGCAACGAACCTGGTATGTATGGAAGCCTCCATAAATCGGCAGAGGATAAGGAAGGCGTTGATAATTTTATCATTCGTGCTGTTGCCTGTCACATTTGTTTATATATCTTGTCCCATAATAATTGAAGGCGCATCCAAAGGGATCATCACCGGCGGCCTGATTGTCTTCATGCTCATCTTCGTTGGCTCGTTATTTTTTGGGCGTCTCTGGTGCGGGTGGCTCTGCCCGGCGGGCGGCCTCCAGGAGATTTACTTCCAGATAAATAATAAGCCCATCAGTATGGGAAAGCTGAATTGGTTGAAATATATCATCTTCCTTCTGGTTATTTTCATCCCCCTCATAGCCGCAATTCGCTCTGCAGGAGGATTTACAGATGTCGATCTCTTCTATTACACAGATCACGGGATCTCTATCGCAAGACAGGGAGCATACACGATATACCTGGCCCAGATCACCTTCGTCACGGCGTTTGCCATAATCGGTGGAAAACGCGGCTTTTGTCATTATTTCTGCCCGATAGCTGTGATTGCGATCATCGGAAGGCAGATCCGAGATCTTGTCCGCTGGCCAGCGCTTCACCTCTCGGCTGACGCAGGCCTGTGCACCGACTGCAAGAAATGCTCAGGGAGCTGCCCCATGGGGCTAGATGTGAGCACTATGGTCCGACAGGGGAATTTGGAAGTGGCAGAGTGCATACTCTGCGGCTGCTGTGCGGACATCTGCCCGAAAAAAGCTATCAGCTATTCATTTAAGGGATGAAGTGGATCCTGTGAGGCCTGGCCACACTAGATCCTGGATCGCCTCTGAGCGTATTGGAGATCGCCTATAAAGTCTCTCGTCTACACCTGGGCACCCGCATTCCCTGCAGCAGGAACCTCCTGTACTGCGCATGAGGCGATCTTCTCGGCAAGCTTGGCTAAAACATCCTTTCGCATGCCCCCCACGAACTTGATCGAGCCGACGACGAGGTGCCCGCCGCCCGAGACGCCTCCGTTCGGAATCTCCTCCATCAGCTCCTTGACCATCTGAGGGATGTTCATCAGGACTGCGCGCGAGCGAAGCACCGCAAAGTCAGGGCCATAGCCGATGGTGACCACCGGCTTTCCCGCGAACTTCTGGCAGAGCCTGTCATGCACCTCGCCCGATGTCTTGCCTGGCGGCGGGAAGGTGAACTTGTGGGCGAAGTTCTCGACATCGAGGACATTCATGATAACGCCGTTCGGCAGCTTGGTGGACTTCACATTGCCCATGCTGGCCCTCAGCTGCTCGTCGATCGCAGCGTTCGCCTGCTCGCATAGAAGATCGACTATCCTCTGGTGTCTGTCTAGCCGCCCGAGACATAGGATGTCGTTGATGAGGCCGCGCCCCTCGTTGAACCGCAGCCAGAAGGCCTCATAGTCCAGGGCCAGGGCGATCTTCTTGAGGTCTTCCTTTCGGAACTTATCCTCGACGAGGCTGATGTAGCGCCCAGCCTCGGGGGCCTCGCTTCTGTCGCCCACAGCAGAGACCGCAGGGAAGTGCCTGATCTTCCCCTCGATCCCAGGGTATATCATCCTGGCAATCTCGGTTGCGAGCATGCCTGTGGTGACCCCGAAGTCGCCTCCGGCATGGGCCGGGTTGACATGGGCTATTAGGAACTGGTCCACGATCTTGTGAGGATGGTGGTGATCCACCACAAGCATCTCCAGGCCGTAGACCTGGGCCTGCCTCATGGCAGGAACATCCTCCTCAGTCGAGCCGTTGTCCATCAGGACGATGAGAGGCATCTTCTGGCCGTGACGGGTGTTGTCCTCCAGGGCGTAGGCCAGGTCCTTTGTCACATCCTCCAGCTCATAGAAGGGGGCCTTGCTCGGAGCCCTCCTGTAGTTGTAGTACTCGGCATCGGGGCCGCCTGACTCCTTGATCAGCGGCAGGATCGCCGTCTCGATCGCCACGGCAGCCGTAATCCCGTCTGCGTCGGCGTGGTGGCGGACCACGATCGGCCTTGACTTGAGGACCGCCCTTCTGATCTCCTTGGCCACTGCTTTCATGGCTGGCTGGAGCCGCTTCATCACCTCGCTCTCCACCAGGAACTCAGTAGCTGCGGGCTCGGCACGGCGGTCTATCGCCTGCTCTATCAAGTCCTTGACCAGAGATGCGTCGCCGCCCCACAGGCGCTTCATGGATTTGATCTCAATCTGAATCTGGTTGTTGCGACGGCTGACCTCGCCCAAAATTCGCACCATCATCTCTGTGTCGATCTCGGGCATGGCGCGAACGCCGGCGCGCTCGAAGGCGGCGCAGAAGACCAGGCCGCTGTCGTCGGCGATGGTGAAGATCGTGGGACCGCCCGTCTGCTTGACCTGGATCACCTCCCCCTTGATCATAACGAGCTTTCCGACCAGGCCGTCCAGTTCTGCTGCCTTCGAGAGCGGAAGCTCCTTCTCCACCTCCACAGTATTGTACTCCTTAAGATCCACAGGCTCCAGCTCGAGGTTCCCGTTGGGAAGGATGTTGCGGACTGTGACGAAGATTGTCTCACCGGCCTCCGGCCTCGTCTTGAGATACTTGTTGTGGGCGAGGCCCCTCACCCCCTCGCAGAGATCCACAAATGCCCCGAAGTTCGCCAGGCCGGAGACCTTTCCCTGGTAGATCTCCCCTACCACAAGGTCACGCGAGTCGCATGAGTCGTCCAGCATGTGCACCAGGGGCTTCTTGGAGCAGCGCTCGCAGACCTCACCCCTGTTGCTGAGCCTGGCACCACAGACAACACAACGGTACTCGCGACCGAGGCCGCCGCAGGCGTCGCAGGGCTCCGTCACGGGTATCTTGCCTGTGCCGTGGCAGATGCTGCACCTGGCAGCGCCGCGCTCGATCAGCTCCTTCATCTCGCCCTCAGACGCCTCACCGAGGCTTATCGATTCTGTCTTTCCGCTGCCGCCGCAGTTGGGGCAGGGCTTCTCTCCCACCACCAGATCCCCCTTGCCCCCGCATCTCTCGCACTGGTTCATCCCCTCAAAAGATGCACACATGGAATTTAGCTATTTTGCAGAGATCAGGGGAGACGCTAAATAAGAGGCCCGCCTCCCCTAAAGCGATGAGAGTCGTCGTCTTGCGCCTTGGCCACCGACCTGAGAGGGACAAGAGGATCACCACCCACGTCGGCCTCGTGGCCCGTGCCTTCGGAGCCGAGGAGATGCTCCTCACAGGGCGTGACCCAAGCGTCGAGGAGAGCCTGGAAGACGTGAGAGAGCGCTGGGGCGGCGGCTTTCGCCTCACTGCTGACGTGAGCTGGAGGGGCGAGGCCCTGCGCTGGAAGGAGGCGGGCGGAAAGGTCGTGCATCTCACCATGTACGGCTCAAAGCTGGCAGAGGTGATCGACGATATCCGCAGCTGTGAGGCCCTCATGGTCGTCGTGGGCGCAGAGAAGGTCCCTGCTGAGATGTACGACCTGGCTGACTGGAATGTGGCCGTGGGAAGCCAGCCGCACTCCGAGGTGGCGGCTCTCTCTGTCTTCCTCGACAGGCTCTTTCGTGGAGAGGAGCTTGAAAGGGATTTTCCGGGCGGGCTGAAGATCGTTCCCTCAGCTCGGGGAAAGCGGGTGATAGTTCCCGAGGATCGCCTGGAAAAATAATGATGCAATCATGAGAATTTTTCTATGAAAATATTAATAATAGGCATCAATGTGAGGCACATCGCCTGCTCCGCTGCCAGGGCGGGACATGAGGTCTTCGCCGTCGATGGCTACTCCGACCTGGACCTTTGTAGGTGCGCCTCCAAGACGGCCCTCTTCGTCCAGGAAAACCCTGGAGGAATCGATGAGAAGGTCAACTCTTTTGTCGAGCTTTTTCATCCCGACGCCCTCGTCCTCGGCCCAGGGCTTGAGGAGGCGAAGGTGAGATGCGTTCGTGCCCTGAACAACCCGCCGGATCTGGCTGCCCGGGTCTCTGACAAGCTCTGGCTGGCGCTCTGGCTGGAGAGGGAAGGCTTCCCATTCATTCCCACCACTCAGTCCTCCGAAAACATCTCATATCCAGCAATGGCCAAGCCCCGCAAGGGTGCAGGGGGTGCGGGCTGCAGGCTTCTCCAAGGCGAGGCTGCTCTTCCCGCTGAAAAGGGTCTGATATTTCAGGAGTGGATCCGGGGCACGCCAGCAAGCGTTTCTGTCGTCTCGACGAAGAGCGAGGCTCGGGCCCTGGCTGCCAATGAGCAGCTCATCGGGACAGCCTGGTCGGGTGCGGAGGGCTTCAGGTATAGCGGCAACATAACGCCCCTGGAGCCTCAAACGGCCGGCCTGGCACAAATGGCCGAGGAGATCGTCTGCAGGCTCGGCCTGGTGGGCTGCAACGGCGTCGACTTCCTTCTGACAGAAAAGGGGCCAGTCGTCGTCGAGGTCAATCCGCGTTTCCAGGGAAGCCTCGACACAGTCGAGCTCTCCACGGGCTTAAACGTCTTCCAGGCTCACATGGATGCCTTCGAGGATAGGCTTCCAGAAGTGCCGCGCCCGCGTCAGGCCGCTGGCAGGGCCATAGTCTTTGCTCCGAGGGATTTGCAGATCTATGAAGACCTGAGTGGAGCATGCGTTGCGGATGTGCCGAGGCCTGGCTCGCGAATCATGAAGGGCGAGCCAGTCCTTTCTCTGCTCGCCACAGGAAAAGAGAGGTCCGAGGTTCTGGCACAGCTCATGAATGGCGCAGCAGAGCTAGGCGCGCGAGGATTCGGACGCGAACA
>MVRK01000128.1 GCA_002067365.1 Methanosaeta sp. PtaU1.Bin060 | reverse complement strand
TCATGCTGATTCGCCCGCAAGCTACAATGCATAAGCTGCATTCCTTGGAATACTCTTTTATCCCAAGAGGTTTGAAGCATGCCCGGGAGGAATGGTTGAGTGAAAAACATACTCATAGTGCTCGTAATCGCACTCCTGGCTACCCCTGCTCTGGCTGCGCCGACTTACCTCGGCGGAGACTATGGGAAAGTATGGCTCCAAAATTTCGGAAATAAGAACGTTGTTCCACAATCCTCAGGTCTATGGGATTGGGGAAACCTTCCCAAGGGCCAGATGCTCGTCAATGGTAAACTGATGGAGCCGGGCCCTGGATATCTGATCAACCCCAACAGCGCCTTATCACCCATTGTGCTGGATGAAGTAACCCCAAGCGAATTAGCGAGACGCATGAACACGTCCCAGATAAGCAATAATACCAATCTGCTGGAAGATCCCTGGTATATAGCTGCTTCCACAGAGCGTCCAGTACTGGTTAAAGTTGGCCCCTATTAGGATTGGTCACTGCTGCCTAGACTTGAGTTGGGATCCGACCTTCAGGTCAGATCCTTATTTTTCAATTTATAGTGTTTAGCTCAATGATCAACACTTATTCGCTCATCGATCAAGCGGATGCATAGCGATCATTAGTTTTCAAATCTTGAGTGAACACCATAGAGTGAACACTATATTCTCATGAGGTGCTTATCATCATCATCATCATCATCATCATCATCATCAGAGTTTTATCATCAGATGCAAATCTTGAAATGAATATGCTAATACTCGATCTCGCCCAGACTTCTCTTCAGGTAATTTAGAAGCGTCATGGAGACTATCATGCTGACCGCAAGGCCCGAGAGGAGCTCCTCCCAGGGCAACCTGTTCATTGTTAAAGCATAGATGAATCCCTCGGAGAGAAGTGTCAGCATCAGAGTGACTATGAGCGATACGAGAAGCGACCACATGATCGACCCAACCTCGTACCTCTCGAAGAAGGATGCAGAGAGCACGAAGGCTATCGCTGCCATGATGAGAAGGATGGATTGCGGAAGCGAGAGCCCATATCTGAAGAGCTGAATCAGCCCCAGGGCCAATCCCATCATCACAAGGGCCAGGAGGCCCGAAGCAAGAAATGCCTTCAAGATGTAGTTGTCAAGCCGAAGCTCCATCCCATTCCCTCAGAGCTTTATATGTTTATATTGAATATAAAGATTATGTAGCTGCAGGCGAAGATGTCTCATATCCAGCTTTGTCCCAATTTCTGCACTCGGGCATCGATCTTGAACCGGCAGAGCACATCGATTGTTCGGCGAAATTCAGAATGTATGAGGCAATGTTCAAGTAGTAGTAATGCAAATATATAATTGGAAGTCATGGATCTTTCTCGACAGGCATGAACCTTGCGATCCCAAAGATCCGGGAAAGGGAAAAGGCGATGCGAGGAAAAAGCCGAAAGAATTCGACAAAGGGCAAATCTGATGTTGTCGCTACGCATAGAAGGAGAAGGTTGCGTGAGAAGCCTGAACCTTTGGGGGAGGATGTGAAGGTCTCAAAAGGGCCTGAAACTGTGATTGCGTCAGCAGAGTCCGCTTCACGCGGGCCATTTTTGGGAACGCCTTCGCTCCTGCAGAGCAGCTATGGAATCAGGGGCAACTTCGAGCTAGTCGTGCCTCTGGCAGCGGGCGGCATAGCCTATTTCTGGCGGAACAACGATGATGAGAAGCTTCCCTGGAATGGACCTGTGGAGTTCGGCGCCGATGCGGGCCGCCTCGATGGAGTCTCCCTGATTCAGGGGGATTTCGGGGAGAAGGGCAACCTTGAGCTGGTGGCCGCAGACCGGGGTGGACATGAGTTGATGCACTTCTGGCGTGACGGAGAATCCTTCCTGGGCTGGTACGGCCCGAGACGCATCTCTGAGAAGTCCCTGGTCCCCATCTTCTCGGGAAACCCTGCCCTGGTCTGGGGCGACTGCGGGCGCAGGGGCAACTTCGATCTGGTGGTGCCAAGAGCCAGTGGTGGATTTTCCTACTACTGGAGGGACAACGACGATCCTGCCCTGCCCTGGTGCGGGCCACTGGAATTTGCCACCGATGCGGGAGTCTTCGATTCAGTGACCATGATTCAGAGCAACTTCGGCGAGCCGGGGCATCTCGAGATCGTGGCGCGGACTGGAGATCAGCTCGCCTTCTTCTGGGGTGAGTTGGGCGAAGAGCTGAAGTGGCACGGGCCCGAGATCATCGCCACTGGTGTTTCCGGAACGCCCTCCATGATCCAGAGCAACTTCGGAGGCAAGGGCAACTTCGATCTGGTGGTGCCCTTGGCATCGGGCGGCCTTGGATACTTCTGGCGCGACAACGATGATCCGCAGCTCCATTGGTATGGGCCCCTCATGTTCGGGATGAATGCAGGGAAGGTGGATGGCGTGTCCCTGATCCAGAGCAACTTCGGCGAGCCTGGACATCTTGAGCTTGCGGCCCAGGTCGAAGGGCGCCTGGCGTTCTTCTGGCGGGATTCGGGGACGGACCTCAGATGGAACGGGCCACTGTATCTGGATCTATAAAGAGACTGTATCGGGCGTCGGGGTCGATGATCATCGATATTCGCGGAGCCGCCTCAGATATCGTGGGCCTCACAGCAGCCCCTTGATCCAGTGGACAGCACGCCAAACCCGCAGTCTCTGGTATATCTGATGTCGTCTAAAGATAGCAACATCTGGTTGAGAGGTGAATTTGAGATGATATCGTTAAGAAAAGCCGTGCTGGTCATCTCGGTATTGGCCGTCCTGGCCCCCATCATGGCATCGGGAATCGAGTACCGACCTGGAGAAAAAGCGGCTGAAGATCTTTTCAATATGGGAATCGGTAAGCCCTGGATAAGCGGAGAGCCCTTCGAGTCATCCTTCCCTGCGAATTCATGGCAGAGCTTCACTGTAAGGCCCTACTCCAGCTACAGGATCATCGGATACCTGAATGTCGGCAACAGCTTCGGTTTGGTCGGAGATACCGGCAACAGCCTTCAGTTCCTGCCTGGCCCTGGCAGCTATCCAGTCTACGGTTATCTGAGCGGGGGACGGCTGACTGGCATCTTCATCGATCTCAGCAACTCGCAAAGGACGGCGCAGATGGGCTCAAGCCTGTAGCTAGATACAGACATCTGGCTGCATCGAGGTGCCTGTTGTCAATGGTGCATCCATAGCCCCGCAAGCATTCTGCGACCAGTCTCATTTTTATAGTCTTGTGCAGCCGAAAAGGAGTTTGGAAGATGGCTGAGAGGAGTCCTGAGACGAGGGCCAAGAGGATTCGCCCTGGGGATGGGTCCAGAGATTTCTCCTTGAAGGACCAGAGCGGGAAGGATTTCAGGCTTCACGAGCAAAAAGGAAAGAGGGTGCTTTTATCCTTTCATCCCCTGGCCTGGACATCCGTCTGCGCTGCTCAGATGAGGTCCCTTGAGGCGAACAGGAAGACATTCGAATCTCTGAATACAGTGGCAGTGGGCATCAGCGTGGATTCGGTGCAGTCAAAGCGGGCTTGGTCTGAGTGCCTCGGTGTGGTCAACACCCCCATGCTCTCGGATTTCTGGCCGCATGGCGGCGTGGCAGCCCTCTATGGGCTCTTCAGGGAGAAAGAGGGCTTTGCCGAGAGGGCTAATGT